>NZ_JQNA01000002.1:3131856-3445041 GCF_000745015.1 Burkholderia sp. 9120 | reverse complement strand
GACTACCATTTGCGCCGCTTGCGGCAGTTGTTCAACGTGCGCAACCGCGTGCAGTTGATCAATGTCGCGCAGGGCTATGTGTCGTAGGGGCAGGCGTCGGGTGGAGACCAGCAGTACAGCAATAAAGTACTGAAGCAGTAAAGCAGTAAAGCTGAAGCAGGTAGAGTCGCGGCCGGCCCGATTGGCGGGTCGGCCGCGGCGAATTCGCCGGACACTGGCAGCAAGGTGCCCGGCCGCAAAGCCGCGCGTTCAAAGCGGCAACACGTAGCACGCCCATTTCGCGCGGCATGCGCGCAACACAGAACCGCGCGCCGTCACACCACTTCGCGCAGCGTGCGCAAACAGTCCGCCGCGAGTTGCTGATACATCCGCGTTCCCGACGACTTCGCACGAATCTCCTCGTCGCTCAGCAGGCGCGCCACGCGCCCCGGCACACCCGCCACCAGCACGCGCGGCGGCACCCGCCAGTCCTTCTTGACGAACGCGCAGGCCGCCACGATGCTGGCCTCGCCGACCACCACACCGTCCATCACTACCGCGTGCATGCCGATCATCGTGTTCGGCTCGAGCGTCGCGCCGTGCACGATCGCACCGTGACCCACATGGCTGTCGACGCCGAGCCAGCAGTGGTTATTGACGCCCGTGTGCAGCACGCAACCGTCCTGCACATTGCTGCCGCGCTCCACCACCACCGCGCCGAAATCGCCGCGCAGGCTCGCGAACGGCGCGATATAACAGCACGCGCCGATCGTCACGTCGCCGATCAGTACCGCGTTGGGATGCACATACGCGGACGGGTCGACGCGCGGCCGCTTGCCGTTGAACTCAAAGAGCGCCATGGCGTGAATGCGGATGTGAATGCCGGTGTGGCTGTGAACACGGACCTGAGCGCATAAGCCCGCGCATCAAGCCGCGCGCTCCGTGAGGTGGTAATCGTCGGCGCCCCAATACGCGCGCATGCGCACGATCTTGCCGGCGACGTCGAAATCCATCACGTCGGTCACGTCGATATAAGCGGGCTGCCCGTCCTGCGTCGCGATATGCACGCGAAAGCTGATCGACGCGCTCTGGCCATGCGAGCCGCGCGGCGGCGCCATCAGTTCAAGCCGCGCGCCCACCGAGGTCGCGTACGCGTAGAACGCGTCGACCTCACTGCGGCCTTCCTTGAGCGGCGTGCCGACCGGATCTTCGATCGTCGCGTTATCGGCGAACAGCGCCGCGACGCGCGCGGCGTCGGCCGCGTTGAACGCTTCGATATAGTCGAGCAGACGCGCCTTCATTGTTTCACTGGTGTTCATCCGTCCTCCTTAGCGCGCGGTGTAGCCGCCGTCGATCACCAGTTCCGTGCCCGTCACATAGCGGCCGGCCGGCGACACCAGATACAGGATGCCCGCCGCGATATCCTGCGGATCGCCGATCTTCGCGAGCGGCACGAGCGTTTTCATATGCGCGAAAATCTGCTCCGGGTCGCCGAGTTTGGCGAAGGCTTCTTCGAGCAGCGGCGTGCGGATAAAGCCGGGGTGCACGGAATTCGCGCGAATGTTCTGCGTCGCGTACAGCATCGCTTCGGTCTTCGCCATCAAACGCACCGCGCCTTTCGACGCGTGATA
Organism: Burkholderia sp. 9120; assembly: GCF_000745015.1. Taxonomy (NCBI): domain Bacteria; kingdom Pseudomonadati; phylum Pseudomonadota; class Betaproteobacteria; order Burkholderiales; family Burkholderiaceae; genus Burkholderia; species Burkholderia sp. 9120. The sequence goes on along the minus strand of NZ_JQNA01000002.1, from coordinate 3,443,431 downwards.
CGCGGGCACGTCCGGTCCGCCGACCAGCCCGTACATCGACGAGAGATTCACGATCGACCCGCCGCCCGCGGTCAGCAGGTGCGGAATTGCGTACTTGGTGCAGAGGAACACGCCGGTCACGTTCACGTCGATGACTTTCTGCCATTGCTGCAGCGTCATTTCGTGCGTCGGCAGATTCGCGCCTTCAATGCCCGCGTTATTCACCAGCGCGTCGAGCCGGCCGAAGCGCGCGGCGATTTCGCCGAACACGCGCTGCACGTCGTTTTCCTGCGTGACGTCCATCTTCCAGAACGCCGCCTTGCCGCCCGACTCGTTGATCTCGGCGACCAGTTGCTCGCCCGCTTCCGTCAGCACGTCGAGCACCGCGATGGCCGAACCGGCCGCCGCCAGCGTGCGCGCGGTTTGTGCGCCGATGCCGCGCGCGCCGCCGGTGATCGCGGCCACCTTGCCGCTCATGTCGAACAGTTGATGGGGAAATGCCATACCGTCTCCTTCGTGTTGTAGTGGGATTGCCGGACCGCGTCGATCTATGCAGCGCCGCAGCCTGCAGGATGCCTCAAGCGGCGCGCCTGTCCGCGAGAAATTCCAGACATTCGCGATTGAAGTACTCGCGATGCTCGACCATCACCCAATGGCCGCAGCGATTCATCAGCACAAAGCGCGCGTCGGCGCAGTGTTCGAGAAAACGCATCGCGCCGCTGGCCGGATTGAAGCGATCGTCGCTGCCCCAGAAACCGAGCACGGGACATTGCAGTTCGGCGAGACGTCCGGTGAGATTCGGCACGCGCATGGTCGACAGCACTTCGGGCGGCTGTTGTTCGCACACGCGCAGGCGTTCGTCGACCAGCGCGTCGGTCACGAGGCTGCGGTCGTAGACCAGCATTTCGAGCAGTTGACGCAGGGTCAACCGGTTCATCTGCCGGTTCGTGAACAGCGACACCATCTTCTGGATGCCGTCCATTTTGAAGTACGTTTCGCGCTCTTCGACACCGCCCGGCGCCATCATGATCAGACTGTCGACGTCGTCCGGATAGTCGAGCGCGTATTGCAACGCGATCGCGCCGCCGAGCGAATTGCCGAGCAACGTGGCGCGGCCGATGCCGTTGGCGGTTAGTTGCGCGCGCAACGCTTTGACGAAGAAGTCGAGCGTATAGAGCGCGTCCGAAGGTTTCGACGACGCGCCGTAACCCGGCAGATCGACCACGATCGCCCGATGTCCGGCCGCGGCGAAACGCGGGTAATTGTGTTTGAAATTACTGAAGCCGCTTGCGCCGGGTCCGCTGCCGTGAATGAACACGACGGGCGCGCCGCTGCCGGCTTCGAAGTGATGGAGCGTGAGGCCGCCGGGCGCCTCCGTGAAAATCCCGACGGGCGCTTCCGAAGGCGTGCGGGCTTTCGGTGTGGCTTCCTGGAAGCCGGTGGGCGTTGCGGTCATGCGCACTTGTCTCCTTCGACCGGGCTCGGCGCTCCTGCGCCTACTGCGGTCCATGCAACACGGTTGCGGTCTCGCGCCGCGCTCTCCGGCGCGGCCGATGGTAGGAACATCACCAGCGCAACCATCATCGGCGCGCGGGCGAGCGTCGGCATCGTCTTTTCAGACTACGAGGCGCCGCCGCATTTCTCCTACCATCGGCCCCACACGAACGAATGGAGACAGCGGCAATGACGGGATTCGATTACAGCGGCAAGGTCGTGCTGGTGACGGGCGGCACGAAAGGAATCGGTGCAGGCATCGCGCAGGCGTTTGTCGAAGCAGGCGCCACGGTTTATGTGTGCGGACGCACCGATGCACACGCACCCGATTTAGCCTCCCGTTTCATCGCCGCCGACGTGCGCGACATCGACGCGATCGACGCCCTGCTCGCGCAGATCGAACACGAAACCGGCCGCCTCGACGTGGTGATCAACAACGCGGGCGGCGCGCCGTTCGCACTCGCCGCCGACGCCTCGCCGCGCTTCACCGAGGCGGTGATCCGCCTGAACCTGCTCGCGCCGCTGCAACTCGCGCAACGCGCCAACGCACGCATGCAGCGGCAAAGCGAAGGCGGCGTACTGCTGTTCATCGGCAGCGTGAGCGGCTTGCGTGCGTCGCCCGGCACGGCGGCTTACGGCGCGGCCAAAGCGGGCCTGCTCAATGCGGTGCGCTCGCTCGCCGTCGAATGGGCGCCGAAAGTGCGCGTCTGCGCGGTGAGCCCGAGTCTCGTGGAAACCGAAGCCGCCACCAGCGGCCACACCGGCTCGTCGGCGGCGGACGCGCACAACGCACTCGCCGGCATTACCGCGACGATTCCCGCCGGCCGCCTCGCGCAGCCCGCCGATATCGCGTCCGCCTGCCTGTTCCTCGCCTCGCCGCACGCGACCTACGCATCGGGCAGCAACCTGATTCTCGAAGGCGGTGGCGAAGTGCCGGCCTTTCTCGCCGCGAGCGGCCAGCTTCGCCAGTCGACCACGTAAAGCACACGCGCGCACGGCCCGCGCCCCCCCAGGACAAGCGACTAGTCCGTTTTGACGATTCCCGCCCTGCACGTGGCCCCTAACCTCTGATCACAACAAATTTCAGACGTGACCACAGAGGAGACAGGATGCAGATCAACGGAACACAGGAGCGCGCACCGGCACTGCGCGCGGTGTGCGCGGCATGCAAACTCGCCATGCTGACAGCGGCGACGCTAACCGTCGCACCCGCTTACGCGGGCGACACGGTCAATCTCGGCGTCGACACTACGCTCGATTACACCTTCACGCTCGGTTACGGTCTGGGCATGCGCACGCGTGCGCCGAGCGGCAATCTGCTGACGCCCGCGAACATCAACGGCGACGACGGCGACCGCAATTTTGGCAAGAACAAGCTGATTGAAAACCAGGTGAGCGTGCTCGGCGAAGTGAACCTGAAGCACGACGACTGGGGCGTCTTCGTCCGCGCCGACACGTTCTACGATCAGGCGTATCAGCACTCCAACTACAACGACGCGCCCGGCACCGTGAATCACGGCGGCGTGTACAACAACTTCACCGAACAGGCCAACTACTGGGCGGGCGGCCGCACGCAACTGCTCGCCGCTTACGTCTACAACACCTTCAAACTGGGCGGCACGAGCCTGAACGTGAAGGTCGGCGATCAGGTCGTGGCGTGGGGCGAGAGCGTGTTCTTCCCGAACATCGCGGGCGCGCAAGGCCCGGCCGACGCGACCAAATCGTTCGTCGCCGGCGCGGAAGTCAAAGACATTCTGTTGCCGGTGCCGCAGATCTCGACGCAATGGCAGATCGCGCCGAACTTCAGCCTGCTCGGCTACTACCAGTTCTCGTTCCAGCCGAATCAACTGAGTGCGCCGGGCAGCTACATGAGCTATTCCGACGTGGTCGGCCCAGGCGCTGAATACATCATCGGACCCGGCGGGGTGCAGATCCCGCGTGCTCCCGACAGTCGTCCCGGCAATAGCGGCCAATGGGGTCTCGGCGCACGCTGGCGAGTACTCGGCGACACCGAGATCGGCGCTTACTACCTGCACTACAACGACATGAATCCCAGTGTCGTGACGACGTACTTCCCCACGCTGTCGTATCAGGAGAAGTTCTTCGACAACATCAAGCTCACCGGCCTGAGCTTCTCGACCGATCTGAACGGCGTGAACGTCGCGGGCGAAACCTCGTACCGCCAGGGCGCGGCCGTGCTCGTCAACACGCCGCTCGGCGCGCAGTCCACGCGCGGCGACGTCTGGCAATCGAACCTGTCCGCGATCTATTCGATCGGCCCGACCTTCCTCGCCGCCTCGCAGACGCTGGTAGGTGAAGTCTCGTATGTTCACGCCGGCAACATCACGCCGCTGCTCGGCTCCACCACGCTCGCCAACACGCGCAATGCCGCTGCGTTCGAGGTGGCCTGGACGCTCAGCTACAAGAACGTTTTCAACGGTTGGGACGTCGACGTGCCGCTCACCTACTCGGACGACTTCACCGGCAAGTCGTCGCTAGCCGGCGCGCTCGGTTCGATGACCGGCGTGGGCGACCACCGCGTGACGGTCGGCGTGACCTTCACGCGCCTGAGCAACCTGCAGCTCGCGCTGGTCTACGCGAAGTTCCTCGGCACGCCGGACCCGGTCAACCGTCCGCTGGCCGATCGCGACTATGTACTCGCCACCGCGAAGTACTCGTTCTGACCGTTCTGACTTTAGCGCGCCGGCCCGCGTCGTCAACATGACGCGCCGGTGCGTCAGAACCTGCATCACCCTTTGAATCAGCCGTCTTTTTACTGCAAGAGGATTTGGTCATGAGTCGAATTTTCAATCCCGCCCTGCGTGTCTGCGTGTTCGCCGTGGGCGCCGCGCTCGCTGCCTCATTAGGCACCCCGTCGTTCGCCAAAACCAGCCCGGAAGATCTCGCCAAACTCGAAGGCCCCCTCACGCCGATGGGTGCCGAACGCGCGGGCAACGCCGACGGCACGATCCCCGCGTGGAGCGGCAAATGGTTCGGCACGCCGCCAGGCGTCGACTATAAAGCGGGGCAACGCTTCCCCGATCCGTATGCGAGCGAGAAGCCGCTCTTCGTGATTACCGCGCAAAACATGCAGCAATATGAAGCGCGTTTGACCGACGGCGAAAAAGCGCTGCTGAAGAAATATCCCGACACGTTCAAGATTCCGGTCTATCCGAGCCACCGCGATTTCAGCTACGGCGACGCCGTGTACAAGGACATTCGCCAGTACGCGCCGAACACGACGATGACGAAAGACCAGAACGGCCTGAAGGATTTCCCGCCGGTCACGCCGTTCCCGGTGCCGAAGAGTGGCGTGGAAGCGATGTGGGATCTGCGCTTCGCGTCGGCGATTGAAGGCGAAACCGCGACCTACGACCAGGCGGTCGTCTATCCGGACGGCAATATTGCATGGGGCAAGGTGCAATACGCGATTTACGGGCCGCGCAGCGCGGACCATTTCGATCCGAAGAATGCACTGAACGCGAAGAGCTTCTTCCGTCAGACCACCATGTTGCCGCTGTCCGACCGCGGCACGATTATCACCGGCTATGAAATGTGGGACCAGGAAGGCTCCGACACGCGCCGTACCTGGTCATATAACCCCGGCACGCGACGCGTGCGCCAGGCGCCCGAATTCGGTTTCGACCAGCCCGAAGGCCCCGGCGGTTTCCGCACCGTCGACGACGACCGCCTGTTCAACGGCTCGGGCGAACGCTACGACTGGAAGATCGTCGGCAAGCGCGAGGTCTACGTGCCGTACGACAACTACAAGCTGATGGACCCGTCGATCAAGTACACCGATCTGCTGACCAAGGGTCACGAGAATACCCAGTACATGCGCTTCGAACTGCATCGCGTGTGGGTATTGCAGGCGACGCTGAAGTCCGGCTATCGCCATCAATACGCGAAACGTGTGCTGTATCTCGACGAAGACACATGGAATGCCGTTGCCGCCGACAACTACGACGCACGCGGCACGCTGTGGCGCACGAACCTCGCGCCGACGCTGTATGCGTTCGACGCCAGGTCGTTCTATTCGACCGCGGTGTTCTATCACGATCTGATTTCGGGCGCCTATTACGCCGACCGTCTGTCGAATCAGGAACCGATGCCGGTGCTTACGCGCGGCTCGCAACTGACCGAAGCGTACTTCTCGCCCGACGCGATTCGCGGCGCGGGCAACTAAACCCGCCTGCGCTTTCAGGCGCATGGGAGCCCGGGCCGTTGCAACTCAGTTCGTGTGTGACGCCAACGGCCCGCTTCTAACCCAGCCATTCAACACTGCGATGACCTCGACCCTTCACGCCGAACTCGGCGACACGCTTTATCGCGCCTGGCTCGACCGCGCGCCGATCGCACCGTTCTCCGCGCGCGCGGACGGCTTGCCGCTCGCCGACGCTTACCGGGTGCAACAGCATTTCATCGCGCGCCGGATCGATGCGGGCGAGACTGTCGTCGGCAAGAAGATCGGCCTGACGAGCGCGGCCGTGCAGAACATGCTCGGCGTTCATCAGCCGGACTTCGGCATTTTGCTGTCGGGCATGCACTACGTCGCCGGCGAGGCGATTCCGATCGACACGCTGATCGCGCCGCGCGCCGAAGGTGAAATCGCGTTCTACCTGAAACACGATCTGCGCGGCCCAGGCGTGACACGCGAAGCCGTGCTCGCCGCCACCGACGCCGTCGGCGCGTGCTTCGAAATCGTCGATTCGCGGATTCGCGACTGGGCGATCCGCATTGGCGACACGGTCGCCGACAACGCGTCGTGCGGCGTCTACGTGCTCGGCCACGAGCGCGTATCGCCCGACGCGTTGGATCTCGCCGCCTGCCGCATGACGCTCGACAAAAACGGCGCGCGCGTCGCGGAGGGCGTCGGCGCCGCCGCGCTCGGCCACCCCGCCGACGCCGTCGCGTGGCTCGCGAATACGCTCGGCGAACTCGGCGTGCCGCTGCTCGCCGGCGAGGTCGTGCTGTCGGGTTCGCTCGCGGCGTTGATTCCTGTTACTGGCGGCGACGTGCTGGAGATGCATATCGAAGGCATCGGCGGTTGTTCGGTGCGCTTCGTCTGATTGCTTGACCGTCTTTCACTAAAGGATGCATTGAATGAGCAAGATCAAATGCGCGTTGATCGGGCCCGGCAACATCGGCACCGATCTGCTGTACAAGCTGCGCCGCAGCGCGGTGCTCGAACCGGTCTGGATGGTCGGTGTGGACGCGGCGTCGGAAGGTCTCGCACGCGCCCGCGAGCTGGGATTGAAGACCACCGCCGACGGCATAGACGGCTTGCTGCCGCATCTCGCCGCCGACGACATCCGCATTGCGTTCGACGCCACTTCCGCCTACGTCCACCGCGAGCATTCCGACAAGCTGATCTCGCGCGGCGTGCGCGTGATCGACCTGACGCCTGCCGCAATCGGCCCGTTCTGCGTGCCGCCGGTGAACCTTGCCGCGCAGAACGACCAGCAGGTGATGAACGTCAACATGGTGACATGCGGCGGCCAGGCGACCATTCCGATGGTGCATGCCGTGTCGCGTGTGCAGCGCGTGGTGTACGGCGAGATTGTCGCGACGGTGTCGTCGCGTTCGGTCGGTCCCGGCACGCGCAAGAATATCGACGAGTTCACCCGCACCACGTCACTGGCGATCGAGCAGATTGGCGGCGCGGCGGTGGGCAAGGCGATCATCGTGATCAACCCGGCCGAGCCGCCGCTGATCATGCGCGACACGATTCATTGTTTGACCAAGAGCGATCCCGACGTCGACGCGATCACCGCGTCCGTGCATGCGATGGTCGACGAGGTGCGCCAATATGTGCCCGGCTACACGCTGAAAAACGGCCCCGTATTCGACGGCCGACGCGTTTCCGTGTTCATGGAAGTGGAAGGTCTCGGCGACTATCTGCCGAAATACGCCGGCAATCTCGACATCATGACCGCCGCTGCCGCGCGCACGGCGGAAGTCTTCGCCCAACAGATGCTCGCCGCATCCACCACCGCCTAAGGAGCGACCATGTCATTAGCAGGAACGCGAATTACCGTACACGACATGACGTTGCGCGACGGCATGCATCCGAAGCGTCATCAGATTTCGCTGGACCAGATGCGCGGCATTGCGCGCGGTCTCGATGCAGCCGGTGTGCCGTTGATTGAAGTCACGCATGGCGATGGCTTGGGCGGTGCGTCGGTGAATTATGGTTTTCCGGCGCATACCGACGAGGCTTATTTGAGTGCGGTGATTGCCGAGTTGAAGCAGGCCAAGGTCTCCGCGTTGTTGATACCGGGCATTGGGACGGTCGAGCATTTGCGGATGGCGCACGATCTTGGCGTGCATACGATACGGGTGGCGACGCACTGTACCGAGGCGGATGTGTCCGAGCAGCACATTGGGTTAGCGCGCAAGCTTGGCATGGATACGGTTGGTTTTCTGATGATGGCGCATATGTCGCCGGCTGGGGAGCTGGTTGCGCAGGCGAAGCTGATGGAGTCGTATGGGGCGAATTGCATCTATATCACCGACTCCGCGGGGCATATGTTGCCCGACGATGTGACTGCGCGGATTAGCCGGGTGCGCGAGGCGTTGCGTCCTGAGACTGAGCTTGGGTTTCATGGGCATCACAATCTCGCGATGGGCGTGGCGAATTCTATTGCTGCTGTGGCTGCAGGGGCTAATCGGATTGATGCGGCTGCGGCCGGGCTTGGGGCTGGGGCTGGGAATACGCCGATGGAAGTGTTTGTCGCGGTCTGTGAGCGGATGGAGATTCATACCGGGGTGGATGTGTTTCGCATCTCCGATGTGGCTGAGGATCTTGTTGTGCCTATTATGGATGCGCCTATTCGGCTTGATAGAGATGCGCTGACGCTTGGGTATGCTGGGGTGTATTCGTCTTTCTTACTTTTTGCTAAGCGGGCTGAGGCTAAGTATCGGGTTCCTGCCAGGGATATTCTGGTTGAGCTTGGGAGGCAGAGGCTTGTTGGGGGGCAGGAGGATATGATTGAAGATACGGCGCTTACGCTTGCTAAATTGCGGGCGGGTTGAGGTGTTTTGCCTGCGCGGCGCTTCTTGTTTGTGCTCTCTGTGGTGTTGGCCTTTCCTTGTGTTGTTAGTGGTCTATTAGCGATCCCCCTGTGCGGGGGGGCACCTACTTTTCTTTGCCTGCCGCAAAGAAAAGTAGGCAAAAGAAAGCGGCTCACACCGCCAGCTCTTAAGTGGGTTTCGTGGTTTACCACCGGTAGTGGTGCATCTGGAATCCGTGCCCCCGCACACTCCGCGCTCGTGACACAGCAGTCATTCATCCCGCGTCGCGCTACGCGCTCGCGGAACGGTCGGCTTTGCAACACTCGGCTCGTTTTCGCGCGGCGGGGGCCCTCGGCTTCGCCTCGGCTAGATGCCCAGACTGATTGCCGAATCAGGTGCCACCACCGGTAAAGACCGCCGATTTGACGAACAGGCGCCACGGCGCGCGAAGCGTCGCCGGAAGAATGACACCTTTGTCACTGACGCCAAATGCGCGAGAGCACGGATTCCAGATGCACCACTACCGTGGCTGCGCGGGAGACCCACTTAGCAGGGGTCTTGCTTGAACAACCGCCGCGGCGCGCGAAGCGCCGCCGGAAGAATGACGCCTTTGTCACTAACGCCAAATGCGCGAGAGCACGGATTCCAGATGCACCACTAATGGTGGAGTACCACGAAACCCACTTAAGAGCTGGCGGTGTGAGCCGCTTTCTTTTGCCTACTTTTCTTTGCGGCAGGCAAAGAAAAGTAGGTGCCCCCCCGCACAGGGGGATCACTAATAGACCACCGTGAACACAAGGAAAGGCCAACACCAAAGAGAGCCCAGAAAAGAAGCGCCACGCAGGCAAAACACCTCTCTAAAAGGAACAAAAAAATGCCCAAATCAAAACTTCTACCGACCTTACTGCTAACAATATCAATCAGCGCGAACGCGCACCCCACCGACCAGTACATAAAGTTCGAAAAGATCCAGAACACCCGAGATCTGGGCGGCATAGAGACCAAAGACGGCAGTCAAATAACCCCTCACCGCCTCTACCGCAGCGGCAACCCCTCCCAAGCCTCGAAGCAGGACATAAAAACCCTACAGGCAATGCACCTCGACGCAATAGTAGACTTCCGCGCCGCAAGCGAAAAACAGCCATCAGAAAAAGCCTTCGCAGAACAATTCCCCTGGCAATCCGACCCAGTCCTCGCCGGCAACCTGGCGCCCTCAGCCATCATCCCACTCCTCAAGCGCTCCACCCCTGAGCAAATGCACGACTTCATGCTCAACCTCTACCGCCAGTTCCCCAGCAACTACCAACCCCAATTCGCCCACTTCCTGAAACTGGCCGAAGACAACAAAACCATCCTCTACCACTGCACCGCCGGCAAAGACCGCACCGGCTTCGCCACAGTCCTGCTGTTGTCCGCACTCGGCGTAGACCGCCCCACCACAATCGCCAACTACCTCGAATCAAACCGCTACAACGCAGCAAGCAACGCCCAAGCCACCGAGCAACTGCAAAAACTCGGCATCGCCCCCGACGTCGTCGCCCCGCTACTCACCGTCGACCCCGACTACATCGGCGCATCCATGCAAGTCATCGACCAGCAATACGGCGGCATGCAGCACTACCTCGTCGACGTACTCCACATCGATATCGCGAAGATCCGCGCCAACTATCTCACCCCGCCCGCGCAACCCATCACGAACTGAACCCGCAAAAGAAAGAAGGCGGTGCATGCACCGCCCTCCGTTCAATCATCAAGCCTCAAACCTCAAGCCTCAAACACATGCCTCAACGGCGGCGGCGTACCGCCCTCGCGCACCTTGATCTCCACCACCTTGCGCGCCGTGCTCGACGGACGCACATCCGCCGCGTCCAGATAGAACTGCGAGTACCAGTCGCGCATCTGATACAGCGGCCCATCGCCCTCGCACAGCAACGGATTGTCGATCCGCGTCTTCGTGTCCCAGATCGCGACGTCCTCGTAGAACGCGGCCTGCGCCTGCTTCGCATACGCGCGCGCAATCTCCATGTTCTGCTCGTCGGAGAGTCCCGGCACCTTCTTCACCATCACGCCATAACGCAGCTCGAAACTGTTCATGTCGGTCGGTACATGGCAGTTCAGCAGAATCGAATGAATCGGATGGCCCCCGCTCTGCCCCGTCATTTCCGTGATGTGATACGCGGGGCCGAAATACGTCGACAGCGCAATCAGCTCGTCGTCGCCCAGGCGCTCGCTGCGACCCACCAGCAGTTGCGTCGCCTTGTGGCCTTCGAACAGGTTGGCGAAGTAATCGACCGGCGCGCCATGCACGGTCGAAAAGTGCGCCATGTCGGAAATGTTATCGACCAGTTCGCGACAGTTCGTGCCGATCTCCATCCGGTCCACCACCCACGCGGACCAGTCGTTGGAAAAGCACGCTTCGATACGCGGAATCGTCACGGCCTCGTCCGGCGGATTGCCCTCCGGGTCGTGCCAGACGAACAGCAACTGGTTCTGCTCGCAAGTCTGCCAGGTGCCGATCTTCGCCTTCGGCGGAATCCGCTTGCAATACGGAATCGACTGGCAATTGCCGTCGCCGTCCCACTGCCAGCCGTGAAACGGACACACCAAGGTATCGCCATCCACGCGGCCGGCGCTCAAATCACCGCCCATGTGCGGACAAAAGCCATCGACCACGTTGACGCGACCGTGCGAATCCATGAACGCTGCGAGACGCCGGCCGAAAATATTCAGCGTGTGCGGCTTGCCATCCTTGTAGTCGCTCGCGAGACCCAGGCAATGCCAGCCGCGCGCATAGCGCTGCACGAGCGGTTGCGCTTCGATTTTGTAGGGACGTGCGGACATCTCTTATCTCCTCCGATGGAAAAGGCGGCGCCACCAGCCCGCCGCCGTCATAGGTCTGTCTGGACCGCGCGCGGACCCGCGCGCTTACGCCTGACGATAGACGCCGCCATCGCTTCGTTCATCGTCTCGACGGACTAGGTATTTCAGCTAGCCCTGGCGCGCCGAATTGCCGTGTTCGAACGTCGCGGCTTCGTTCGCCTTCACCGCAGCGGCAGTCGCTCGTGCGCCGCCGTCAGGCGAGGCAACGGTGGCGCCGGTGCTCTCCACCCGACCCGCACGCCGCTCCGCACGCTCCACACCGAGCCAGGCCGCCAGCGCCGGCAGCAGGAACACCGCGCCGAACAGATTGACGAGGAACATGAACGCGAGCAGCACGCCCATATCCACCTGGAACTTCAGCGCGGAAAACGCCCACGTGCCCACGCCGATAAACATCGTCACCGCCGTGAACAACGCAGCGGTGCCGCGTTGGCGCATCGCGGCCGCGAACGCATCCGGCAGGCTCGCGCCGTCACGCACCTCATGCTGCAAACGTTCGTAGAGATAGATGCCGTAATCGACGCCCACGCCGACGCCCAGCGTAATCACCGGCAAGGTGGCGACCTTGAGGCCGATGCCGAGCCACGCCATCACCGCGTTGCACAGAATCGACACCACCGTCAGCGGCACCACGATGCACAACACCGCGCGCCACGAGCGGAACGTCACGACGCACAGCAGCGCGATCGCACCGAAGATCGACAGCAGCATCGCCACTTCGGCATCGGCCACGGCTTCGTTGGTCGCCGCCATCACACCGACATTGCCACCGCCGAGCCGGAACGCCACGTTCGGTGTGTGATCCTCCGCGGCCAGCCGTTTGATCTCGTCGACAATGTGCGCAATCGTTTTGCCCTCGTGATTCGTGGTGTAAATCAACACCTGGATCACCTGGCAGTTTTCGGTGTTCATGCCGTTGTCGGGATCGAACGCGTTGGCGCCCTGGGTCAAGCCATCACTCGAACGCGGCAATGCGCCCCAGCGCGGATTGCCTTCGTTGAACGCGGCAATCGAAATCTTCGCCAGCGACGGCACGCTCACCACCGACTGCACGCCCGCCACGCCGCGCATCTCCATTTCGAAGCGTTCAATCGCGCTCATCACCGGATAGTGCAGACAGGCATCGTCGAAACCCATCGTCTCGACGAACACCGAGAGCGCGTCGACGCCAATGTCGTATTGACTCGTGATCCGCGCGTTGTCGAGGTTGTAGCGCGAGTTGGCGCGCAATTCCGGCGCGCCGGAGCCAATGTCGCCAATCTGCAGATCGCGCGACGCCTTCGCGCCGAAGCCGAGCAGCACCAGCGCGACAACGAACACGCCTAAAGCGGGCGCGGGCCGCGCAAACACCGCGAAACGCGTCCACAGACGGCTACCCCCGGCCGCCGCGCGAGCCTGCGCGCGCGCCAACGTCGTTTTTTCCAGCTGCGTGTACGACAGCAAAATCGGCAGAAACACCTTGTTGGTGATGATCATCAACAGCACGCCAAGGCACGCGGTCACGCCCAGTTCGCGCACGATCTCGATCTGGATGCGCATGATCACCATGAAGCCCAGCGCATTGGTCAGCAACGCGACGGTGCCCGGCACAAACAGCTTGCGAAACGCGTCGCGCGCGGCATCCACCGGCGGCATGCCGGTCACCAGCGCCTGCTTCCACGCATTCGTCATCTGCACGGCGTGCGAGACGCCGATCGAAAAGATCAGGAACGGCACGAGGATCGACATCGGATCGATGCCGAGTCCGAGCACCGGCAGCGCGCCGAGCAGCCACACCACCGGCAGCAACGCGACGAACAGCGCGAGCGCGGTGGTCTTGATGGAACGCGTGTAGAGCAGCAGCAACCCGGCGGTAATCACGAACGCCAGCGCGAAAAACCCCATCACCCCGCTAATACCGGACTCGACATCGCCGACGAGTTTCGCAAAACCGATAATGTCGACCTCGACGTCCTGATTCGAATAGCGCGCGCGAATCTGGTCGAGCTGTCGCGCTACCGCGCCGTAGTCGAGATGCTTGCCGGTGGTCGGATCGGTCTCGCGCAACTCCGCGCGGATCAGCGCGGAATGCAGATCGTTGCCGACCAGCCGGCCGATCTGCCCCGAACGCGCGACGTTGCGACGCACGGTGGCGAGATCGTTCGGATTCGCGCTGCTGAACTGGCCGGGCACCACCACGTCGCCGCGAAAACCGGCTTCGGTCACCTCCGTGTAGCGCACGTTCGGCGTGAACAGCGAGAACACCCGCGAACGATTCACGCCGGGAATGAAGAACACATCGTCGGTGGCGTGGCGCAGGTCGTCCATGAACGCCTGGTTGTAGATATCGCCGTGACCTTTCCAGCGCAGGCTCACGAGTATGGTATTGGCGCCGGGAAAAGCGCTCGCGTAGCGGTTGAACACCTGCATGTACGGGTGCTGCATCGGGATCATCTTGTTGAACCCGGGATCGAGCCGCAAGCGCGTCGCGGAACAACCCAATGCGACGGTCAGCGCGAGGCAGAGCGTCAGCAGAATGCGACGGTGCCGCATGATGGTGTCGGCGCAACGTTCGACAAAGCGCGACAGGCGCGACGGCGCGCGGGACGAAGAAGGACGGGACGGAGCGTTCATGAGGCTTCTCACGGCAAGGCAACGGAATGCCCCGCGAACGCGGCCGAGATACGGCGGGCGAACGCGCGGCGAAAGATCGTCTGGCGACTGGCTAGCTGGGCTGCGGGATCAGGAAGACGGCGCGCTGGCCGCTGCCTGTTTCGCACGCGGTGGAGACGCTGGCGGTGACTTCGGCAACGTCGGCAACACCGGCAGCAGCGACACACCCGCTTCGCCGCCCAGCGCCAACTCGCCATGCCCCACGTCCACCACCGCGGCGAGACTCTGCACGCCGCCGACCTTGCGCACCGCGTAGGTCAGACCGTCGTCGCGCGACGTGACGATCGCGCCGCCTTGCCCCACCAGCACCAGTTCGCCATCGGCCAGTTGCACCGCGCCGAAATACGACGTGCCCACGCGGCTATCTACATGCGTCCACGTCTCGCCTTGATCGGTGCTGCGCAGCACGTTGCCGCGCATGCCGTATGCGAGCCAGTCACCGTCGGCCAGTTTCAGCACGCCGAATAGCGAGCCCTGATACGGCACCGGCCGCTTTTCCCAGGTCGCGCCGCGATCGGTGGAGCGCAATAGCGTGCCGGTTTCGCCGGCGATGATCAGGTTGCCGTTAGCGTCGCCGGCAATCGCGTTCAGATGGCGGTCGTCGGCGGGCGTTTTTTGCTGAGCCCAGGTTGCGCCGGCATCGTGCGAAACGAAGAGCTGGCCGAAGCTGCCGGTCACGAACACGAGGCCGTCTGCGTTGCCCCACACCGACAGCAGCGGGTCCGAATGCTTGTGGTCGAAATGGACCTCGCTCCAGTGCGCGCCGCCGTCGACGCTGCGCAGGATCCAGCCGTCGTGGCCAACCGCGATGCCGATCTGCGGCGATATAAAGAACACTTGCGTGAGCGCCGACGCTTCATCGGTCGCGACCGTAGCTTGCCGCCACGATGCGCCGCTGTCGTCGCTGAGCAGGATCACGCCGCGCTCGCCGACCGCGACGAGTCGCGTGCCGGCCTTTGCGAGTCCATTGATCTGCAGACGATCGGCCTGAAGCGTCGTCGCCGCGAACGCCGGTAGCGGGCGCGGCGAGAACGCGAACAGCGCCGCGCCGAGCACGGCCGCCGACAGCAGCAAGCCAGGTAATGTCGTTTTCATGTTGTCTCCTGTCGACCAGAGTTGGCGCTTTAGCGCCTTACTCTGGTCCCATGCAAAGCTGTCGACCAGAGTTCGCGCTTCAGCGCGTTACTCTGGTCCCATGCACTGCACTTATCTCCGATCCCATGCAACGCTCCGATCTGCGATCTACGCCGCTGTTTCGAAGAGCGCCGCCGCCCCCATGCCGCCACCTATGCACATAGTCACAACGACATAGCGCACGCCGCGCCGCCGCGCTTCGAGCAAACCGTGCATCGTCATACGCGTGCCCGACATCCCGAACGGATGCCCCACCGCAATCGCGCCACCGTTCACATTCAGACGGTCCTGCGCAATGCCCAGTTGATCGCGGCAATAAATCACCTGGCACGCGAACGCCTCGTTCATTTCCCACAGACCGATGTCGTTCACCGTGAGCCGATGCCGCGCTAACAGCTTCGGCACCGCGAGCGCCGGGCCGATGCCCATCTCGTCCGCGTCGCAACCGGCCACCGCGAGGCCGCGGAAAATACCGAGTGGCGCGAGGCCACGCTGTTTAGCCTCGGCCGCGCTCATCACGACCACCGCCGCCGCGCCGTCGGACAATTGCGACGCGTTGCCCGCCGTGATGAACTCGCCTTGCGCGACCGCTTCGCCGCCGCTCCACACCGGCTTCAGCGAGGCCAGACTCTCAGCCGTGGTGTCGGCGCGGTTGCACTCGTCGCGTGTGGCGCGCACGCTTTCGCTGCCCGTCTGCTTGCCTTCCCTGTCGAACAGCGCGCGTTGCACGTCGAGCGCAACGATTTCTTCGTCGAAGCGCCCTGCCGCTTGTGCGGCCGCCGTGCGCTGCTGACTCGTCAACGCATACTCGTCCTGTGCTTCGCGCGTAATGCCGTAGCGGCGCGAGACGACCTCGGCCGTTTCGATCATCGCCATATACGCGGCGGGTTGATTCGCGAGCACCGCTTCGGAGCGCGCGCGATAGCTGTTCTTGTACTTGTTCTGCGTGAGCGTGATCGATTCGACGCCACCTGCCACCACGATCCGCGCGTCGCCGCACAGAATGCTTTGCGCGGCGCTCGCAATCGTCATCAGGCCCGACGAGCACATGCGGTCCATCGCCATGCCCGGCACCGACGACGGCAAGGCCGCCGCCGCCGCGGAGAGCCGGCCGATGTTGTAACCCTGGGTGCCCTGCTGCGCGGCGCACCCCATCAGCACGTCGTCGATCTCGGCGCCGTCGAGTTGCGCGCGCTCCACGGCCGCACGCACCACATGGCCGCCTAACGCGGGCGCTTCGGTATCGTTGAACACGCCGCGATACGCTTTGCCGATCGGTGTGCGTGCAACCGATACGATGACCGCTTCGTTCATGAGCTATTTCCTCTACGGGTTCTACTGCTACGAATGGCTACAGGTAGTAACGGCTGATGGTGTCGGCCACGCAGCCGGGTTTGGGCTCGCCGTCAATTTCCACGGTGACGCGAATCCATGCCTGCACGCCGCCCTCGAACGCTTCGGCACGCAGCAACTGGCCGACGCCGCGAATCCGCGCGCCGACGCGCACCGGTGCGGGAAAGCGGATCTTGTCGCAGCCGTAGTTGACGCCGAGCCGCGCGCCGTCGATGCGCACGATTTGCGGCAAAAAGAAATTGACCAGCGAGAGCGTGAGGAAACCGTGCGCGATGCACGCGCCGAACGGACCTTGCCCGGCGCGTTCGGCATCGACGTGGACCCATTGATGATCGAGCGTCGCGTCCGCGAAACGGTCGATACGCGTTTGATCGACCTGCAGCCACGCGCTTTCACCGAGCGTTTGCCCCACCGCCGCGATCAGTTCGCCGGGATGCGCGAACACGCACGCGGGTTGCGGGTTGTCGTCGATCTCCGCCATGGCGCGCTCCATCACGCGTGCTGGCTGCTGACCGACAGCACTTCGCCAGTCATATACGACGCGTAGTCGCTTGCGAGAAAGACCATCACGTTCGCCACCTCCCACACTTCGGCGGCGCGTCCGAATGCTTCACGCGACGCCAGTTGATCGAGCAGATCGGCCGAAGCCGATTTCTTCAGAAAATCGTGCAACGCAATACTCGGTGCGACCGCGTTGATGCGCACGCCGTAAGGCGCGGCTTCGAGCGCCGCACAGCGCGTCAGCGCCATGACGCCGGCCTTCGCCGCCGCGTAGTGCGCCTGTTCCGCCTGCGCGCGCCAGCCGAGCACCGACGCGTTGTTGACGATCACGCCATGGCCGCGCTGCTGCATGTGCGGCAACATCGCCCGCGTCATCCGGAACGTGCCGGTAAGGCTAATGTCGATCACGCGCGACCATTCGGCATCGTCCATATCGACGATGCGGCGCGCGCCGCCGAGCCCGGCGTTGTTGATCAGCACGTCGACGCCCGCCAGCTTGTCTTCGGCGTCGGCCACCAGCGCGCGCACGTCCTCTTCCACCGAGACGTTGCACAGGCGCCCGTAAATGGCCTGCAAACCGGTTTCGGCGCGCAGCGTCTCGACCGCCTGCGCCAGCCGCCGTTCGTGAATGTCGGAGATGAACAGCGCACGGCAGCCTTCTTCCGCGCAGCGCTTCGCGGCGGCGAAGCCGATGCCGACGCCGGCGGCGGCGGTAATCAGCACCGACCTGCCGGCCAGCAACTGATGACCCGGCACATACGCGGGCGCGCTGCGCACCGTTTGAGACTCGTTCATAGCGTTCCTCTGGGTTCTTTCGGCATGCCGAGCCCGCGCTCGGCCATGATGTTGAGCTGGATTTCGTTGGTGCCCGCGTAGATCGTGTCGGCGCGCGAGAACAGGAAAACGCCTTGCAGACGGCTGCGTTTCTCCTGATCGGCGTCGAGCAGGTTGGCGTTGGGGCCGAGCACGTCCATGGCCAGCTGGCCGAGTTCGCGGTGCCAGTTGGACCAGTAGTACTTGTAGATCAGCGCCTCGCGGCCCGGCGCGGTAGCGGCGGCCGCGTTTGCCGTGTTGGCCGCGTTGGCATCGTCGGCGCCGGCCAGCATGCGCAGCGCGTTGTAGCGCATCACACGCAAGCCCGCCCACGCCCGCGCGATCCGTTGGCGGATCACGGCGTCGTGCGCAACGCCCGCTTCGTGCGCGGCGTCGATCACCCAGTCCAGTTCGCGGATGAACTGCATCTGCTGGCCGAGCGTCGACATGCCGCGTTCAAAACCGAGCAAGGTCATCGCAATGCGCCAGCCGTCGCCGGGCGCGCCCACGAGATCGTCCGCGGCGGCGAGCGCGCCGTCGAAGAACACCTCGTTGAATTCCGCGCCGCCGTTCATCTGCCGGATTGGCCGGATTTCGACGCCGGGTTGATCGAGCGGCAGCAACAGGAACGACAGGCCGCGATTGCCGCGCGAATCGGGATCGGTGCGCGCAACGACGAAGATCCAGTCGGAATCGTGCGCGAGCGAGGTCCAGACTTTCTGGCCGTAAATGCGCCAGTTGCCGTGGTCGTCGCGAACGGCACGGGTGCGGATGTTCGCGAGATCGGAGCCCGCGCCCGGTTCCGAATAGCCCTGGCACCAGAACTGCGTGCCGTTCAGGATGCCGGGCAGGAAACGCTTTCGCTGATCGTCGGTGCCGCACGCGATCAGCGTTGGGCCGAGCAGGCCTTCGCCGATATGTCCCATGCGGCCGGGGCCGCCGGCGCGCGCGTATTCCTCGTGGAAGATCACCTGCTGCGCGACCGTGAAGGCGCGGCCGCCTTCGCTCGTGGGCCAGCTGAGTCCCGTCCAGCCGCCGTCCGCCAGTTCGCGTTCCCATTGCTTGCGCAGCGCCGGATAGGCGTCTTCGTCGCCGGGACCGCCACGGTATTTCAGGCACGCGAATTCGCCCGTTAGATGCGTGTGCATCCAGTCGGCGACTTCGACACGCAAGCGCTCGTAGTGTGTTTCGCTATTCATCACAGGACTCCCGCGAGCACGTTTTGCGCGTGGTCGGCGTGCGCGTCGGCAGGCGCCTCAGACTGCGGATCACGGCGATCCACCAATCGTTGCGCGATCCACGACAACATTTGCGAGCTCGTGCCGAATAGCGCGCTCGACGCCTGAGCCCGTTTGAAATACAACTGCGGGTCGTATTCCCAGGTGAAACCGACGCCGCCGTGCAACTGGATCGCTTCCTGCGCGCAGAAGCGGAACGCGTCGTTAGCGGTCGCTTTGGCTGCGGCGATATCCGCGAAGACGTCGGCACCGGGTGATGCAGCGGCACTCGCCTGATCCCACGTTTGCGCGGCGCCTAAAACGACCGAGCGGCTGGCTTCGATCTCGACCAGCATCTGTGCGCAGCGGTGTTTGACCGCCTGAAACGATGCGATCGCGCGGCCAAATTGCACACGATCCGCGGTGTAGGCCAGTGTGAGATCGAGACATTGCTGCGCGCCGCCGACCTGTTCGGCGGCGAGCGCCAGCGCGGCGAACCATGCGGTGTGCGAGAGCACGCGTTCGACTTCGCGACCACGAGCCAGAACAGCGGAGCGCGGGAGGTCGACGTCATGCAGGTCGAGCCGTGCGAGGGGACGCGTTGTATCGAGCGTGACGAGCGGCGTGCGGGTCAGCCCCGCGATGTCCGCGCCACGCAGCTCGAACAGTGCGAGCGTCTGCGCTTCGTTGGCAACACGCGCCGGCACCAGTAACAGTCCGGCGCTCGCGCCGTCGATCACTTGATCGAGCGTGCCGGACAGACGGTAACCGCCGCCGGTTTCTTCCGCGTGCAGCGGCACCGTGCGTGCGTCGAAGTTGAATCCGAATCCGAATCCGAATCCGCTTGAAACCGGTAGCGCTCGCGTATCGAAGTCGAAACCTGCCGACAGCGGCAACGCGAGCGTGGCGCTCAATTCACCGCTCGCGATCCGTGCAAGGTGCTCACGCGCAGCCTCCGCATCGCTCACACCGTCATCCACGCCGTCGCTCAGCATCGCCAACGCCGTCGCCGCCAGACAGACCGTGCCGAAGTACGGCACGCACGCGAGCCGCCGGCCGAGCTGTTCCATCATCAGCACCAGTTCCGTCGCGCCCAGACCGGCACCGCCCGCGTCTTCCGGCACCGTGAGCGCACACCAGCCGAGTTCGCCCGCGACCGTGCGCCACAACGCCTCATCACGACCCGCGCCCTGTTCGATCGCGTGCCGCACCGCCGCCGACGCGCTGCACTCGGTCAGCACCTCGGCCGCCGCGTCGCGAATCATGATCTGTTCTTCGGAAAGAGCGAGGTTCATCGCATCAGCTTCCGTAGACGCGCTGCGCGGGCTCGCGCTGCGCGACCAGCGCGGCGACCGCGCCGCCGATCTCCGCGACGTGCCAGCGCGCGCCGTTGTCGATGCTCGGGCCGGTGCGCCAGCCTTCCGCCACCGCGATCATGCCGCCCGCGGCCTCGAACACCTGGCCGGTCACATCGCGCGACGCGGCACTGCCGAGCCACACCACCAGCGGCGCGACGTTGGCGGGATCGAAGTAATCGAAGCCATCGGCGGGCTTTTTCATCATGTCGGCGAACACGCCTTCGGTCATCGACGTGCGCGCGGCCGGCGCCAGCGCGTTCACGCGAACGCCGTAGCGCTGCAGCTCGGCGGCCTGCATCAGCGTGAGTGCCGCGATGGCGGCCTTGGCCGCGCCATAGTTCGCCTGCCCGATCGAGCCTTGCAGCCCGGCGCCGGAACTCGTGTTGACGATCCGCGCGTCCACCTCGGCGCCGCCCTTCGACGCCTCGCGCCATTCACGCGCCAGCAACTGCGCGAGGCAGAAATGGCCACGCAGATGGACGCGCATCACGTCGTCCCAATCGGTTTCGCTCATGCTGGCGAACATCCGGTCGCGGCAAATGCCCGCGTTGTTCACCAGCACATGAATCTCGCCGAACGCTTGATGCGCGGCATCGACGATCCGTTGTGCGGTATCGATGCGCGTAATGTCGTCCGCGTTGGCGAGCGCGCGTCCGCCTGCTCGCGCGATCTCGTCGCAGACCGCTTGCGCGGCGTCCTCGCGAATATCGTTGACGACCACCGCCGCGCCTTCGGCGGCATACGCCAGCGCATATTCGCGGCCCAACCCGCCTCCCGCGCCGGTGACGATCACCGTGCGGCCGTTGCAGATTCCCATGCTTGATCCTTGTAGACAGTGATGCGCTTATCGACGTGCTTGCTATGCGCCTACAAGCGCTCGATGATCGTGACGTTGGCGAGCCCGCCGCCCTCGCACATGGTTTGCAGGCCGTAGCGGCCTTGCGTGCGTTCGAGTTCGTGCAGCAGACTGGTCATCAGCCGCGCGCCGGTTGCACCGAGCGGATGGCCGAGCGCGATCGCGCCGCCGTTCGGGTTGGTGCGTTCGTGCGGATAACGCGTTTCAGCGAGCCAGGCCAGCGCGACCGATGCGAACGCCTCATTGAGTTCGACCACATCGATATCGTCCAGCGTCAGGCCGGCTCTTTTCAGCGCATGACGGGTCGCGGGAATCGGCGCGGTGAGCATCCACAGCGGGTCGTCGCCGAGCACGCTCAAATGGTGAATGCGAGCACGCGGCGTCAGGCCGTGGCGCTTGAGCGCGTCTTCGGAAACGATCAGCAGCGCGGCGGCCGCATCGCACGTCTGGCTGGAGACGGCAGCCGTCAACGCGCCGCCCGGCATCAGCGGTTCGAGTGACGCCATTTTTGCGAGCGTGGTGTCCTTGCGCGGCGTTTCGTCATGCAAGACGCCCGCGAACGGCGCGATCTCACGCGCAAAATAACCACCTTCGATCGCCGCCAACGCACGCCGATGACTTTCGAGCGCGTAGCGCTCCATGTCCTCGCGCGACAGATTCCAGTGATCCGCGATCCGCTGCGCCGCGTGAAACTGCGAGACCGGCGCATCGCCAAAACGCGCACGCCAGCCGATGCTGCCGGAGAACGGATCGCTGAAACCGAGCGGCACGGCCGCCGTCATGGCCGACGAAATCGGAATCTGCGTCATGGTCTGCACACCACCGGCGACCACCACGTCCTGCGTGCCGCTCATCACCGCCTGCGCGGCGAAATGCACGGCCTGTTGCGACGATCCGCACTGACGGTCCACCGTCACGCCCGGCACCGTCAGCGGCAAACCGGCGGCCAGCCAGCAGGTGCGCGCGATATTGCCCGCCAGCGGGCCGATCGTATCGACGCAGCCGAACACCACGTCGTCGTAGTCGTCGGCGGGAATCGCGTTGCGCGCCACCAGTTCGCGCAGCACGAAGCCGCCGAGGTCCGCGGCATGCACCTGCGCGAGGCCGCCTTTGCGGCGGCCGGTCGGCGTGCGCAGCGCGTCGACGATATAAGCCTGTCTCATCACGACTCCAGTTCGAAAGTACGGGCCGGGCCGATCGGTGCGCGATCTTCGATCAGCGCAGCGGCGACGCGGGCCTTGTGAAACGTCGTGTCGCCCCAGCTATTCCCGAGCGCCCAGATGCGTTTCATGAAGATTTGCAGATCGAGTTCCCACGTGTAGCCGATCGCGCCATGTACCTGCATCGCGTGGCGCGCGGCGAGCTGCGCGGCGGCGGTGGCGGCAAGCTTCGCGTGAGAGACGTACAGCGCGCGTTGCGGGTCGTTGTCGGCAATCGCGCAGGCCGCGCGATACACCACCGGCCGCGCGAACTCGTAGCGAATCGCGACGTCGGCGAGCAGATGCTTGAGCGCCTGATACGAGCCGATCGGTTTGCCGAACTGCTTGCGCTGCGCGCTGTAATCGATCGCGACATCGAGCACGCGCTGCGTCAACCCGAGCAGTTGCGCGGCCACGGCGAACGCGCCGCGATCCAGCGCGCTGGCCAGCAGCGGCGCGGCCGTTTCGCGCGAGGCCACCCGCGTCTCGACGGAAGGCGTCCAGTCGACCTCGAACAAACGCCGCGAAGGATCGACGCTTTCCACCGCATTCAAGCGGCACGCGTGCGGCGTGAGCCAGTGCAGTTCGCCGTCGCGCTCGGCCAGCAGAACCTGCGCGACGTGCGCGTCGGCGACATACGGATTCACCGGATGCGCAATCGCCACCCGCGCCGAGCCCGCCGCGATATCGCGCAGCAACGCGTCGCGCGGCCCGCTCGCGGGCAAACCGTCGAGCAGGCCCACGGCCACCAGCGCCGTATCGAGCAGGGGCTCGGGTCCGGCGAAATAGCCGTAGGTCTGCGCGAGCAGCGACCACTCCACTTCGCCGAGACCGAGGCCGTCGTGAGCCTCGGGCACCGACACCGCCGTCAAACCTTGCGCGGCGATCATCTGCCACAGCGCGTCCGAGCGTCCGGTCGGCGTGTGCCATAACTCGCGGATCAGTTCGGGCGTCATCTCCGTCATGAGAAAACGCCGGACACTGCGCTCCAGCGCTTCCTGATCCTCGTTGAATACGAAATCCATAGTTCCTCGCTCAATCCTTTAAGCGCCCGCAGGCGGGCTCGTTGCGGCGGTCGGCGGCGGTCGGCGCCGGCCTCACGAGCGCGGCATGCCCAGCATCCGTTCCGCGACGATGTTCCGCTGGATCTCGTTGGTGCCCGCGTAAATCGGCCCGGCCTGCGCGAACAGAAAACCGTCGAGCCAGTTGCCGAGCGCGGCGTGCTGCTCGCGCGTTTGCGGCACCACCTCGGCGCGCGCGCCGAGAATGTCGAGCGCGGTCTGATGCATGCGCAGATCGAGTTCGGACCAGAACACCTTGTTGGTGCTCGACTCCGCGCCGATATGGCCGCCCTTCTGCAGACGGCTGGCGGTGGCATAGGTCGACAACGCGTAGGCCTGCGCGTCCATCCATGCGGCCGTCACGCGGTCGCGCAAGGTCGGATCGCGGTCGGCCTCGGCACGATGCGCGAGGTAGAGATCGCGCAACGCTTCGGCGGTGCGTTGAAAACGCGCGGGCGAGCGCAGCATCAGGCCACGTTCGAAACCGGCGGTTGCCATCGCGACTTGCCAGCCCATGCCTTCACCCGCAAGACGGTTGTCGACCGGCACGCGCACGTCGTCGAAGAAGATTTCCGCGAAACCGGTGTGGCCGTTCAACTGCCGGATCGGCCGCACGGTGATGCCGGGCGTGGACAGCGGCACCATCAGGAACGTCAGCCCGTGGTGACGGGTAGATTGCGCGTCGCTGCGAAACAGGCCGAACAGCCAGTCGGCCCAGACGGCGCGCGTCGACCAGATTTTCTGGCCGTTGAGAATGTATTCGTTGCCCGTGCCGCCGTCGGTGCGGATCGCGCTCGCGCGTATCGCGGCCATATCCGAGCCCGCATTCGGTTCGGACCAGCCTTGCGCCCACACGTGCTCACCGGCGGCCATGGCCGGCAGAAAGCGGGCTTTCTGCTCGGGCGTGCCGAAGTCCATCAACGTGGGCCCGAGCAGGAAGATGCCGTTCTGATTCACGCGCATCGGCGCATCGGCGCGCCAGTATTCCTCTTCGAAGATCAGCCACTCGATCAGATCGCAACCGCGTCCGCCCAGCTCGCGCGGCCACGTGACCATGCTCCAGCGGCCCGAATGCAGCGTGCGTTCCCACGCGCGATGCGCGGCGAAACCCGCTTCGGTGTCGAAACTCGGCAGCGGTTCGCGCGGCACATGCGCGGCGAGCCAGTCGCGAATCTCCGCGCGAAACGCGCGTTGCGCCGGCGTGTAGTCGAGCTTCATGCGCGCGCTCCGGCTTGCGGTTCGGCTTGTGGTCCGCCTTTGGATTCACCTTGAGATGCGGCGGCATCGAACTGTGCGTCGCGTTTCTCGACGAACGCCGAACGCGCTTCGGTCGAATCGTTCGTCATATACGCCTGCAGCGTGAAGCCCTGTTCCCAGCGGTATTTGTCTTCGAGGTCGCCGTCTTCCACACCGTTCAGCGCCTCTTTCGCGAGTTGCAGCATCGCGGGGCTTTTGGCGGCGATCTTGCGCGCGAGTTCGAGCGCGGCATGGCGCAACTGCTCGCGCGGCACGACACGTTCCACCGCGCCGAGGCGATAGGCTTCGGCGGCGTCGACCATGTCGCCGGTGAAATACATTGCGCGCACTTTCTGCACGCCGAACATGCGCTGCAAATGCGCGCCGCCGCCCATCGCGCCGCGATCGATTTCCGGCACGCCGAAACGCGCGCAGTCCGACGCGACGATCACGTCCGCCGCGCCGCAGATGCCGATGCCGCCGCCCAGCACGAAGCCGTGCACGGCGACGATCACCGGTTTCGGATTGCGGTGCACGGCGCGAAACGTCGCGTAATTGCCGGCGTTGACCGCGACGATCCGCTCCGGATGCGCGGCCAGTTCCTTGATGTCGACGCCCGCGCAAAAGCCGCGTCCCGCGCCGCGCAGCACGATCACGTGCACGCTGTCGTCGCGGCCGAGCGCGTCGATCGCATCGGCCAGCGCCTGCCAGCCGCGCGTGTCCAGCGCATTGACCGGCGGCTGATCGATCACCAGCTCGCCGATACCGCCTTCGCGTTCAATCCTGAACGGCAGCGAGCGGATGCTGTCGAGGGGTTCTGTCATGGTCTCCGTCCTGGTGAATGGTGTCTGTAGACTCGGCCGGCTCACGCGTGAACCGGAATGCCGCGCATCGCGGCGAGTGTGTCGAGCCGCGCCGAGGCCTCGTCGACAATGCGCGCAATCACGCTGTCGCACGACTCGAGCGCGCCGATCATCGCGGCGGCCTGGCCGCTCGGCAGCACGCCTTCGTCCGGCTCGCCGTCGACGATCGCACGCTGGATCAGAAACGGCGCGTTCGCCGCCATCAGCGTCTGGCTCGCGGTGTAGCTGTGCTCGCGCAACGCCTTGAAACCGAGCGACGCCATCTGCGCGAAACTCATGCCGCTCTGGCGACGCCACGCTTCGGCGGTACGCAGCGCGAACAGCGTGCGGCGCAGCGGCCCGAATGCTTCGAGACGCAGCAGGTAGGGGTTGTCGATCATGCGTTGCGGCAAACCGTCGAGCGCGGCCGAAACGCGAATGCGCGCAGGGTCGTCGACCGCCACGTAGCGTTCGAGCGTCGTGCGCGGCACCGGCGATTCTTCGGTCATCAGAAAACGCGTGCCCATCGCGATACCGGCCGCGCCGTAGCCGAGCGCGGCGGCGAGGCCGCGTCCGTCGAAGAAACCGCCTGCGGCGATCACCGGCACGTTGACGGCGTCGAGCACGCGCGGCAACAGCAACGTGGTGGGTATCGAGCCCGTGTGGCCGCCGCCTTCCGCACCTTGTACGGTGACCGCGTCGGCGCCGAGCTCGACCGCTTTCTGCGCGTGTTTCGGCGCGCCGACGGTGGGAATGCACATCACGCCCGCGTCCTTGAAACGGCGGATCGTCTTTGCGTCGGGTCCACGGCCGTAGCTCACGGCGCGCAGTTTGTGTTTGATCGCCAGATCGACGACTTGCGCCGCGTTCGGCTGGAACATGTGGAAGTTGATCCCGAACGGCTGGTCCGTCAGTTCCTTCACCCGCAGAATCTCCGCTTCCACGCGCTCGGCTTCGAGCGTCGCGCCGGCGAGAAAGCCGAAGCCGCCCGCGTTGCAGGTGGCCGCGACGAGCCGCGCGTCGGCGACCCAACCCATTGCGGTTTGCACAATCGGATAGCGGCAGCCGAGCAGGTCGCACAGCGGCGTGTGCAGCGCGGCGGTCATGCGGCTTCTCCGTTTGAGGCCGCGTCCGTGCGTTGCGAGTCGGCCATCTTGCGGGCGTCGTAACCGCCCAGCTTGTCGCCGCTCACCAGCTCGTTATGAGCATGCGCGAAGTGATGCCACGCAAAGGCCGCGTCCATGGCCGCGCGCTTGCCCTGCAATTCCTCGACGTGATTCACCGCCTGCTTGGTGAGCGTCAATCCGAGTCGCGGCATGCGCGCGATCTTCGCGGCGATTTCCGTGGTGGTGTCCTGCAAACGCTCGCGCGGCACGACCCGGTTCACCATGCCCATCTGATACGCGCGCGCCGCATCCATCCGTTCGCCGAGAAACAGAAACTCTTTGGCAATGCGCGGATTCAGCTCATACGCATGGGCAAAATATTCGACGCCAGGAATCCCCATCCGCACGACCGGATCGGAGAAGAACGCATCGTCCGACGCGACGATCAGATCGCAGACCCACGCCAGCATCAAACCACCGGCCACGCACGCGCCCTGCACCATCGCAATGGTCGGCTTGGGCAGATCGCGCCAGCGGCGGCACATGCCGAGATAGACCTCCTGCTCGCGGGCGTACAAGAACTCGCCGCCTTCCTTGCCGACATGGTCGTACCAGAGCGAGGCGCGCTCGAACGATTGATGAATATCGCGGCCCGGCGTGCCGATATCGTGCCCCGCCGAAAAGTGTTTGCCCGCGCCGGCCAGCACGATCACCTTGACGGTATCGTCGTTCGACGCGCGTTTGAACGCCGCGTCGAGTGCGTACGTCATCTTCGAGTTCTGCGCGTTGTGATACTCGGGGCGATTCATCGTGATGGTCGCGATACCGTCGCTCACGCGATACTCGACAACTTCGTCGGCAGCGTCGGCCGTCGCCGTGGATGGATTGATCGACATGACGTCCCTCACACGCTGCGTGGCGCGGGGTTATTGCGCACGACGCTCGCGCGCAGGTTGTGGGGGTCGAGCGCGCGCACGATACGCAGATCGTCCGCGGTGGGCGGCGGCGTCACCTGCATCTCGGGGTGCGCCAGCAACGCGAAACCGGTCAGCTCCTGCACTTCGTCGAAGCTCACGCCGGGATGCAGCGAGCGCACCTGGACCGCGTGATCCGCGCCGCCGAAGTCCATCACGCACAGATCGGTAATCACGCTGCGCAGATCGGTGAACGCACGCATGCCGGCAATTTCACGCGCCGGGTTGTAGCCCACGCTGCACACCATGTCCACTTCACCGGCCACGAACGTGCGCTTGCCATGCCCGCTGACAAAAAACGAATTCGCGTGATTGATGCTGTTGCCGGGAAAACCGCGCGCGCCGAGCAATTGCGTTTTCGGGCGTGCGTAGTCGTCGCCGAGCCACGAGATGTTGGCCTGGCCAAAGCGATCGATCTGCGTCGGCATGACCAGCGCATGACGCCTGCCATGCCAGACGCAATCGAACACGCGCTCGTAGGTCATCAACCCACTTGCCTCGACGCGATAGCCCGCTTCACGCGGCCCGAGCGGCACCGGGCTTTCCACCAGATACGCCTCGCCATCGGTCAGCATCAGGCCGGCGTTATAGGCCAGCCGCGCGAGACCCGCCGCGAGGCGCGGCCCCGTGCCGATACCGGTGGCCAGCACTTCGCCGTCGTCGCGCCAGACACGCGCGGCGGCGGCAATCATCAGTTCCGCGAGGGAATAATCGAGAGAGTCGCTCATTTGCGCTCCATTACAGAATCGGCAACGGCAAAGCCGCCACATGGGACCGGCCGCCTGCGCGTTGCAGATAGCCAGGTTCGTCGGCGCCCACTACGTCGCGCAGATAGGCCGCCGTTTGCGCCGGGTCCTCGGCGCTCGCGCAATACGTCTTCAACTGCGGCAGATCCCAGCCGTAAGCCGGCGCGCACGATGTAGGATGCGCACCGCACGGCGCGTGGACCACGCCGCTCACGAGCGAACGCTCGAAGGTATTGCGGCGCGCGAGATCGAGGTCGCTGCTCGCGAGCGAATCGACCACCGTCTCGCTGCTGACGAAGCATTTCGCCGCCGCCCGCGCGAACCATGCGTCGAAGAAAGGATCCGGGCCGTCGATCCGCGTGTTGCCCAACTTGTCCGCCGCGTTCACGTGCAGCAGCGCCGCATCGAGTTCCAGCGCGGGCATGGCGAGCAAGGTCTCGCCGCCGTATGGCGACTGCACCGTGCGCAGATGCGGCGCGTGTTTGAGCAGATCGGTGCCGAGCCCGACGCGCGTCGGCAGAAACGGCAAACGCGCGGCAGCGGCGCGCAAGCCGAGTTGCAGCAGACCTTCGTCCAGTTCCAGCACGTCGATCGCGCCGGTTTCGCGAGCCCGGCGGAAATGCGGTTCGAGCGGAATCATGTCGAGCGAGACGAAGCCGAACACCACCTTGCGTACTTTGCCCGCTGCACACAGCAAGCCGACGTCGGGTCCGCCGTAGGCGACCACGGTGAGGTCCTTCAGATCCGAGCGGACGATTTCGCGCACCAGCGCCATCGGTTTGCGGCGCGGCCCCCATCCGCCGATGCCGATCGTCATGCCGTCGGCGAGTTGCGCGACGACGTCGCGCGCGCTGAGTTGTTTGTCGAGAGTTTTCATATCGGTCTAGCGGAATCCCACGCTGAAATCATGTCCCCACAGGCTCACGCGGGTCGCTTCGTAGACGCTGTGCTGCGCCCAGTCGACCGTCAGGCCGCCGTAGCCGAACTCCAGATCGAAGCCGCCTGGCGTCTTCATGTAGAACGAGGTCATGTGGTCGTTGCAATGGCGGCCGAGCGTGGCGGAAAGCTTCACGCCTTGCGCGGCGACACGGTCGAGCGCGCGGCCTACTTCGTCCATGGAATCGACTTCGGCCATCACGTGAATACAGCCCGACGGCACGGCCATCTCCATGATCGCGAGGCTGTGGTGACGCGCGTTCCTGCAATGCAGGAAGTGGATGCGCTTTTCGGGTTCGGCGGGGTCGTCGGTGAAACGCACGCGGAAAATGTCCGAGAGCTCGAAGCCCATTACGTTGCGCATGAACGAATCGGTGGCGTCGAACTGCGGCGCGGGCAGCACCGTATGGCCGAGACCCATCGCGCCGGTGACGAAACCGGGCACGCCGAGCGGCGACGCGAAGCGGCGGAAATCGGCTCGCATGCCCCAGAAAAACTCGTGCCGGTTGCCGGACGGATCGACACACCACACCATCGCCTGCACGCGGCGTAGCGCGACTTCCTCGGCGCTCGCGCGAACCGCTTCCACGCCGCACAATTCGAGCGCGCGGATCGCGTTGTCGAGCGCCGCCGCGTCGGCCAGTTCCCAGCCGGACGCGAAGTAGCGATCGGTGTCGCCGGGCACGATCAGATAGCGGAAATCGCGCTCATCCATCTTCAGATA
This sequence comes from Burkholderia sp. 9120, assembly GCF_000745015.1. Taxonomy (NCBI): domain Bacteria; kingdom Pseudomonadati; phylum Pseudomonadota; class Betaproteobacteria; order Burkholderiales; family Burkholderiaceae; genus Burkholderia; species Burkholderia sp. 9120. Next base: position 3,413,356 of record NZ_JQNA01000002.1, on the reverse strand, counting down.
CAGCGCGCCGTTCGTGGCGTTCTGCGTCTGCATGCCCAGCACGTTTTCGGCGTAATCGCGCCATGTGTCGACCGCAGTCGACTGCACGACGACGTAGCCTAAAGCCCGCACTTCGATCATCTCCGACTCCTCCAGAAGCTGTTGTTGTCAGGCTTATTCTGGCGCTGCGGGGGCGGCGTAACATCGTCTGTTGGGACTAGCTTGCGGCGCTGTTTTCCGGGGTTTTGGCGTGGTTGACGGCAACGGTTTCAGCATCATTTCCCGCCCCTTCGCGCAGACGGTACTTGAGCACCTTGCCGGCCGCGCTGACCGGCAACCGCTCGACCAGCGACAGAAAGCGCGGCACCTTGTAGTTGGCCATGTTCTTGCGCGCCCACCCGGTCAGTTCTTCGACGCTCGCGTGCTCGCCCGCGCGCAGCACGACGAACGCGTGCCCCACTTCGCCGAGCCGCTCGTCGGGCACGCCGATCAGCGCCACCTGCGCGACCGCCGGATGTCCGCTGAACAGCCGCTCGATCTCCGCCGGATAGCAGTTGAAGCCGCCGACGATAAACATGTCCTTGATGCGATCCGTAATGCGCAGATAACCGTTGACGTCGAGCGTGCCGAGGTCGCCGGTGTGCAGCCAGCCGTCGGCGTCGATGGTATCGACGGCGTTTTCGCGCTGGCCGAAATAGCCCTGCATCACGTTGTAGCCGCGAATCTGCACTTCACCGGTTTCGCCCGGGGCAAGCGCCGCGCCGTTGCTGTCGGCAATGCGGATGTCGACGCCCGGCATCGCGCGGCCCGACGTGTGCGCAATGGTCTCGGCGTCGTCACCGCGCCGGCAGAGCGCCGCGAATCCGCACGATTCCGTCAGACCGTAGCCCGTCAGCACCGTGTCGAAACCCAGTTGCGCGCGCATCCTTTCGATCAGGCTCGGCGCGATCGCCGCCGCGCCGGTTACCGCCACCCTCAGCGACGACAGATCGCGCGCGGCCAGATCCGGCATGTCGAGCAACGCGTGATACAGCGTGGGCGGTCCCGGCAAAACCGAAACCCTGTCGCGCACGATCCGTTCGAGCACGCGTTCCGGGTTGAACACCAGATGCGGCAACACCGTCGCGCCGCTCGCCAGCGCCGCGAGCCAGCCGGCCTTGTAACCGAACGCATGAAAGAACGGGTTGACGATCAGATAGCGGTCGCTGCCGCGCAGCGTCGCGATCTGCGCCCAGTCGTGAACCGCGCGCAGATTCTGGCCGTGCGTGGTCATCACGCCTTTCGGCCGGCCCGTGGTGCCGGAAGTGAACATGATGTCCATCAGCGTATCGGGCCGCACCATCGCCTCGCGGCCGCGGAAGGTTTCCATCGACGTACCGGCCGCGCGCAACAGAAACGCATCCCAGGTTTCGTCGCGGCCGTGATGCTCGCTCGCGCCAGGCTCCGCTTCTCCGTCGAACACGACGATCCGCTCCAGCGACGCAGGACGGTGCGATGCCAGCATCGCCGGATACGAGTCGCCGAGGAAGGTGCCGCAGCAGAACAACAGCCGCGCGCCGCTGTCTTCGAGAATCGCGCCCGCTTCAAGGCCTTTCATGCGCGTGTTGATCGGCACCAGCGCAGCGCCCGCGCTATGAATCGCCAGCGCCGCGACGATCCATGACGCCACGTTCGGCGCCCAGATCGCCACCCGCTCGCCCGGCTGGATGCCGCAGCCGATCAGCGCGCGCGCCGCCGTGATGCGGGCGGCGTCGAGTTGCGCGTAGCTGAGATTGCCCTGCGCCGTTTCGATCGCGGTGCGCGTGCCGTGGCGCGCGGCGCCGTGCGCGATCAACGCGGGCGTCGTCAGAATGTGGTTCAGCGTCATGATGAATTCGATGAAGAGGGTTCGCGGCACGCGTACGCATGAACGGCGCGCCTACGCACCGCGAACCTAGTCGGGGAAAGCCACGCGCAGCGTCGCGCTGGCAGGGGTCGCGCTGCACGCGAGGGTCCAGCCGTCGGCGAGATCGGCTGCGTCGAGCACGTGGTTCGCGTTCAGGGTCACGCTACCGGCCACGACCCGGCACATGCAGGCGCCGCATAAGCCGCTGCGGCACGAGTTCGGCGCGGGAACCTCGGCGCGCAACATCGCGTCGAGCAGGGTTTCGCCGGGCTCGCTGATGAGGTGGAAGGTGGCGCCGTCGAGTTGGGTTTCGATGGAGGCGGTGGTGACGGTGGTGACGGCGGTAGCGGCGACAGTGGGCGGGGTGATCGCGTTGGTGGCAACACCGGGTTCGCCGTTGCCGCCACGCTCGGCTACCGGCAAATCCGGCAGCGAAACAAACCGCTCCACATGCACCTTCGCACGCGGCAAGCCGAGCGCCAGCATGGCCGCCAACGCGTTCTCCATGAACAGCGCCGGTCCGCAGATAAAGCATTCCTGCTGGCTCCACGGCCGCGCCAGTTCTTCCAGATGACGCTGCTGCGGAATCCCCTGCACGCTATCGAGCCAGTGAATCACGCGCAAACGCCCCGCGTGCCGCTGCCCGAGTTGCCGCAGTTCATCGGCGAAAATCACCGACTGCGCGTCGCGGTTCGCATAGATCAGCGTCAGCATGCCGCGTCCATTCACCAGCGCCGATTTCAGAATGGACAGCACCGGCGTGATACCGCTGCCGCCCGCGAACAGCAGCAGATCGCCGTCGAGCGAGCGCGGCGTGAAGACGCCCGCCGGCGCCATCACGTCGAGCTCGTCGCCCGGCTGCACGCTGTCGCACATCCAGTTCGACACGCGGCCGTCGCGCACCCGCTTGATGGTGATCTTCGGCGCGAGGTCGATACCCGGCGCGCTCGACAGCGAATAACAACGCTGCAGGTTCGCGTCGGCGCAGGGCACCTTGAGCGTCAGAAACTGCCCCGGGCGATAGCTGAACGCCTCGCGCAGCGCCTGCGGCAGGTCGAACACGAAAGAGCGCGCGTCGGCGCTCTCCGCGATCACGTCCGCCACTTTGAGCCGGTGAAAACGCGCATCAGCCATGGCGGGCGAACTCAGGCCACGCCCATGATCAACTGCGCGTTATCGATCCGATACTCGCTGCCGTTGATGAAACGCGATTCGTCCGAAGCGAGGAACAGCACCAGGTTCGCGATGTCTTCCGGCAGGCACATGCGCGCTTGCGGATCGATGGATTGCGTCAGCGCGTCGCGCGTGCCTTCCGCCGAACCGAAGAACGGCGCGGTCATCGGCGTGAGAATGCCGTCGGGATGGATCGTGTTGCAGCGGACCTTGTAGCCCTGGGTCTTGCAATGCGCGGCGATCGCACGCGTCATCGCGGTGACGGCGCCCTTGCTCGCCGAATACGCGCAAAACGCGCCGAGCCCGCCCAACGCCGCGACCGACGACATGTTCACGATCGAGCCGCCTTTCTCCTTCATCGCCTTCACCGCCGCGCGGCAGCCGAGAAAATAGCCTTCGGCGTTGATGCGCAGCACGTTCTGCCACTGTTCGAGCGTGGTGTCTTCAATGCTGCCGAGCAAGAGCACGGCAGCGTTATTGACCAGCACGTCCGGCGTGCCGAAGTTCGTTTGCGCGGCGCCGAACACATCGTTCCAGCCCGCTTCCGACGTGATGTCGTGACGCACGAAACGCGCCGCGTCGCCGATTTCCGCCGCCACCGCACGACCCGCTTCTTCGTTGACGTCGGTCAGCACGACGCGCGCGCCTTCACGCGCGAACAGCAGCGCGTCCTGTTTGCCGACGCCGCTCGCCGCACCCGTCACGACGGCGATCTTGCCTTTGAGTCTGTCTCCCATCTTCATTCTCTCTTTCAGTGTCAGTCAGTTTCAGTCAGGGAATGGGTGCGGTTCGCGAGAACCACGCCCGCTGCGGCCCGGCCCGCCTGGCGGCCGGACCAGATACAGTCCGCGAGCGAGAGGCCGCTCACGTAATGATTCGATGCGAGTCCGCACGCGGCGCGGCCGGCGGCAAACAGGCCCGCGACCGGTTCGCCTTGCGCCGACAGCACCGCGTTGCTCGTTTCGTCGACCCGCAAGCCGCCGAGCGTGATTGACGGGCACGGAAAAATGCGGCTGTCCGACGAGATATCGATCGCGTAGTAAGGACCGTGCGCGAGCGGCTGCAACATGGCGGCGGATTTGCCGAACTCGCGATCGACACCGCTCACCGCAGCCGCGTTGTAAGTGGCGACGGTTTGCTTCAACACCGCCGGATCGCAGCGCATACGTGCGGCAAGTTCGTCCAGCGACTTGCCGCGCTTGCGGCCGGCGAGCATCAGCAGCATTGCGGGCACGCTTTGAAATGCCCACAGCTTGCCGCGCCGGCACTCATGCAATGCGTGCCTGACAAGACGCGCGTCGAGAATCAGCCACGCGTGGCCGTCGCGGGTTTCGCACATCGCGTGGCCGAGCGCGGCGCCATACACTTCCTCGTTGCAGAAGCGCGCGCCGCGACGATCCACCACGCAGCCCTGCGCCCACGCATACGGCGGATTGATGAAGCGCCATGCGGACACGCGTTCGAGCCGCGTCGCCACGCCGCCCGCCGACACCCCGAGCCGGATGCCCGCGCCGTCGCAACCGGTCGTGCCGAGCCGCCAGTTCGGCAGATAACGCGGCGCGTGGCGCGCGATCATCGAACGATTGAAGATGAAGCCGCCGGTGCTGAGGATCACCGCGTCGGCCTTGATCGTGATGAGCCGGCTTTCGCGCAACTCGATACGATGCAGCGCGGCGCGCAAGCGATCCGCCCACGCCGGCGTGCCGTTATGCAAACGTTCGGCCCACCGCGCGAGCCGCTTATGCGCGCGCTGCGCCTGACCCGGCGCGACCTGCCAGACCTGCGCGCCGATCACGCGACCGTTGCGGTCGGTCACGAGGCGGCGCACGCTGGCGTGGCACATCGTGTCGATAAACGGTTGCGACTCGACCGCGCGACGCAGCGTGTCGTACAGCACGCGGCCCGACATACCGTCTCCAACCACGCGATGACCGCGCGGCGCGGGCGCATGTTCGCGCTCGGCGTCGCCCACTGATTCGTTGCCGGAGTAGTACAGGTAGTAGCGATTCTGCGGATACGAGGTCTTGCGCGGCGGCACCGACGCGCCGAATTGCACGCCGAGCCGTTCGAGCCAGCGCAGCATCTCGACGCTGCCCGCGCAAAAGCGTTCGAGCGTCGCGGCGGAGACGGCGTCGCCCACTTCCTGTTGCAGGTACGCGAACATCGCCTCGGGCGTGTCGCTATAGCCCGCTTCGTTCTGATAACGCGTGCCGCCGCCCGCGTACACCACGCCGCCGCTTTTCGCGCTCGCGCCACCGCCTTCGAAACGCTCGACAATGCGCACCTTCGCGCCGGCCGCCGCCGCTTCGAGCGCGGCGCAAGCACCGGTCGCGCCGAAGCCCGCGATCAGCACGTCGCAGACATCGTCCCAGCGCATCAGCGCCGCATCGTCGACGACGAGCGGCGCGTCCACCGGTGTCGCGAAGTCGTGCTGGGCGGTTGCGGATTCGTGCATGGCGCGGTGTGCCTCGTTCAAGCCGTCGCGCAACGCACGAGCGTCGTGGCCGTCGTATAGACGCCGTCCACATACACCAGCGGATCGACCTCGCCGCTGATCAGCACCTGCTCCACGCGGCCGATAAAAATCGCATGCGTGCCGTAGTCGAACCGGCCGTCCTGCGTGCAGATCAGACTAGCCTGCGCGTCGAGCAGAAACGGCACGCCGTTCGCCGAGCGTTGCCAGTCGCCGGTGCTGAAACGCTCCTCGCCTTTCAGGCGGCCGCTGCAATCGATCGCGATGTGCTGATGCTGCGCCGACAGCACGTTCACGCAAAACGCCGCGCCCTGATCGAGCGGCGGAAAGATCGACGAATTGCGGTTGATGCAGATCAGCAGCGAAGGCGGCTCCGTGGACAGCGAATCGACCGCGGTGGCCGACATCGAATAGCGGCGCTCGCCGTCGCTGCAACTGATCACGGCCACCGAGCGCGCGAGACGGCGCATGGCGAGCAGCATGTCGGCGCGCAGCGGATGGGCATTGAGTTCGGTCATGGTGTGACTCCGCGGAGTTCGCTGTTGGCTTCGGTATTCGGTTCGGCGCTCGTTTCGGTATTCGCTTCGGCTTTACCGTCGGCGAGATGATTGGCGGCGATGTAGCCGAAGGTCATCGCCGGGCCGAGCGTCGAGCCCGCGCCCGGATAGCTCGCGCCCATCATCGACGCGCTGGTGTTGCCGATCGCGTAGAGACCGGCAATCGGCGACGCATCCTCGCGCAGCACGCGGGCGAACGCGTCGGTGATGAGCCCGCCTTTCGTGCCGATGTCGCCCGCGTCGACGCGCACCGCGTAGAACGGGCCGGTGTCGAGCGGCGCGAGACAGGGGTTCGGTTTGACGCTCGGGTCGCCGTAGTAGGTGTCGAATGCGTTGCCGCCTTTGGCGAACTCTTCATCCACGCCGCTGGCGGCGTAGCGATTCATTTTCGCCACGGTGTCGCGCAAGCCCGCGGCGTCCACGCCGATCAGCGCGGCCAATGCGTCCAATGAGTCGGCCTTGTACAGCAGCGAGCGAAACGCCGCGGGAATCCGCGCGTCGGGCATCATCGAACCCGGCATGATCGGCCCGCACGGATAGTTGCGGCGAAAGCGCGCGTCGAACACCATCCACGCGGGCACGCACGCGCCCGTTTGCGCATGGTCGCGATACATCGCGGGAACGAACTCCGAATAGGGCGCCGCTTCGTTGACGAAGCGCTTGCCGAGTCCGTTGACGATCACGCAGCCGGGCAAATTACGCTCCACGAACAGCGCGCGCTGCTTTTCCTCGCGATCGACATGCACGGTCGGTGCGCCCCACACATGCTCCATCAGCGCGATGTGTGCGCCGAGTTGAAGGCCTGCCGCGATGGCGTCGCCAGTATTGTTGGGCGGCGTGGCACTCCAATCCGCTTGCGTCGGATGCGGCAGATAGCGTTCGCGCATGGCCTGATTCCGTTCGAAGCCGCCTGCCGCGAGAATCACGCCGCGTCTGGCCAGCACACGCACGGCCTGGCCGTCGCGTTCGACCACGACGCCCGTTACGCGCCCGTCCGCTTCGAGCAGCTCACGCATCGGCGCGTTCAGCCACAGCGGCACCTTGCGGTCGAGCAACGCACGGCGCAAGCCGCCGGCCAGTGCATTCCCCAGCGTCAGGCGACGATCGCGGCGCGAGCGCATCCGCGAACCGATATCGAACCAGTAGCGGCCGAACTGCTTCAACGCGAGGCCGATATAACCGGGTGCCTTCGACAGCAGCACATGCGCTTCTTTCGACGTCACCGCCACGCGTCCGCCGATCAGCGTGCCCGGCGAAGGCAGCCGCAGCCGCGCGAATTCGGCGCCGAGCGACGCGCCGTCGACCGGCAACGGATCGAGCGCGCGATAACCCGGCATCGAGCCCGGCAGATGCTGGAAGTAGTCGGCATACTTCGGCAGCGATTCGTAGCGCACCGGCGTATTCGCTTCGACATAGCGCAGCATCTCCGGCGCGAGGTCGAGATACGCGTCGAGCTTGTCGCTGGCTGTCACGCCTTGCGTGCAGGCATCGAGATAGGTACGCGCCGCCGCGCGCGTATCGGTCGCGCCGAGTTCGGCGATATGGTGATTGCACGGAATCCAGATACCGCCGCCCGACACCGCCGTCGTGCCGCCGTACACGTCGCTCTTTTCGAGCACCACCGCCGAGAGGCCGCGGTCGGCCGCGCGGCAGGCGGCCAGCATGCCGCCCGCGCCGGAACCGACCACCACGACATCGAACACCTGCGTCTGCGTTTGCTGTTCGCTCATGGCGGCGCCCGTCAGACGAAGAAGTCGGTGTTCGGGCGTCCCAGCATCACCGCGCCGAGGTTCTGTCCAAACCGGTCGACGTTGTTCGCGTAGTGCGCGCGCGCCGCATGCAGATCGAGGAAGCGCCGCACCAGCGGATTGCGGTGATAGATGCCGTTGCCGCCCGCGTAACGCAGCAGCGCATTGGCCGCCTGCGCGCAGCGTTCGGCCACTTGCGCGGATTGATAGCGGAACAGCACGCGACGTTCGATCGATACCTCGGGGCCGCCGTTGGCCGCCGCCATCAGCTCGGCGAAATTGCGCTTGAGCAGCACCTTCATTTCGTCGATCGCGACCGACGCGTTGGCGCACGCGGTTTGCGCGCCGGTGTCGTCGGTCGTTTTCGCGCCGCTGTTGGCGCTCACGCGCGTGGCGGCGTAGCCGGTGAAATCGTCGAGCGCGCCCTGCAATGCGCCAATACACGCCGTGCAAACCGCCCGCACGAAAATCTGTGCGAACGGCAGATGAAACAGCGCCGCGTCGTTCACCGCGAGACCGGGGCTCGTGCCCATCATGCCGTCTATCGCTTTGTGCGTGCGGTAGTCCGGCACGAACGCGTCGTCGACGAGAATGTCGTGGCTGCCGGTCGCGCGCAAGCCGAGCACGTCCCAGTCCTGCTGAATCGTGTAATCGCTTTTCGGCAGCAAAAACGTGCGGTATTCGGGCGGTTCGCCGTCTTTCGCGGGCGGCACCAATGCGCCGAGAAACACCCAGTCGCACAGTTCGCTGCCGCTGGAAAATTTCCAGTGACCCGACAGGCGGAAGCCGCCTTCAACCGGCGTGACGCGTCCCACCGGCATATAGGTCGAGGCGATCAGCGTGCTCGGGTCCTGGCCCCACACGTCCTGCTGCGCGCGTTCGTCGAACAGCGCGAGCTGCCAGTTATGCACGCCGACCACGCCGTACACCCACGCGCTCGACATGCAGCCGCGCGCCACCGCCATCTGAATCTCGAAGAAGGTTTGCGGATCGAGTTCGTAGCCGCCATAGCGTTTGGGCTGCAATACCTTGAACAAACCGGCCGCCTGAAAATCGGCCACGGTGTCGGCGGGAATGCGCCCGTTTGCCTCGGCCTGCGCGGCGCGCCCGGCCAGCATCGGCGCGAGGGCTTCGGCGCGGGCAATCAGTTCGGCTGCAAGCGTATTCGAATCGTTGTCTCGATGCACGGCTGTCTCCTATATCGACCGGAGCCGGCGCGTTGGCGCTGACTCCAGTCTCACGCGCGACTGAGTTCGCGCTTGTTCTGTCAGGGTCATCTTCGAGGGCCGGCCGGCGCGTCGCATCGTCTGAAGAGACTAGCGGCCCGCGCGCGGCCGGTTCACGCTCCCGTTGCGTCAGGCGACGGCTTGAGCCTGCGTTTGAGCCTGCTTCTCCGCTTTGACGCGATTGAAGTAAGGGATCACGTGCTCGCCGATATTGCGGATCGTTTCGAGCTGCGCTTCCTGCGACACGGTGCCCATCTGGCACAGGAACAGCACTTCGTCCACACCCGCTTCCATCAGACGGCCCACGTAGCCGATGCAATCGTCGACCGTGCCGTACGCGTGATTCGGGTTCATCATCGAGAGCGCCGGGTCGCTGAAGTCCACCACCACTTCTTCCGACGCGAAGCGCGAGCGGATCACCATTTCGCCGGTGTTGCCCTTCACGAGGTCGTCGCCCCAGCTCGACGGATCGGGACGCTCGCCGCCCGTGTACCAGTACGCGAGCGATTCCATGAAATAGCGTTGTCCGCGAATGCCGATCTTGCGAGCCTGCTGGCCGTCGTTCATCACCACCGCCGGGCACAGCGCGGCCAGATGCTGGGTCGGACGGAAGCCGACCTGGTCTTCCGGCTTGCGGGTGGCCCACGCTTCGCGATACAGCGCGTTTTTCTTCGCCACTTCATCGGGGCCGCCGAAGCCGAGCACCAGCGCGCCGAGGCCGCGTTGTCCGGCGCGCAACAGGCCGTCGTTGTTGGTGCACGCCATGTACATCGGCGGATGCGGGTCCTGGAACGGCTTCGGGTGAATCGGCCGTTTGGGGATCTTGATGTATTTGCCGTCGTGCTCGATCTCGTCCTGCACGAACATCTTCGGCACGAGGTACATCGATTCGTCGATCATCGGCTGCAGTTCGGCGAGGTCGTAGCCGAACGCGCCGGCCTCCTGCTGGCTGCCGCCCTTGCCGACGCCGAAATGCACGCGGCCGCCCGATAGAATGTCGAGCATCGCGACGCGCTCCGCGACCTTGATCGGATGGTTCATTGCGGGCGGCAGGCAGATCACGCCGTGGCCGAGGCCAATGCGAGTGGTGCGGCCGGCCAGATAGGCGAGGAAGGTTTCCGGCGCGCTCATGTGCGCGTAATTCGTCAGCGACGTGTGTTCGACGCACCAGACGGTGTCGAAACCCATCTGCTCGGCAAGCAGGGCCTGCTCGACGGTCTCCTTGAATACCCGGTGATCGCCTTCCCGCGAAGCGTCCGTGGTCTGGGCTTCGTAAATCAGAGAAAACTTCATTGCGTGCGTCTCCATGAATTTTGGACTGTGCTGAATCGGGCGGTCCGCCCGCGATCCGGCGCTGAACCTGGTCGGAATCGTGACGGTCCACGAAACGCAGTTTCAGATCGCGCGTGCTTGCCGGCATCGTCTGTTTGGATTAACGGCGGGGGTTTGGCGGGGAAGTTTTTATCGGCAGCGTTTTCAGGCCTGTTTTAAGGCCGTTTTTTGCGTGGCGGCTAGTCCGATTGGACCTCGTGCGACGCGTGCGCGCGGCGCTACGATCGAAGCGCGGTCAATCAAAAACAACGCGAACGACAACGCTCAACGATGGGAGTGCCATGCAATGAAGGCTTCGATAATGCTGTACCCGGTCGACTCGATCGACGCGGCACTGCCGCTGTTTGTCGACGGGCTGGGACTGGCGGTGAAATTCCGTGACGGAGAGCGCTATTGCGCGCTCGATGGCGTGGGGCTGACGATTGCCCTGGTCGCGGGCGAGGAACGGATCGTCGAGCGCCCGGCGCTGGTGTTTCGCGTGGAAGAAAACGACGACCTGTATGCGGCAATGGCGCGCGTCGTGGCGGCTGGCGCTTCAGTGCGGGTGCCGGTGCAGCAAGGTCCGCATGAATTGCGCGCGGTGCTGGAAGATAAAAACGGTGCGCTGCTGGTGCTGTCGCAGAAGCGCGTGGGTTGAGGTTTAACTGACGCGCGCCGGATACGCGCGCGTCAGTTAATTGAAGAATTGAAGTTCAGTCGAAACGCCCGCAGTGCGTTGCCGAAACAGGCACTGCGAGCCGCAAGCAACTTGTGTTTCTCTTGTGTCTCGTGTGTCTCGTGCTTCCTTAACCGAGCGGCACCACGCTACCCAGCAGAATCCGCACGAGCGTCGCCTGACGCGTCACGCCGGTCTTCGAAAAGATCGCCCGCAAATGAGCCCGTGCGGTGTTCTTGCTGATCCCCAACTCGTCAGCGGCCTCTTCAAGCGTCAAACCATTGGTCAGCAGCAACGCCAGCGACGTCTCCGCCGGCGTGAGATCGAACAGCTTGCGCACGATCTCCTGCGAGCCTTGCGACTTGCGATCGGGGTCGCGCAAGAACAGCACGGTCGCCGGCCGCCGCTTGTTGTCCTCGGACCAGTCCGACAGCGGAATCGTGCGCACCAGCACGCCGAGTTTCGGCTTGTCGCAACCGCGCGTGATCGGCATGGCTTCCACGATCGGCGCAGCGGTGCCGAAGTGTCCCATCAGCGCATGACGCACGAGGCGTTGCAGATTGCGGTTCTCCTGCGCGTCCGTCGCCTCGACATTGCCGTGCGTAATCCGCAGCCCATTGCCTTGCGCGAGGATTTCGTCGGCCACGCTATTGGTGCGCATGATCGCGCCGCTCTCGTCGAGCGTGACCGTGCCCACCAGCATCCGGTCAATCGCGCTCGCGTACAGCGTGCGCTCCGATTCGACGATATCGAGCCGCGAATGCAATTCGACCGCGCGCCGCAAATGCGGCAGCAGCAACGCGCAAAACGCCTTGTCGCGCGCGGAAAAATGCGTCGCGCTGTGCTTGCGGCACACGCGGAAACGGCACTCGACGCCCGACTCCGTCCGCAGATCCGCACCCATGATGTAGCGGATATCGGCGGGCTTCAGGAACTGCTTGTACAACTCGCTGGTGAGCCAGCCGGTGTCGCCGAATACTTCGTCGACGGTCACCACGCGATCCGCGGGCAAACCGACGAACGGATCGAGCGAATAGTAGTAGTTGTTGTACGACGCTTCGCCCGGCACGCCCGTGCCCATTTCCGACGCATGCACCATCAGCCCGCGCCGGTCGCTCGAAGGCGAACGCAGAATCAGCGTCACGTAGCTCGCGCCGAGCGAGGTACGAATCAGTTCAAGTGCGCTGGCCCAGGGGGTGCTTTCCAGCGGGCCCTGATAAATACGCGCGGCAAGCTCGCTGAATTGCGCGACGTTCATGTCCGGCAATTCACTCGCGGCCTGGCCCTCTTCAGGGGCCCATTTTGTCTCCATCAACACGCTCCGTCCTCCATGCGATTTAGCATCGCGACGCCAAGCTTACGGGCCGCTCCGTCCGCTGGCATCGGTGGAAGTACTTAGCCGGGGAAAGTTTCGCAGAGCGTGCGAACGAACTCTCGTCCAATCGGACGATGCCCCGGCCAGAGCGCCGCGCTTCAATGCATTCAGTGCCGTGTCCCGATGCGCCGTCGCCCGCGTTTTGCGGGGCGTACGAGCGTTTTCAAATACCGGCTATAGCCGCTGCCGCACCATTCCAAGGAGACCCGATGGCGCTCGATCCCCAGGCGCAAGCCCTGCTCGCCGCGTTCGCCGGCATGCCCGCGCTCGATTTCACGCAACTCACGGCGCCGGCTTATCGCGCGATCCTCGCCGCGGGCGGTGGCTTTGCGCCAGGCGATCCGATCGCCGCGGAAGAGGACCTGCTGATTCCCACCGCGAACGGATCGATTGCCGCGCGCGTTTATCGCCCGGTGGTCGATAACGGCGACAGCAACGCGCTGCTGCCGCTCACGGTGTTTTTCCACGGCGGCGGCTTCGTGTCGTGCGGGCTCGATACGCACGCGAATATCTGCCGCTGTCTGGCGCAGCGGGCGCAAACGGTCGTGCTATCGGTCGATTATCGGCTCGCGCCCGAAGCGCCTTTCCCCGCCGCCGTGCACGATGCGCTCGACGCCGTGCGCTGGGCCGCCGCCCATTCGGCCGACCTGCGCGTGCGACCCGGCGCGTTGGCCGTTGCCGGCGACAGCGCCGGCGGCAATCTTGCCGCAGTGGCCGCGCAACAGTTGCGTCATAGCGGCGTGGCTGGCGGTGTGGTGATTGCGCACCAACTGCTGCTCTACCCGGTCGTTGATTGCGCAACCGAACATCCGTCATACGAATCGAAGGGTGACGGCTACTTTCTGAGCGCGGACCAGATGCGCTGGTTCAAGGACCAGTATTTCGGCCCTGCCGCCGACCACGCCCAGCGCGCCGATCCTCTCGCCAGTCCGCTCGCCGCCGACGATCTGAGCGGCGTGGCGAGCGCCACCGTCATCAGCGCCGAATACGACCCGTTGCACGACGAGGCCGAGCACTACGCGGCACGCCTCGCGCAAGCCGGCGTGCTGACCACGCACGTGCGCTGGCCCGGCCAGATTCATGGTTTCGCGAGCCTGCTCGGCGTGCTCGACGCCGCCGACCACGCGCTCACGACGGCAGCGCACGCGTTGCGCCACGCGCTGCACGTCGAGCCTTTCCGACTCCGCTAACCCGACACGACATGACTGCATTGATCCGCCTCGCGGCCGAAGACGGCATTGCGACGCTCACGTTCGACCGCCCCGACGCGTTGAACGCCCTCAACGAAGCGATGGCGATCGAACTGAACGCCAAGCTCGCGCGGCTCGCGCATCACGACGACATCCGCGCGATCGTGCTGACCGGCGCCGGCCACGCGTTCATGGCGGGCGGCGACCTGCACAGCATGCGCACCGCGCTCGACGAGAAGCCGGCGATTCGCGACCGTGCGATCGGCACACTCGTGCGGCTCGCGCAGAGCGCGGTCGAGGCCATCGCCGCTTCGCGCAAACCGGTGATCGCGAGTGTCAACGGCGCGGTCGCGGGCTTCGGTCTAAGCCTCGTCGCGGCTTGCGATCTCGCGATTGCGGCGCAGCGCGCCACGTTCACCTCGGCGTACGGCCGTATCGGCACCTCGCCCGACGGCGGCGCGACTTATACGCTGCCGCGCGCGCTCGGCGTACGGCAAGCCGCGCAATGGCTGTATCTCGACGAACGTCATAGCGCCGACGAAGCGTTGCGCGCCGGCCTCGTCAACTGGGTCGTGCCCGACGATCAGCTCGCCGAACAGACGCGTTCGCTGCTCGATCGCATGGGCGCGCTTGCCCCGGATGCGTTCGCGCAAACCAAAGAGCTGCTGCTCCACGCGCCACAGCGCAGCTTCGCCGACCATCTTTACGCGGAGCAACGCAGCTTCCTGCACTGCGCGGCCAGCGACGATTTCCGCGAAGGCATCGACGCGTTTTTCGACCGACGTCCCCCCGTTTTCGGCTCCGGCGCGCGTTGACGACACGCCCGCGCGTCACTTCCCCTTTTCACCCCAGCACGGGACCACACCGATGAAACTGGCCACCACCGACGAAATCGTCGCCGAACTCAAAGCCGGCCGCATGATCATTCTGGTCGACGAAGAAGACCGTGAGAACGAAGGCGATCTGCTGATCGCCGCCGACCACGTCACGCCCGAAGCGATCAATTTCATGGCGCGCTTCGGACGCGGCCTCGTTTGCCTGACGCTCAGCGCCGACCATTGCGAGCGCCTCAAACTCGCGCCGATGGCCAGACAGAACGGCACGCAATACGGTACCGCGTTCACGATCAGCATCGAGGCGGCGCACGGTGTCACCACCGGCATCTCCGCCGCCGACCGCGCGCATACGATCCGCACGGCGATTCACACCGACGTGCGCGCCGAGCATCTGGTGCAGCCGGGCCACGTCTTTCCGATCGCGGCGCGGCCGGGCGGCGTGCTGGTGCGCGCCGGCCACACCGAGGCCGGTTGCGATCTCACCGCGCTGGCCGGCTTGACGCCCGCCGCGGTGATCTGCGAAATCATGAACGACGACGGCACGATGGCGCGCCTGCCGCAACTGATCGAATTCGCCGCGCGCCACGGGCTGAAAATCGGCACCATCGCCGATCTGATCCACTATCGCAGCGTCAACGAGTCGCTCGTGGAACGCGTCGGCGAGCGGCCGCTGCACACGCCGTGGGGACCGTTTCGCGCGATCCAGTATCGCGATACCGTGCGCGCTTCCACGCATCTCGCGCTGGTGCGCGGCGAACCCTCGCCCGATGTCCCGGTGCTGACGCGCGTGCATGAATGCTTCTCGCTGCTCGATCTGCTTGATGCGGAACCGTCCGCGCATTCGTGGCCGTTGCACGCGGCGCTGCAAAAGATCGACGCGGCCGGTTGCGGTGTAGCGGTGCTGCTCGATTGCGACATGCATGCCGATGCGGGCCGCGGCCAGCGCAATCACGGTACGGCGGCGCGCAAGGATGGACGGCTCTCGGGAATCGGCTCGCAGATTTTGCGCGACCTCGGCGTGCGTCGCCTGAACGTGTTGTCGAGTCCGTTCAGATTGCCGGCGCTGTCGGGGCATGAACTGGAAATCATGGCGTTCATTCCGCTTGGTGAAGCCGATCCCGACAATCCGCACGCGTTCGACCCCATGACTGCCGCGCCGCTCGCGCGCGCGTATTCCGCTGCGCGTGGGAATACGTCACGTGGGGCGGTTGCTTCGGTTGCATCGCTTGCTTCGGTTCATGCCGAACCGCAAGCCGCTTCGTACGAACTGCAGGCCACTTCCTGACGAACTGCCCATGACTCAAGACACGACTCAAGCAATCACTCAGCGCAATCAACCCTACGTCGCGCTCGTCACCGGCGCGTCGCGCGGCGCCGGCAAGGGCATTGCCCTCGCGCTCGCCGCCACCGGCGCGACCGTCTACGTCACCGGCCGCACGCAACGGGAAGGCGACGCGCCGTTGCCCGGCACGGTACACGCCACCGCGATCGAAATCGACAAGCTGGGCGGCAAAGGCATCGCCCTCACCTGCGATCATGCCGACGACGCACAAGTCGCCGAAGTCTTCGAGCACATCCGTCAGGCGAGCGGGCGGCTGGATATTCTGGTCAACAACGCGACCGTCCTGCATGACGAGTTGATACGTCCCGCGCCGTTCTGGGAGAAACCGCTCGATCTGGTCGACATTCTCGACGTCGGTTTGCGCTCCGCCTATGTCGCGAGCTGGCACGCCGCGCGGATGATGGCCGCGCAAGGCGGCGGGCTGATCGCGTTCACTTCGTCGTTCGGTGCGAGCTGCTATATGCACGGCGCGGCGTACGGTGCGCAGAAAGTGGGCGTCGACAAATTCGCCAAAGACATGGCCGTCGATCTGAAACCGTACGGCGTGGCCGCCTTATCGATCTGGATGGGCATGCTGCAAACCGAACGCACCGCGCGCGTGATCGCCGCGAATCCTGAGCAATATGCGGGCTTCAGCGAACTCGCGGAAACGCCGCAATTCACGGGGCGCCTGATCGATGCGCTGTATCGCGACCCGCAGCGAATGAGCAAGTCCGGCCTGGTGCTGGTGGGCGCCGAACTCGCGCACGAGTACGGCATCACCGATCTCGACGGACGGCAGCCGCCGTCGCATCGTGAAGCGTTGGGCGGGCCGGTGCAGGCACATCCGGCGATCGTCGCGTGAGGTTGCACGGGTGACATCGATGGCCCGCTTCGCGCGCGCCGTCGAGGTACCTGTTTGCACGCGACTACAGGCCCGTCACCGGGCCCGTAACTAGAACCCACTGACCACCATCGCGAACACCACCGCCGCGCCGCCTACCGCCCCCAGGAAGGTGAAGCATTGCTCGTCGGCGCCGGAGCGGCGCGCCCAGATTCTTCCGGCCAGCGCGGCAATGCCGGTAATGCCGAGAAACAGCGACAACGACGAGCCCGCCGTGCACACCATGCCGGGAAACTCGTCGCTCCACGCGCACGCGTAGAGTTGCCGCACGGATACGCCGATCACGCCGATCGCCACCAGCAAACCGGCAATCAGTCCATCGCGCTGAACTCTGGATTTCATTTGCAGCCCTCCTGCTCTCATGCGTGTCTCCCTCTGTCGGCGGCTTTGGCGGCTGCCGCATCGCGTCGTCGTGTGTGACGATCGACGTCCACGCCTTGTCGGCGCATACCGCCATTGACGGCGATTCGGCGTGCATGGGCATCGTCCGGACGGACTAAGGGGGATTGCGGAGGGCGTGAAGGGACTGCGGAGGACGTGGCGGCAGGACGCCGCCACGCCGGTTCAGGCATGCAGAGAGGCTACAGCCCGTACTTTCAGAAAGCTTGCGGCGTGCCGGTGGCCCACGTGCCGATGGTCTCTTCAATGGCCCGCGCCGCCGACAGCAACGCCGCCTCGCCACGCGGTTTGCCGACGATCTGGATACCGACCGGCAGGCCGCTCGCGCTCATCCCGCACGGAATCGCGATCACCGGCATGCCGGTGAGCGTCAGCGCGTAAGTGATCGCGAGCCAGTCGATATAGGTGTCGAAATGTTGGCCGACCGCGTCGCGTATATCGCGTGCCTCGACCGGAAACGGCAGCACGATCGAAGCCGGACAGATCAGCACGTCGTAGCGTTGCAGCAGTGCATTCAGCTTGTAGAACAGCTGGCTGCGCGTGCGCTGCGCCGACAGCATCGCGCGGTTGTCCTGTTGCAGACCGAACTCGATGTTCCAGACCACGTTCGGGTTCAGCACGTCACGATGCTGCGCGAGCACGTCTTCGTAATTCGTCGCGTACGCGAGGCCGCGCAGCGTGTGGAACGCCTGCTTCGCGCCGCTCAGATCGAGGTCGCTGTCATCCACGCCGACGCCGGCCGCGGTCAGCCGGTCCATGGTCCGGCGGCAGATCGACAGAATCTCCGGCTCGACGGTGGCAATACCGAGTCCTTCGCTGAACGCCACCCGGGCTGGCCGCTGCGGCCTGCGCGCATGCGTCAGAAACGACGTTGCCGGTTCGCCAACCGACAACGGCGCGCCGTCGATTTCGCCGCACATCGCGTCGAGCAGCAACGCCGCGTCGGTGACGTTGCGCGCCATCGGCCCATGAATACCGAGCGTGTCGTACGGATTGGCAACCGGTCCATACGACACGCGTCCCGGCGTGGGACGCAAACCGACCACCCCGCAGAACGCCGAAGGCGTGCGCAGCGAGCCCGCCAGATCGGAGCCCTGCGCGACCCACGCGGTGCGCGACGCCAACGCGGCCGCCGCGCCACCCGACGACCCACCCGCCGAACGCGACAGGTCCCACGGATTACGCGTGATGCCGAACACGCTGTTGTACGTATGCCCGCCCGAACCGAACTCCGGCGTATTGGACTTGGCGTAGACCACGCCGCCACGCGCTTCGAGCAAGGTCACGCCGATATCCGAGGTTTCCGGCACACGGTCGCGATACACCAGCGAGCCGCGTGTTGTGCGCACACCGGCCACGTCCGTCAGATCCTTGATCGGCACCGGCAAGCCGCACAACAGGCCACGCTCGGCGACCGGTTTTTTCAGCAGCGCGTCGGCATGCGCATGCGCGCGTTCGAAACACAGCGTGGGCAGCGCGTTCACCTGCGGTTCGACACGCGCCACCTGCGCGGCCAGCGTGTCGAGCAGATCGTGCGGACTCACGGCCTCTTCGCGCAGCAGATCGACGACTTCGCACGCGCTTCGCTCTATCAGACTCAAATCGACGGACATGTTGACTCTCGGCTCCGTGGTGAAGAATGTCGGTCAGCTTCGCGCGGCGACGGGCACGATCCAGCAGGTCATCGGCTCACCAGCCCATCACGACTTGAGGCGGTAGCCAGTCTTGAAGATCCACGCCACGATCAGCAGAAACACGGCAAGGAACAACCCGGTCATGGCGAGACTCACTTCGACATTCACGTCCGCGAGTCCATAAAAGCTCCAGCGAAACCCGCTGACCAGATAGACGATCGGATTGAACAGCGTCACGACCTTCCAGAACGGCGGCAGCATATTGATCGCGTAGAAGCTGCCGCCCAGAAAGGTCAGCGGCGTGATGATCAGCAGCGGCACGAGTTGCAGCTTTTCGAAGCTATCCGCCCATATCCCGATGATGAACCCCAGCAAACTGAAGGTCACCGCCGTCAGCACCAGAAACAGAATCATCCAGAACGGGTGCTGCACTTGCAGCGGCACGAACAGGCCCGCGGTCGCGAGAATGATCAGCCCGAGCAGAATCGATTTGGTAGCTGCCGCGCCCACATAACTGACGACGATCTCCAGATACGACACCGGCGCCGACAATAACTCGTAGATCGTGCCGGTAAAGCGCGGAAAGTAAATCCCGAACGACGCGTTCGAAATACTCTGCGACAACAGCGACAGCATGATCAGACCCGGCACGATGAACGCGCCGTAACTGATGCCGTCCACCTCCTTGATGCGCGAGCCGATCGCCGCGCCGAACACGACGAAATACAGCGACGTGGAAATCACCGGCGCGATGATGCTCTGCATCAGCGTGCGCCAGGTGCGCGCCATCTCGAACTTGTAGATCGCGCGAATTGCGTAGATGTTCATTGATCACCTCGGAGCAGACTGACGAAGATGTCTTCGAGCGAACTCTGCGTGGTGTGCAGGTCCTTGAAGCGGATGCCGGCGTCGTCGAGCGCTTTCAGCAACGCGATGATGTCGGTACGGCCGCCTTCGCCTTCGTAGGTGTAGATCAGCTCGTTGCCGCTCTTCTCCAGCGTCAGCGTGTAGCCGGCGAGCGAAGCGGGCACCGCCGCGAGCGGACTCTCCAGTTGCAGCGTCAACTGCTTCTTGCCGAGCTTGCGCATCAGCTCCGTTTTTTCTTCCACGAGCATGATCTCGCCGCCGCTGATCACGCCGATGCGGTCAGCCATTTCCTCGGCTTCGTCGATGTAGTGCGTGGTGAGAATGATCGTCACGCCGCTCTCGGCGAGCGAGCGCACCAGCTTCCACATATCGCGGCGCAATTCGACGTCCACGCCGGCCGTGGGTTCGTCGAGGAACAGCACGCGCGGTTCGTGCGAGAGCGCCTTGGCGATCAGCACGCGCCGCTTCATGCCGCCCGACAGCGTGATGATCTTGCTATCGCGCTTTTCCCACAGCGACAGGTCGCGCAGGACCTTTTCGACGTAAGCGGGGTTTTTCGGCTTGCCGAACAGGCCGCGGCTGAACGAGACGGTGGCCCAGACGGTTTCGAAGGAGTCGGTGGTCAACTCCTGCGGCACCAGACCGATCAGCGAGCGGGCGCCGCGATAGTCCGTCGCGATGTCGCGGCCGTCTACCGTGACGCTGCCCGTGCTCGCGTTGACAATGCCGCAGATGATGCTGATCAGCGTGGTCTTGCCCGCGCCATTGGGGCCGAGCAGCGCAAAAATTTCTCCGCGGTTGATCGCCAGATTGATGTTTTTGAGTGCATGAAAACCCGTGGCGTAGGTTTTCGACAGATTCGTGACCGAGACGATTGGCTGCATGGATTCGACGATGGCAGACACCGTTGTTTGATTAGAGGGAACGGTGCAGAAGCGCCACCGCCCCCGCAATGTAATGGAAAGTGGCGATGCTTGCAGCAGACCGCCACGGCGCGGCGTCTACGCGTCGCGCCGCCCGCCGGGGAAGCGGGCGGTGATCGCCTGCTGGATTTCCTCGGAGGACACCGGCTTGACCAGATGGTGATCGAAGCCGGCTTCGTGCGAACGCTGGCGGTCGGCAGCCTGGCCGTAGCCGGTTACCGCGATCAGCAACGCCGTGGCCGTGGCCGGGCTCGCACGCATTTCCCGCGCGAGCTGGAAGCCGTCCATGCCGGGCAGGCCCAGATCGAGCAGCACGATTTCAGGCTCGAACTGCGCGGCAATCTCGAGCGCACCCGTCGCTTCGTGCGCCACGCGGACTTCGTAGCCGTCCGATTCGAGCACCAGCGACATGGCCAGCGCCGCGTCGACGCTATCGTCCACCAGCAGCAAACGCAACGCCGGACCCGCGTCTCGCGACGCGCCCGAGGAAGGCGCGGCGAGCGGCTGGTCGGGACGCGCGAGCCGGGTCAGCGGCAGACGCACGACGAACTCGCTGCCCTGTCCCGCCCCCGCTGAAAACGCTTCGATTTGTCCACAGTGCAACTCGACCAGCGTGCGAGCCAGCGGCAAGCCGACCCCGAGTCCGCCGTCGGACCGTTCGAGCGAACTTTGCGATTGCACGAACAGGTCGAAGATGTGCGGAATGGTGTCGACCGCCATGCCGACGCCGTTGTCGCGCACACTGATCTTCACGTCGTCCTGCAACTCGCGAACCTCGATCAGGATCTCGCCGCCTTGCGGGGTGTACTTCGCCGCGTTGGAGAGAATGTTGCCGAGCACCTGGGCGAGGCGCACGCCGTCGCCGACAATGAAAAGCGGCTCGTCGGGCAGATCGGTTCTGAGGGTATGGTCTTTTCGGGTGAGCGACGGTTGCGCGGTCTCGATCGCCGCCTCGATCGCGGCGGCAAGTTCCACGATTTCCTGGCGCAGCGTGATCTTGCCCTGCGTGATGCGCGCCACGTCGAGCAGATCGTCGACCAGCCGGCTCAGATGTTTGACCTGACGCCCGATCACCGCACGCATCGCATCGAAATTCTGCAGCGAGGGTGAACGACTCGGATCGAGCAATTCGATCGCGTTGCGAATCGGCGCCAACGGGTTGCGCAGTTCGTGCGCGAGCATGGCGAGGAATTCGTCCTTACGGCGATCGGCGTCGCGCAACACCATTTCGTTGGCCTTGCGCTCCGAAATATCGTTGACGATGCCGGCCAGGCGGTAAATCCGCTCGCCCGCGTCGCGCACCGGAAAGCCGCGTTCCGCCGCCCAACGGGTCTCGCCGTCCGGCCGCACGATGCGGTACTCGATCTCATACGGCACGCCAGTGGCGAGCGCACGGTAGGCGGCCTCGACCTGCACCTGATCCTCGGGATGAATATGGCCTGCCCAGTGGCTCGCGCCGGGCGTCGGCTCCTGGGCCGCGTCACCCCACAGGCGACGATAGGCCGGGCTCACATAGAGCAAACGCGCGGTGGCCGGATCGAGCATCCAGAACACGTCGTCGATGTTTTCCGCCATCTGGCGAAAGCGTTCTTCGCTTTCGCGCAAGGCGCCTTCCGCGCGACGCACCCGCAACAGCGCGCGCACTTGCGCGATCAGTTCGGCCGGCTCGATCGGTTCGATCAGATAGCTGTCCGCGCCGCCGTCGAGACCGCGCACTTTATCCATGCTCCGCACCGCGGCGGCCGAGGTCTGCAGCACGAGAACACTGGACGTTTCCGGCGCGGCCTTGATGCGCCGGCACACCTCGAAGCCGTTGATGTCGGGCAGTTTGACGTCGAGCAGCACGAGGTCGGGCTGGGCGATGCGGGTCTGCTCGATCGCGTCCGTGCCGTTGCCGGCTTCGATCACCACAAACCCGGCACGCGCCAGAATGCGCGTTTTCGCGTAACGCGCGCCCTCGTTGTCGTCGACGTTCAGAATCAGGCTTGCGCTCGAGTCGGTCATGAGAAATCGTGTCCGTGTGGTCTGGCGTTCATGTCGCTCGTGTAGGCCGGGCCGCTCGCGTTACCTGCATCCACTGGTGCGGTTGCGGCCTGCGGTGCGGCCGCGAGATACGGAAGAAAGGCCGGGATCGTCGCCGTGAACGTGGAGCCCTTGCCCAGTTCGCTCTCGAGCCCGACCGTGCCGCCCAGCAGCTTGCACAGCTTGTCGCAAAGCGGCAGTCCAAGCCCGGTGCCTTTCACCTGGGTCTGCAACTGATTCTCCACCTGCTCGAATTCTTCGAAGACGCTTTGACGGTGCTGGGGCGCAATGCCGATGCCGGTATCGCTCACCGAGAAGATCAGGCGGCGGTCCGCGTCGTCGTATCGCGCGTGGACCCGCACTTCGCCCCGTTCGGTGAACTTTAATGCATTGGATATGAAGTTGCGCAGAATCTGCGAAACCTTGCCTTCGTCGGTGTAGACCGGCGGGATGTCGTCGCACGGGTCGAACAGCAGATCGACGCCGCTGGCCGGCAGCAAGGGGCGCAGCATGCCGCGCAACGCCGAAAACAGATTGGCGACTTCGAATTCGGCGGGCCGCAATTCGATTTTGCCGGCCTCGATCTTGGCGATGTCGAGCAGGTCGTCGACGGTTTCCGACAACTCCTCCGCGGCCTTGCGGATAAAGCGCACCTGTTTGACCTGCTCCTCGGTCAGCTCGCCGTCTACCCGGTCCATCAGCAGTTTGGAGAGCGCCCGGATCGAATACAGCGGCGAACGAAACTCGTGGCTCATGTTCGACAGGAAGCGCGATTTCGCTTCGTCGGCACGGCGCAAATGGACGGCGCGCTCGTCCAGTTCGGCGTACAGCGCGACGACGCCGCGATTGGTGTCCTCGAGCTCGCGCGTGAGCCGCACCAGTTCGTCCTGCCGTTCCTGCAGGTCGCCGAGCGCGTCCACCAGTTCGCGGTTCTGCCGCTGCACTTCGTCGAACGGAGCCTGCGCGCTCGCTGCCGGCGTGGCGGCAAGCGCGGCGGCGGCCGCGACCGCTGCCGCGCTCGCGACCCGCGCCGCCTGCTCCGGCAGATGCTTCGTCAGCGTGATGACGGCGTCGCCCGCGGCATTGTCGAACGTGCAGACGTCCATCAAACGTTGGGCGGCCAGGACTCCCAATGCGTCGACGGTGGCGGCCGGTTCTTGCGCGGCGCGTTCACCGGCTGCGCTCGACGAACGCCCGGTGAGCCGGTCCACGCCCGTTGCGGGCGCAACGAAACGGATCAGCAGGCTATGCGAACGCCCGGCGGTTTCGAACAGAAACTCGACGCGCCCCGCGCGCGTAGCGCCCAGCACGGCGCGCGCGACTTCGAGCACGGAGGTCGCGATCCGCGTCTGGTCCTGTACCGCGAAACCGAGCGCCTCGCTGAGTTCGCGCGCGCTGCGCCGCGCGGCGACCACCGCAAGCTCACTGTCGATCACGGCGATATGAAGCGGTTCAATCATCACAGGGGCTCGCTGTGCCGGGCGCGTGCGACGACCACGGTGATATCGTCGCGGCCGCGCGCAAAGTCGCGATAGAGCACCGCCGCGATCAACGCCGGATGACGTAGCGCCAGGCCGGGATACGGACTCAGATCCCAGCGCGTGGCCAGACCGTCGGAGTGCAGGATCAGTAATGCGCCATGCGGCCAGTCGACCTGGAAGGCCTGCGCCTTGTGCATCTGATGGCCGACAATGCCCGCGTGCGACACCAGATGGCGATGACCTTGCGGCGTCCAGACGCTCGCGGCGATATTGCCGATGCCGCAAAAGCGTGCCGTCGCGGGCGCGCCCTGCGCGACGCCGCCGGCGGGAATCCGCGCGACGCCGAGCGCCGCGCCGCGCGTGGCGCGCAACGCTTCGTGCGAGGCTTCGACGATCTGTTCGAGGCTCGACGGTCCGAGCTGGGCGAAGGTATCGGTCGCGGCAATCGCAGCGGTATTGGCTAATTCACCGTGGCCAAGTCCGTCGGCGATCATCACGGAGAATTCGCCGTCCGCGTAGCCGCATGACCACGCGTCGCCGCACACCCACTCGCCCTGAAGAGGCAGATTGATCGCGCCGAATTCGATCGGCGCGGAGTCGCTGGGGGCGCCCGTGTCGCGGGTATGGCTCGGGTCTCTTGCGCCCACTGAACCCGCCGCCGAAGCCCCGCTTTCCGCCCACACCACGGCGCGCAAAATCGTGCCGCGAGCCGGTGCGCTCCAGATATCGAGCTGGTCGGCAAGCCGCTGGATCGCACCCATGCCGTTGCCGGGACTGCCGGCCGTCGTATAACCGTCGACGAAACAGGCGTGCAGGTCATGAATGCCCGGACCGTTGTCGATCGCCAGCAACTCGACGCCGTAACGTGATGCCAGGCCCGAGCCGGGCGGCACGACTTCGCTGAGCGCGCGCACCAGCAATTCGCCGCGCTGCGCGTGTTTGAGCTGATTGGTGGCGCACTCGGTCACGATGATCGCCAGCCGGCCGACAATCGTTTCGCCGCAGCCCACGGCTTGTGCGATTTCGCTGATGCCGCGCCGCGCGAACGAGACCTGGCTTGGATCGCCAATTTCGAAGCGCTGCTGGGTGGCGCTCGACCGGTTTAGAACGGCTTCCATTTAGTAATCGAAATGTGAGTACCCTCGCCTGGCGACGAGCGGATCTCGAACTCGTCGCACAGCCTCTTCGCGCCGCCGAGACCCAGACCTAGACCATTGCCGCTGGTGAAGCCGTCGGTCAATGCTCTCGGGATGTCCGCGATACCCGGCCCGTGGTCGATAAACTCGAGTCGCAGGCCGCTACGGCTGTTCTGTTGAACCTGATAAAAGTGTACGTCACCGCCGCCGCCGTACGTGAGGGTATTGCGAGCAAGCTCGCTCGCCGCGGTGACGAATTTCGTCTGATCGATGAGCGACATACCGAGTGCCACCGCCTTCTCGCGCACCTGACGACGCAGCCGTACGATCTGCTCGTCCGAGCGGATCGGCAGGACCTCGTACGGCGCCTGAGCGCCTGGCAGCGAAGAAGGGCTCGTCATGGAGGATAGTGGCGCGGTATCGGAAGGTCCGCCGGCAAACGCGTTCAAAACGTGTCCGACCCGGTTAGCAACGCCATGCCCTTCTCGACGTTCAGCGCGGTGCGCACGCCGGGCAACGCGAGCCCGAGTTCGACCAGCGTGATCGCGACGGACGGCTGCATGCCGACCACCACGGTTTGCGCGTCGAGCACGCGTGCCATCGCGGCGGTGTCGCCGATCATCCGTCCGATGAACGAGTCCACCACGTCGAGCGACGAAATATCGATCAGCACGCCTTTTGCACGGTCTTTCACGATGCGGCTGGTCAGATCGTCCTGCAAGGTCATGGCCAGACGGTCGTGCATGTCTACCTGAATCGTGACGAGCAGAAACTTGCCCATCCGCAAAATCGGAATGCGTTCCATCGCCGGGTCCGGTTAATGTGCGCGGGAACCGGCGTCAAACGCCGGCAAACGGGTTGACCGGCGCAGCGCCGGGGCCCTCGGTGCGTGACGCGCCGACCTGCAACGACTTGCCGCTGCGCTGCAATGCGATCACGAAGGCGTCGGCGAGCGTGGCCTTGGTGATCACGTTCGACAGATTGACGCCCAGATGAACAATGGTTTGCGCGATCTGCGGCCGGATGCCGCTAATGATGCAGTCCGCGCCCATCAGCCGCGCGGCCGCCACGGTCTTGAGCAGATGCTGGGCGACGAGCGTGTCGACGATCGGCACGCCGGTAATGTCGATGATCGCGATCGCCGCGCCCGTTTCGACGATTTTCTGCAGCAGGCTTTCCATCACCACCTGGGTGCGCGCCGAATCCAGCGTGCCGATCAGCGGCAGCGCGAGAATGCCGTCCCACAGTTGCACGACCGGCGTGGACAGTTCGAGCAGTTCCTGCTGCTGGCGCACGATCACCTGTTCGCGGCTCGTCTGGTAGACCTCGGTGGTGTACAGGCCGAGGGCATCCAGCAAGGTACTGACGGTCCACGTGAGTTCCGCCAGCTTGGCGGGATCGTTCAGCAGTTCCACGCGCAGGCGCGAAAAAAGCGGCTCTTTCAGCGAGAACACGAACATGGCCGTTTCGACCGGCGTGAATCCTTGCCGCGCGCGCTGCGTGGATACTTCGGCCAGGAAACCGCGGACCTCGTCCCACAAAGGCGTTTTGAATTCGACACGATCGGAAGCGCCCAGCGCTGCGCAGGTCAACGCGACAAACTGGACGAACTGATTGCGCAATTGCGCTTCGGCAACGCCACCGCGGCGCGACGCGATAGCGTATTGCTGAGCGATCCACTCGCCCAGCAACTCGGTTTGCCGATCGTTGAAGAGTTGGGCGAGACGCGTTCCGCCAAGCGTTTCCATACGGATATCCCTAGTCGTTTTCAGCGGACGGCGCGACGGGCCGGTCCGCGTATTTTCTGGTGGCAATCACTGATGCTGCCGGTAGGCGAATTGGACTCTAGCATGTGTCTTAGCGCCCTAACAGTGCCGCTACCGCGATTCATCGGCACCTTCTACCCGATGTGCAAGTGGACCGATCACGTGCCTTGATCTGAATCGGATTCTTTTACTTCAGCGGTCCAAATATCTTGGAAAAATAAGGTAACTATTGCCTTCTCTGAACGTCGCGGCGACACCTGTCGAGCGTCGGCCTGGACGCACTGGCTGCGCCGCAAGGCAAACGTTTGCCTGGGTTGATCTGGGTTTTGCCCGGTACAGATCGCCTCCTTTTTCGTGCCGCCCTGTCCGGTCGTCATTGCTTGGGATAACTACCTTTGCACCCACTCTTGCAGACGTCGCCGGGAACGCCTCATGCGCAAAGATCGGCGTCGCCAAGGCACACCGCTTGCGCGAGATTCATCATGCGAGCGACATCGCTCGCGTGACATTAACCGACTGTGATGGAGGTGGACCATGAAACACATGACCAAGGCGATTTTTGCATCGGCGCTCGTGATGGCGCTCTCGGGTGGGGTTTACGCACAGGCCGGCGGCGCGGGTGCGGGAGCCGGTGGTGGCAACGGAGGCGGTAACGGCATCGGCGCCGGCGGCGGCACGACGGGCGGCGCAGGCGGCACGGCTACGCCGGGTGTCGGTCCGAATTCGATGAAGAACCCGGGTAGTTCGGGCTACGGTTCGCCGGGCGTGACCGGCACCGGTGGCGGCATGGGCACCGGCACGGGAGCGTCGCCGAATAGCGCGCCGATGAACGGTTCGAAGGGCGGCATGAACAACGGGGCGAATATGAACAACGGAACGAATAACGGTATTCGCGGCAATGGCGTCAACGGCGGGACGATGCAGAACGGTCAGTGATGCGTGGCTTGCGTCGCGTTTCTGATTTGATCTGCGGAAGGGGGCGGTGGCGTTCGTGGCGCTCATTAAGGGCGCTGCCGCTCTGTTCACATGGCGTGTGGGGTGCGTAGGGTGCAGGTGGTAATTGCAAACCCTTCAAACCCTCTACCAACCGTTGCAAACGCAAGCACTACGACCCGGCATCACTTCACGGTTCCGAGCACACAAAGCTGCTGGCGAGATTGATACTCCCCTTGCCCACATAGCGAGGAAACAGCGGGTATCGGCACAACGGCCGCGAGCGTCCGTTGGTGGCCGGTGCGATATCGGTCGCGGTCAAGGTTTCGGGCGCCACGCCGCGCGTCACCCAGGCGTCGAGCGCGCCCAGCAGATCCACCGACGGAATGAACACGCCGCTGCCGTGCTGAAAACCCGGCACCATGTAGAGCCGCATGAAACTGTTCACCTGATCGTTGCCGAAGCGCTCATTCAGCGCCTCGTAATACGCGATGGTCTGGTTCGGGCTGATGACTTCGTCGGCGAGACCTTGCAGCGTGATGAGCTTGCCGCCGTGCGCAATGTAGCGCGACAGATCGGGATTCATCGAGCCGATGGTCTGTGACAACGCAACCAGTTGCGCGCGATATTTCCCCGGATGCTGCGGATCGAATCTGAGCGAGTCGAACTCCGCGTCATGCGCGACGAAATAGCGGATATAGCCGTCGCCCTGCGCGAACAGATAGCCGTTGGCGAAGAACGTGGGCACCGGCAGGCGCTCCGATTGATGCGCGAGGCCCAGCATGCCCGTCAGGTGTGTACCCTGAAAGAGGTTGTAGCCGCGATAGCCGCCAACGTCCCACGCCAGCTTGTACGGCAACGAGAGTCCGTCGCGCATCACCAGCAAGGTGGCGAGCTGCGGGTCGGTGAGGCATTCGTCGTGCACCGGCGTGTGCCCCTCGCAGCGTAATGACGCGATGATCTCCGCCTCGTGCTCGCGGCACGCGGCGACGTCGCTGACAATGCCGTCCACCACGCCGTCGAGCTTGTCGCAAACGGCCAGCGTCCGTTGATAGACATGCTCCAGCAGCAACGGCGGAATGAAGCCGCCTGGCGTCGCATATTCGGCCTGGCCGAGCTTCAGGCCGAGCAGACGCACGCCGGAAAAATTGAGCGCGGGCGAATTGGCGATCACGCCGTCGTAGTCGTCGGGATAGCGCTGCATCACGGTGTAGCCTTCACGCCCGCCGGTCGAGCCGCCGGCAAAGTACATGCGCTGCGGCGGCCGGCCGTACGCGCGCGCAATCAAGGCGAGCGCCGTGTCGTGGGTTTTCTTCAGGTGCGCGTAGCCGAAATTCGTCACCGCCTCGTCGACCAGACCAAACACCGCGAGCGACGAATCGCCCACATGCCCCGAGTCGTCGCCGAAGGTCGCATAGCCTTGCGCGAGCGGCGCACGATCCGGTGAAAACGGCATCACGCCGGTGCCGCTCACCACCACCCCGTTATATCCGCCGCCACCAATCTGCAACGCGCGGCCGTTCCAGCGGCGCGGCAAATTCAGATCGAAACGGATATCGGGTGTGGTGGCTTTGAGCGCCTTGATACGGCCGGTGATACGGCAATACTCGCCGCCCTGCTGATTACCGGGTGCGGTGGCGCCCACCATGTTCGCGCTTTCGATCAGCACGCCGGCCGTCGGCAACGCGATCAGTTCAGGCGGCAGCACCGCGCCCGCGAGTTCGGCGCAGCGCATGGCGAGCGGGGCTTCCTTGGGCGCGGCGAGCGCCGGCTGGGCACCCAGCCAAAACGCGGCGGCACCGACCGAGACCGCAGCGGCCAGACGCCGATCACGCGCTCGACTCAACCGGCGCCGCCACGCCATCATCCGCAGCCCGCGCCATTGGCGGCCGCGCGCTGCGGCTGGCGCTTCCAGCCATGCCAGCCGCGCGCGATCATCAGCAGCGCGCCGATCGCGACCAGGTCGCCGCCCAGCCCGATCAGCACGCCGCGAAAACCATGGAACGTGTGCGGCGTGGCCGTATCGACGATCAGCGACACCAGCGTGCCCGCGACGAAACACACCAGCCCGGTGCGGCCGACCGTCACGACGGCAGGCAACCGCTGCGCGAGCCACGCGATACTGCCCATGCGCACGAACTGCGCGGCGAGCCAGGCGATAACGATGAAATTGATCACGCGGTCAGGAGAGAGATTCTGTTTAAGTGCGCCGGGCAAGGGTTGCGTCAGCACGAATAGTTTAACCACGGCGAATGTCAGCACCGCGATCACGGCGAACCGGGTCAGCCAGCGCGAGGTGCGGCTGGTGTGAAAGCGCTCGCTGATCGGCTGCACCCGGCACAGAATACCGAGCACGAACATCAGTTGCCAGGCAAACGGATTAAAGGCCCAGTCGGCCATGTCGTCAATGCTGAAAAACGCGGCCAGCGGCCGCGCAAACGCCCAGATCGCCACGCTTAGGGCAAGCGCCAGCCACCACGAACGGCGCGCGAGCGGCACCGCGAACGGCACGCATAGCGCGAAAATCACGTACATGGGCAGCACACTCGACAGATACGGCTGACGCCGCAGCACCGCGATATCGAACGCTGTGTGCAGCGGCTGCGCCGAGAACGGCGCCCAGCCGGTCAGGTCGACCATCGGCGGATTCAGATGCAGCAGCGCGAGAAGCGCGCCGGACACCAGCGTCAACACCGCCGTCAGCAGATAGGCCCGGTAGATCTCCCAGCACCGTTTGACGAAGCGCAGCTTCGCCGCGCTTTCGCCACGGCCGGCGAGCACCGCCGTGTACGCCGCCGCCGACGCATAGCCGCCGAGAAACACGAACACTTCGGCGGAATCGCACAGTGCGTACGCGTGCAACATCAGATGCGACAACGTGCTGCCCGGAATGTGATCCAGCACGATGACGATCAGCACGACGCCGCGAAAGAAGTCCACTTCGATCGAACGTCCGCCATGCGGACTGCCTTCGGAACGCCCGTGACGGTTTTCCATTCGGCTTCTCTCAGAATGACACGCGCAAGCGGCGCGTAATGACAGACGGCCGGCCGCCGCTGTTGTTCGTAGGAACCCCATGACAATAAAACGTTCCCACCCATGTCGTGCGCCAATCTCCCGCGCGCTGACAAGTGGCCTTTAATCGCAGCGCGCAAAGTGGCGATCTGAAATGCCGCTGTTGGCATGCGGTAATGCAGAGATGTCGTGAATTCAGTTCGCGGCAAGTTTTGCGGCTTCAGGCGTGGTTCGCAAAAGCAATCGGTAATCCGCGCGAAAAATAAATCATCGAATAGGCCGTGCGATTTTTTTCGGTTTTTTTCATCGTACGATGGACTACCTTCCGTTACCGCCCAGTCCGGCTGCGTTGCGCGCGCCGCCTTCGCTCTGGAAGACAATCACATGAACAACCGGATTGCCGGCTTCGACGGACTGCGAGCGATTGCAGTCCTGATGGTATTTTTTCAGCACCGACTATTCGGCGACGCCGGCGAGATCGGTCATCTGGGCGTATGGATTTTTTTCGCGCTCAGTGGCTTTCTGATCATCGGCATTCTGTCGGCGCAACGCACGCGGATCGAAGCCGGCGGCGGCCGTTTCGGCGCCGAGCTCAGGCGCTTTCTGTTTCGCCGGACGCTGCGCATCTTTCCGATCTACTACCTGATGCTCGTGGTGATGAGCGTGCTGATGGCGTTCGGGATCGCGAGTCCGGAACTCGCGAGCGGCATGCCGTATCACTTTGCCTATCTGTCGAATATCTGGATCGGTTCGGTGCTGCATTTCTGGCCCGGGCGTTACTCGCACTTGTGGAGTCTCGCGATCGAAGAGCAGTTTTATCTCGTGTTCGCGCCGCTTTTACTACTGCTGGCCGCGCGCCGGCATCGCGTGGTGTGCTGGGTGATCGTCGCGGTGGGTCTTGTCGCATTGCTGGTCATGCGTGCCGCGCATTGGCAGGAAATCACCATTTACACGCATCCGTTGACCAATTTCTGGCTGCTGGCGTTGGGTGGAATCGGCGGCTTGACGATTGCGCGGAAGCAGAGCGCATTGCGCGCCTGGCTCGGACACGGCGCGACGTTGTTCGGTTTGAGTCTTGCACTAGTGGGCTTGTGCGCGAGCGAGCCGAGGTGGACTCAGTTGGATAATCCGCTTCTCTTCACCGCGATCAGCGCGTGGTACGGCGTTTGTATCGCGGCGCTGGTGTGTTCGGTGGCGTGCTGCCGCAATGCGGTAGTGATCGGCTTACTCGAAACCGGCTGGCTAGCAGGGCTCGGACGCATCAGCTACGGCTTCTATCTCTATCACAATCTGATCCCCGACCTGACCCGCAACCGTCACGCGGCCGCGCTGTTCGGCGGCTCGGTGCCGTTGTGGGCGCACGCGATCGGTATCGTGGCGTCGTTCGCGATTTCGATCGTCATGGCCATGTTGTCGTGGCGCTGGATCGAAGCGCCGATTCTTCGGTTGAAGACCCGGCTTGAGGTGAAGCCGATTGAAGCGGGCACGGTTTCGACTTCGCCGCAAACGCCGGTCGCTTCGGCAACCCGTCGCGAGCGGGCTCGAAGCGACGAATCACGCGATCAAAGCCGCGACACCAACACCGCTTCAGACGCCATTTGACGCAAGCCTGGCTTACGTTTCACTTGCAAGCGACGCGAGCAACGGCGCGGTATCATGCGGCCTCACTGAACGGCTGCTTCCTCTCTTGCGCGATCCGCGGGCATTGAACCGGCCGACCGATAACAACACGCCACTGCCCGCGCGACATCCTGTGATCGTCTGCGCGCGGCCGGCTCGCGGATCTCAACGATGTTCCATTTCAATTTCGCCGACGGCGTGCTCGGTCCGAGCCTGCAGGCGCTAGACTTCTACACGTTGCTGGGTATCGTCGTCGCGCTATTGCTGGGCGGCATGGTCAAGGGCGTGGTCAGCATCGGCGTGCCGCTCGTCGCGATGCCGATTCTCAGCCACTTTCTGCCTATCAAAAGCGCGGTGCTGCTGCTGTCGATGCCGATCATTCTCGGCAATATCCCGCAGGCGCTGGAAGGCGGCAATCTGCTGCCCACGGTGCGGCGCATCGCGGCGCCGCTGGTCGGCACGGTGATCGGCAATATCGTCGGCGTAACCGTGCTGATTTCGCTGGCGCCGCATCGCGCGCAGGCGGCCGCGGGCGCGTTTCTGATGATCGCCGCGCTGTTGCTGCTGGCTACGCCGCGTTTGACGCTGTCGCCGCGGTGGGCGAAGCCCGCCGGGTTCGTGCTGGGTTTCGGTGCGGCTTTGATGGAGAGCATTGCGTCGGTGCCGGGCCCTTTGCTGGCGATGTATCTGATCGCCACGGGCGCCACGGGGAAAGTGTTCACCAAGCAGATCGCGATCATTCTGGTGGTGTCGATCATCACGCTGGTGCTCGCGTTGAGCGGCGGCGCACATGCCAGTTGGACCGATCTGCTTATCTCGGCGTGCGCGAGCGTGCCGGTAATCGTGGGCATGCTGCTGGTGCGGCCGTTGCGCGACCGGCTGCCGCCCACGGCGTTCCGAGCGCTGGTGCTGGTGTTCGTGGTGGCAGCCGCCGCGCAGATGATCTGGAAATCCGGCGTTTTATAGGCTGTTTTTATATCCGGCTTCGAACCGCGCGGGTTGGTTAGACGAATGTGTCTGGTACACGCCTTGCTGACTAATGGGTATTGCCCTTACCAGCAGGAGAGTCGTCGTGACCAACCTGACCCAATTTCCGAACGAGCCCGAACGCCGGGCCGATGAAGACCCCGGCAGCCCGCCTACGGAAATCTCCAAGCCAATCGGCGACGCCATTCCCACGCCCGTCGAGCCCGGCCTCGATCAGCCACTGCCGCCAAAGGGTGAAACGCCTCCGCCAGCCAAAGGCGATGGTGACGACGACGGCAACCCGTTAGGTGAAACCGACACGCCCGCTGGCGTGCCATCGCCGGGTCCGTCCGACTTCGCCTGAAAAGTAGAGACCGGTTAAGCCGCAGCCGGCTCATGCACGATTTTGAGCGTGCTTTTGTGTTCCCGGATCAGCCGGTAAACTGTCTCTCCGGGAACGGTCTCCTGTTCCAGCAATTCGTCGGCGATAGCACGCAGCACGGGTTCATACGCGTGCAATAGCCCAAAGCACAACTCGTTCAATTCCTTGAGCAGCACGTTCGCGTGTTCGATCGCGCTCTTCATTTGCAGGCCCGCGTACTGCGACGGCAGCGCCGCGAGGCTGAACAGATCGCCATCGCGGTTGAAGCCGAACTTCGACACCATGTCGAGACTGATGCGCGAGGCCTCCTGCAAGTCCGACGCGGCCCCGCTCGATGCTTCGGAAAACCTCAAAATTTCAGCGTTGCGGCCGCCGAGCAACACCTGGATTTCATTGCGAATCTCGGTCTCGCGATACAGATGCTTGTCTTGCGCCTTGGTGATCAGCGCGACGCCCAACGCGCCGCCGCGCGGCAGAATCGTGACCTCTTCCAGCACGCCGGTGCCGAGCAGCGCGGCGACCAGGCCATGCCCCGCCTCATGCACGGCAATGCGCGTGCGTTCGTCTTCGCTCAACGCGCGCTCGGCGCCGCTCACGTCGCCGATACGGGCAATCTTGATCGCTTCCATGAAATGCTTCGACGCGATTTCGACGTCGCCGGCTTTGCGCGCGACCAGCCCCGCCTGGTTCACCACCATCGCGACCGTGGCCGGCGACAGGCCGGTAGTGAGTCGCGCGAGTTGGTCGTAGTCGATGTCGGCGGACTTCGATTTCAGCCGCTCCGCGTAGAAGCGGAAAATCTTCGCGCGGTCTTCGCGATCCGGCAAACGGACCTGCACGGTGCGGTCGAAACGGCCCGGCCGGCGCAACGCTTCGTCGAGATTGTCGGGGTGATTGGTCGCCGCAACGATGATGACGCCTTCGTTCGACGCGAAGCCGTCCATCTCCGCCAGCAGTTGATTGATGATGCGGTTGCTCTCCGCTTCGACCGGACCGCCGCCGGTATCGGTGCGTTTGGCGAGACCGTCGGCTTCGTCGATGAAGATCACCGTGGGCGCATTCTTGCGCGCCAGTTCGAACAGATGCTTGACCTTCTGAATGCCGACGCCATAGTACTTCGCACTGAAATAACTGCCCGTGATCGAGATAAAACTCGCGCCGCATTCGCCGGCCAGCGCCTGCGCGAGCCGCGTCTTGCCAACGCCCGGGCCGCCTACCATCAGAATGCCGCACGGCGCGCGCACGCCCATCGACGTGAACTGCTTCGGGTCGGACAGGTAGCCGCGAATATCGGCGAGCGCCGCCTTCGCTTCGCCGGCGCCGATCACGTCGTCGAAGCGCAGCGTGGGCGCCTTGTTCAGCAGCGAAGCGCCGCCGCGCATTTCGCGGCGCATGAACCACACCATGCCGCCGATCAGCAGCAACGGCAGCAGCAGACTAATGGCGTCGCGCACCTGATCGAAAACCGGAATCCAGCGCGACGCCCCCGTGCGAATGTCCGCGTCGGGTAGCCAGACGAGTTGATACGCGGCGGCCTGATTCGAGCTGGGCTCACCGAGCAGCAGCGCGTGCGAGAAAGTCGCGTTGTGGTCGGTGACGAAATACTTCGCCCCGTCGCGCCTCGACACCAGAATCGCACTCGGACTCACGCCGACCGCCGCGACGTTGCCATCGCGAACATCGCGCAGCATTTGCGAAGCGTCTTTCTCTTCGTGAGCCCATGCGGACGGGTCCTGTCGCATCTGTTTCGCGACGCCTGTCAGCGCCGGCACGGCCTGCGCGGTGCGCTGCTGAAAATGCCACACACTGAACGCGAGCAATGCCACGATCAACGCCGCGCCGATCGCCATGGCGGTTCTGCGTGCGCGTTTTTTCTCAAGCGAGTTCTTTCCCGGCTTCATGAGTCACTTCCAAAAACGGGCTCAGGCGAGCCCTGATACTGGCCAAAATCAGGTGGGTAGAGGTTGGCGAGGGGAATCGATCGATACGACACCGTGCATGAATGGAAGACAGGACAACCAATCATGCGTCCCTTTTTGCGCTTCGGACACGGGCTAGTATGCCGTGTCGGCACGCGTTCAAAATCGGGGAAAAAGCCTGTTTCTACCGTCTATCCGGCGATTTCAGGCGGCCGGATTTCGGGGAGCGAACGGCGCCTGTCAAGGCCCGGCGTCCTGCTCCGGCGCACAGTTTATCAGCGCTAAATTTAGCGCGTATTCTGGATACTTACTATTAGTCCGCGCCCTATTTAAAAGCGGTCGAAATTACTGCACGCGTGGATTTTTTATTTATTGGGGCACGGTGCCACGATGGGCGAATGATGGGGTCGATGTGCGACGGGCCTCTTTGGGCCCGTTCGCATCATCGCCACTTTCTCTCAGGTTCCTCGACTTGTACTACCGATGCCCGTGAGCATCGTTTGGTCCCCTACTACACAGCTACTGCCCCCGGTCTTTGCGACTCTGTTATTTCGTAGCTCAGGCGGCCGACCGGTTTTGCCGGCCCACCTGCGCCTCAGTCACCAGCCGCGCAAGCAGCTTCGTGATGCGCTGCCGCTGGCTGTTAATCAACTCGTGGGTTTCTTCCAGCGCACGAATGCGCTTTTCCCAGTACTCGTGGTCGAGCGTGTGCTGCGCGCCGGACGCGTCCCCACGCGTCACAAACTCCACCACGTTCTCAAGATGCTGCAATTGGCTGTCCACCAAACTGGACGGACGCAGACCGCCGCGTTGCGCGGAGGATTGCCTGTTCGTGCCGCTCATCTTTCGTTCCCCGTGAAATGCCAGCCGGCAAAGCATGGACCTCGCGCCCATTGCGCCGCGTATGGCGGACGGCGCTTTCTTCACGCGCAGCTGCGGTTCCAGCACGGGGCAACGGTCGATCAATCTGCCGCGCCATCAGCGAAAACGATCTGCATCTAATCATGTGACGATAAAGCAAAATTTTTGACACGCTTTACCATACGTCTCAGTTTTGGCCGACGGTGTGCAAAAATACGTGCTCGCCGCCGTCTCCCCGCCGGAAATGCTTTTCCCGTTCGCAGCAAGCTATTCATGAATCAGCGCTCCTTGCCCCCGCATCTGGCCGCGGCCGCCGCAGCCGATTCGCGCTCGTCGATTTCCACGAGCCGTTTCAGCACGCGCGGCGTCGCCACGCAGAAGCAGGCGTTGGCGTGGCGCGAGCGGGTGGGGCACGTGGTCGACGCGCCGCCGTCGAAAGAACAGATTGGCCGCGGATTTCGCGGCGAAATCGATCTGTATGCGGTCGGCGGCATGGTGTTTACCGACTGCCGCACCGATTCGATGCAGTTGGAGCGCTCGGTCGCCCGCGTCTCTACCGACACACGACGCGATTACGTGTTTCAACTGTTCGTGGAGGGCGAAGTCGGCCACGTCACCGGCATGCAGAAGAAACGCAGTGCCACGGGCTCGGTACAAGGCATCGTGGCGTTCGACCTGAACCAGCCGTTTCGCGCCGACCGCCCGGCGTCGCGCCTGCTGAGCCTGTTCGTGCCGGCCGCGCTCGTCGATCAGGAGCTGGACGGCCCGGCCATTCACGGCCGCATCGTCGAACAGGGCTCGCCGCTGACCGGCCTCGTACTCGACCATATGACGGCGCTCGCCCGCGAAATACCCACGCTCGACCCTGCCGGCGCGATCGAAGCCTTGCAGGCCGGCGGCCAGTTGCTGGTGGCCGCGTTCGGCAAGCACGCCCGGTTGACCGGCGCGAGCCGCGCCGCGCTGCAGACCGCGGTAATGGCACAAGTGCGCCGCTACATCGACAAAAACCTGCACCAGAGCGAGCTCACGCCCACCAGCGTGGTTCAGGCGCTGCAATTGAAACGCGCAACGATTTATCGCTGGTTCGAGCACGAAGGCGGGTTAGGCGCAGTGATCCGCAACCGGCGGTTGCGCGAGGCGGCGGACGAACTAGTCCGTTTTCCGGGCCTTCAGATCGCGGAAATCGCTTACGGGCTCGGTTTTCAGAGCGCGTCCGACTTTACCCGCGCGTTTCGCCGCGCCTTCGACATGAGTCCGCAGGACATGCGCCTGCGCGCGCTGGACCTGCAACTGCGCAACGCGGCGTAGCGTTCATCCGTTCACCGGCCATCAGGCCGACGGTTGCGACGGGCAGGCGCTGCACGCGCCGCGCGTCGCCGGCTCGGGAAAGCCCTTCAACGCGGCCAGCGTCAGCAGCGTCGCCGCCATCAGATACCACGCGGGCACCATCGGATCGCCGGTCCGGTTGATCAGCCAGGTGACGATGAACGGCGAAAATCCGCCGAACAGCACCACGCCAAAGCTGTAAATCACCGCTAGCCCGGCCGCGCGCCTGTGCACAGGCAGCGCTTCCATCATCAGCACCGAACTGGGGCCGGCATTGTTAACGGCCAGCGCGACGTAAGTCGTGATGATTGCCAGCGCAACCAGATTGGCCGCGCCGTGGGTCAGTGCCCAGAACGCCGGCCACGCCAGAACGAGCGACGCCGCAAGCGACGCGTATTGCAGCGTCTTGCGGCTCGCGAGCCGGTCGGCTGCACGCGCAAAGAGCGGCGTCACCACGAGAATCACGAGGCCGGACAGGCAGGCGGTCCACAGGCTGATCGCCGGCGGCCGCTGCAGTGTTCGGACCAGGTAGGCCGGCATGTAAAACACGGTAAGGTAAATCCCCACCGAAGGCGCGGCCATCATCAGCAGCCCGCAGACCAGCGCACGCGGATGCTCGGCGAACATACGCGCCGGCGAGAGCCGCGCGCGTTTCTGCGGCGCGGCCGCCGGCATGCGGCGGCGCAGATACCAGCCGACCGGGCCGATCAGGCCGCCCAGCACGAACGGAATGCGCCAGCCCCACGCGTGCATTTCCGCGGGCGACAGCAGCATCGTGGCGCTCGCGCCGACCAGCGCGGCGGCGAAGGCGGCCGCGCCCTGGCTCGCGCCGCGCCAGCTCACCATGAAACAACGCTGGCGGTAAGCGGCCGATTCCATCAGCGAAGCCGACGCGGGACCGATCTCGCCGCCCGCCGCGAGCCCCTGCATCAACCGTGCGAGGACCATCAGCACAGTCGCGGCGGGCCCGATCGACGCATAGTCCGGCAGGCAGGCGATCAGCCACGTGCCGAGCGTCATAAGCGTGAGCGAGACCGTGAGGCCCGCTTTGCGGCCACGGTTGTCGGCAATATGGCCGATCATGATCGCGCCGAGCGGACGCATCACGAAGCCGGCGCCGAAGGTGGCGAGCGAGAGCAACAACGACGACGCGGGGCTATGCGACGGAAAGAACAGATTGCCGATTATCACGGCGGAGAAGCTATAAACGGTGAAGTCGTACGCAACGAAGCCGTTGCCGATCACGATGGCGGCGACGATACGCCGGAGTTCGGCACGGGATGGCGGAGCCGTTTTGCCGGCAGCAATTTGCATGAGGTCGGGTGGACGGAGTCGTCGGGAAAGTCAGGGAAGGCGGAAAACAAAGGCGAACTTTACTTCTTTAACGGCCAGACCTTGCGCAACTTTACACCGCGTGAAGCGATTCGCCGTGCCGCGCCGGCAAGCGTTCGCATACCCACGCGCCCGTGCCGTCCGCCCGCGCTGCTAAACTTGCGCCACGCCGGCTACACCGATTTCATGAAGAGACCGTGCGGCCCGACACGCTGCGAAGCCCCCTTCTTCTCCGACTCCGTTTTAATCCATGCTCCGATTCGACAACCTCAGCAAGCGCTACGGCGAACGCGTCATTTTTCAGGGACTGCACTACGAGAGTCAGGCCGGCTGCGTCGCGTTGAACGACGAATCGGGCAGCGGCAAATCCACGCTACTCGGCGTGCTGGCCGGCACGATCGAAGCCGATTCGGGCGATGTCTGGATGGGTGGTCACGCGCTGCGCAGCGCGCGGCTTGCCGCTCAAAACGTGCTGACGTATGTGCCGGAAGACTGCATGACGTATCCGGATCAAACCGGCCGCGCGTATCTGAACGACGTGGCAACCGCGAGAAAAACCACGGTCGGTGCCACCGCGCTGGATCTGGCGGACCGTTTCGGACTGACGCCGCATCTCGACAAACGCTTCGAGCAGATGTCGTTCGGCACGCGCAAGAAGATTTTCCTC
The DNA here is from genome assembly GCF_000745015.1 of Burkholderia sp. 9120. Lineage (NCBI taxonomy): Bacteria > Pseudomonadati > Pseudomonadota > Betaproteobacteria > Burkholderiales > Burkholderiaceae > Burkholderia > Burkholderia sp. 9120. The sequence goes on along the minus strand of NZ_JQNA01000002.1, from coordinate 3,373,453 downwards.
ACGGCGTCGGTGTTGGGTGAAACCAGCGTGCTGATTGCGGATGAGCCGGTCGGCGGACTCGATGCCTCCGGGCGTGCGGTGCTGGTGGAATTGTTCACCCTGCTGGGCGAAACTCGCACGGTGTTTTTCTCCAGCTACGACACGGTTTTTACCGAAGCTTGCCAGGCGGCCAGCATTCATTTTTCCGACCTGGCGGGTTAGGCGGGGCGGAAGTCCAACGGTGTGTTCGGTCTACCCGTCAGGCAAGCGCACGCAAGCTCACTGATAACTCATCGTAAAGGTCGCCAGCCCCTTCACCGTACCCGGCCCCACCGTCCCCGTCGAAATATACTGCGCCGTCAGCGGAATCCGCGTAGTGCTCGCCGATGCGCCCACCAGCCACTGATTCGGATTGCCCGCTATCGCTGAGTCGGGTCCAAAGCTGACCGCCGTGCCGCCGCTGTTCAACACACGCAGTTGCACGCCCGTCGCTGTCGACCCGCTCGCCAGCGTCAGATTGCTGGTGGTATTGCCGGGATTGGTCGCATCGGTCAAGGTCACGTAGACGTTCGCGCCGGCCTGGCAAGAGAGCCCGATGCTGAGCGCGGTGTTGCCCACCGTCGTGCCGGTCGACGTGAACGCGCTGGCGTTGACGGTCGGCAAAGTCACACTGACGGACGGCGTCGTGACCGTACAGGTGGTCGCCACGATCGAGGTGTTGTTCACCGAAATCGTCACCAGCGCCGCCGACGTCACGTTCAACGGAATGTTGTGACTCACCAGCGTGAACAACTGCGGAATGTTGATCGCGCCGCCGCTCGTCACCTGCGCGGCCGTTTTGACCAGTTGATAGCTAAACGTGAAATTGCCCTGAAACGCCGCGGTCGTGGTGATCGGCGCGCCGAAGTCGCTCCAGCTGCCCACGTTGAGCGTCGACAGCGTCCGGTTGCCGTAGGTCACGTCGACCACGCGAATGCCGATACCCGCAATGCCGGTATTCCATACGCCGGCCACCGGGCTACCCGTCAGTTGCGGGTAATACTGAATGTACCAACCGTTGTTGTACGGCGGCACCGTGCCGGGATTCGACGGACAGTTGACCGCGACCGTCGACGATTGCACCGGGCCGATCGCGGTGCCAACGGGCGTATCGCGCGGCACCGTCAGCGTGCCGAAACTGATCGCGGCCGAGCCGCTGATCGTGCATTGCAGCGCCGCCGCGTGAGCCGGCACACTGAAGGTCAACACCAGGCATCCCGCGATATAAAGCGTCAGCATGCCGAGCAGTTTCTTCAGCAAACCGAGTGACAGAAACCGGTTCATTGCGTCTTTCCTCCCGCGGACGAAGCCGCGCCTGCTTCGTTCGCCACGCCTGCCATGGCCCCGCATACCGCGTCGATGTGCGCGTACGCGCCGCGGTCCTCACCCTTCGGCGGCAAGTGATAGCCGAAGCCGCACTGTTCGTCGGCCGCGTCGCCCCACTTCACCGTGAGCGCGCCGTCGTCGGTCACGCCGCGCACGAAGAGGCGGCTGTTCTGGCCGATCGCACCCACACTCGTGCCCTTCGCGTCGAACACCGTTGCGCCGAATGGCAACGGCGCACCGTTCGGCAAGTGTGCCGAGATCACCGCCGCGCGGCCCGTGACGGTACCGAAGTGGATCATCACCACCGAGTTCGCGCGCGGCGCGACCTGCTGACTGGTCGACTTGAATTCGACGTCGAGCGGAATTCCCTTCGGATCGATGTCGACCGTGTTCAGGCTGTACGGCGTCAGATAAGGAATCACCGCATAACCGAAGTTGTCGATCCGCACGCCCGATGAGTTCGTGATGCGCGCGCCCTTCGCGTCTTTCGCTTCGACCACGCCGATCGTGTCACCAAGGTCGTTGGCGAACGTCACGCCGCCCGGATGCGCGACGATCGCGCCGGTCACACCCGCCGAAACCTGCGAGTAGCCCGAGCCGCCGCTTGCGCTGCCGGCGAGCGTCGCATACGGGCTGCGATACTGGCCGTTCACGCCGCCCGTGCTCGCGCCCGGCGCATGATTCGCGGTCACGCCGTAGGTGAATTCGTTGTCCACGCCGGCCGAACCGTTCAACATGGCCTGTTCGGACGAACCGCTCTGGTTGTTGTGCGTGAAGCTGGTCGACAGGGTCGGCGCATGCTGGCCGGTGCCGAGCGGAATCGACACGCTCGCGAAAATCTGATTGTTCATTTGTCCGGTCACGCCGTCGCGTTGTCGGGACAGCGAGACGTTGTAGCTGAAGTTGGTGCCGAGTGCGCGCAGCACGTTGTTGTAGCCGACCTGAAACTGCGTGGTGGTGCCGCCGCGATTCCAGTAGTCGAGTGTCGTGCCCACCACATACGCGTTGCCCCAGCCGTTGCCGAAGCTCTGGTTCATCGTCAGTTGAATCTGGTTGCGCTGCCGGTCTACCGCGTCTGGGTCCTGCCCGGCGGCCACCAGACTGCGCGCGAGCATCGCGTCGCGCAACGCCCAGAAACCGCTCGACGAATAGCGATACGCCGCGACCGTGAAATTCGTATTGGTGGCCGGCACCAGCTTGCTGTAGCTGACGCGCACGCTCTGGCCCGTGGTATTCGTCGCGCCGCGAATCTGCGCGCGCGCTTCGGTCACGTCCACGGCGACCGCGCCCAACGGTGTGTTGACCGCCGCGCCGAGTAGGCCCGCGAGATAGCCGTCGGCGACGATCGTCCCCGCGTAGCCGGTAATGACGTTGTTGAAGCCGTGTTGCACGGTGCCCTGCAGCAGATTGTCGTGCTGGCCGATCTGCGCGTCGCGCAACTGCCCCACGGCCACATTGAAACGCGTGATACCCGGCCGCAGTAACTGCGCGACCGACGCATACGGCACCGAGAAACTATGCTGGCTGCCGTCCGCTTCCGTGACCGTGACGAGCAGATTGCCGCCGTAGCCGGTGGCGTACAGGTCGTTGATTTCGAACGGCCCCGGCGCGACCGTGGTTTCGTAAAGCTTGTTGCCGTTCTGCGTGACGCTCACGCGCGCATTGGTCATGGCCACGCCGCGAATCAGCGGCGCGTAGCCGCGCAGCGAATCGGGCAGCATGCGGTCGTCGCTCGCGAGTTCCACGCCGCGAATGCCGATGCTGTCGAACACGGCGCCGTCGGTAAACGCATCGCCGATCGTCAACTGACTGCGAATCGACGGCAAATCGTGCTGCACATAGGTCGCGATGTTCTGATACGTGCGCGGCCCGTTCGATTGCCACGTCAGCGCCGAGTTCTGCCTGAAGTGCCAGCTACCGATATTGACGCCGCCGTTCAAGCCCAGATACGTCTGCGTGTTTGCCGCCACCGAGCCCGAACCGGTCACGCGAAACGAATTCAGGTTGTAGCCCAGCGTGGCCGACGTCACCCCTTCGTCCCAGAACTCGGGGCTCACGTACCCTTGCGGATTACGCAACAGGGCCGCTTGCGGGATGCTCAAATCGAGCCGCAAATCCGACAGATCGAACGATTGCGAGGCTCCGTCGACCAACGCCGCCACGCTCGCACATTGACCCGCCTGCGCTTTCGCGAGTTCGCCGCGGCCCTTGTCGGACAGTGCCGAAAAGTCGAGACCGAGACGTTCGATCAGCGGTTTATCGAAACACGGTGCGGCGCTCGTCGCGCCTTCGCGTGCGACAAAGCGCAGCGTGTCGTGACCGACCCAATTGCCGTTCACGTAGAGGTCCACCGTGTACTCGCCGGGCGGCACCGGATTGCCGCGCTCGAAACGCGACACGTCGACGCTCTCGCCTTTGGGTTTCATCAGAAAATCGCCGTTGAACTGCACGTCGGCAAGCGTCGTGGTGTCGGCGAATGCCGGCGTCGTGCTCCAGGCGGCGAGCGCACCGAGCATCACGGCATGGCTGCGCCTGAGCGCGAACCATGTTCCGGCACGCGGTCGCGCAGAGGGTTTCCGGGTGCGCATGATTTACTGGCCGATCTGGTCGCGAAGACGCTTGCCGCCGACACCGGCGCCGTAGTCGTTGAGGAAGGTGTAATCGACTTGCGCGGGCACCTCGGCGAGCGGCGCCACACTCCCGACGTCGAAGTCCGCGCTCGCGCCTGGATCGACCATGCCGCCCTTCTCGCTCGTCCAGTTGCTCGAACCTTCGGTGGCGACGATCTTGCTGAACGTCACGTGATAAGGCGTCGGGTTGGTCGCTTCCAGCGCGTAAGCGCCGTTGTCCTTGCGGACGAATTTCCAGCGCACCTGTGCGGCCGCGTCATCCGCATGGCCCGGCAATCCCGCCGGACGGAAGAAGAGTTTGATGCGCGAACGAAATGCCAATTGCAGCGAATTCGGCTGGTCCGCGGTCGTGCTCGTGGTTGCGCGCGGTGGCACTTCCAGCACGTTGAGCCAGAACAACGACTCCTTGTCTTGCGGCAATGGCTCCTGCGTGTATATCAAACGCAGGCTCTGCCCTTTCTTCGGATCGAGACGGAACAACGGCGGCGACAACGTGAACGGCACCTTCGACTCGTCCGGCAGCGCATTCGGATTGCCCGTGTCGAGCCATACCTGAACCAGTGCCGGCGCGTCGCCCTCGTTGCTGAGCTTCACGGTGACTTCACGCTCTTTCGCCTGATAGATCACCCGCGTGCCGCTGATCACCACGCCCGCTTGCGTACTGCCTGCCAACCATGACAACGCGAAAACCGTCATCGCTTTTGATATTTTCTTTCGCATTGTCATTCTGCAATCCCGATCTGAAGCACCACGCTGGAGGCGAACTCGCGACTCGCCTCGATCTCCTCGACAGCCGGCGTCCCAGAGACGCCGGCTGCCACCCCGTAGCGTTTTTTTCTTACTGATAGACGATCGAATACAGCACCGTGGTATTCACCGTGCCGGCGGTCGACGCGCCATTCGTCGCGACGTATTGCGCGAAATACTTGAGCGTCGCTGCACCGCTTGCCAGCGCAACGGCCTTCGAGTTTTGCGAAGCTTGTGCCGCGCCGAGCGTGATCACGCTGCTGTCGCCGTTGAGCAGACCGATTTCGACGTTGGTCGCCGTGCCCGATGCGTTGATCAACTGGCCGGTCGTCGTGTCGACGGTGGCGCCCGGCTCGAAATAGGTCGACACGTTGCCGGAATTCGGCGTGCAGTTCGACAGCGCGATGTTGAACGGCGTGCGGCCCGCGGTCGTGCCGGCGGTGGCGAGTGCCGAGGTCGAGACGGTCGGCAGCGTGACGGTGAAGTTCTTGCCGCCGCCATTGCCGCTGATCGTGCAGGTCTGGCTAGTGATCTGACCGGTGAAGGTAATCGTGCCGTCAGCCGCATGCGAAACGGCCGGCACGGCGGCTGCGGCAGCGATAGCCGCGGCGACAACGCCTGAGCGCGTGATTTTCATGGTGAGTCCCGTTGATGATAAGTAATACGTCGTATTTGAAAGACTGCCTGTGTGGCGGGTTCAGCGATGGCGTTGCGCTCAACCGACCGCGCCGGGGCTCATTATCAGGAGAACGATGAGCGGGGACAGTCAAGCAATGTCAAGCAAAGTGACGGAAGGTTGAAGCAGTGTTAAAACGAGGGAATGTACGGAGTAGAAAGCGACGCGCCTGCAATTGCAGGGCAATAAAGCGGGGGGACGCTGCTGCGATTCGTCGAAATACGCGTTGAACGAAGCAGCGCCGACTACGTAGTTAATGCACCATCGTCACGGGCGTGACCGTGCGGCGCGCCAGCGAAGCCAGCGTGACCATTCTGCGGAAAAAGCTCATATGGCTGGCGTCGATCACCATGACGTCGGGTTGCGTCAGCGCCGCGTAATCGGCGATGGCTTTGGTGCGGTGACCGAATACCCGTTTCCAGTGATACGGCACGCCGGCTTCTTCGAGGATCGTGCGGACGTCGATTAACGCCTTCAGCATGGCGCGTTTTTCGTCCCGCACGAGTGAGCTGCGAGAGTGGAACGCCGCAGCTCTCCCCTGATCGATGGGTTCGAGCACTTCCAGCAACTCCACCTCGGTGACGCCGCGCTCCAGAAACAGGAAGGCCGCGTAACGTGCGGCTTCGACCGCGCCGCCATTGTCGAGGACAGGGATCAACATTCGTATCATGGGGCACCCGTAGCCGCTATTCGATACTTTGAGCTTATCCAATGCCGCGTTAAAAGCGCGTAAAAGTATCGGCGGGTTTTAACGGGGATCTTGCAATGCGCGATTCAAGCCGGCTCACGGCCGGCATTCAAGTTCGGGTTAAACCTGGATCGCGGCGGGATTCAACTCGATATGCAGAATCACCAGCCAGCGTTTCGGACAATCCTCCGCGATCCGCAATACCTGCTTGCCGTCGCCGGTCTTCTTGACGAAGCCCTTCTCGCGAGCGAAGCCGAACGCGCGGCGCGCGTCGGACTGTAGCCAGAGCGTCAGCAGGCCGCAGGTCACACAGCTAAACAGCCAGATCGCGTCATGAGGCAGCGCCGAATCGAGTTGCTGCGCGACATACGTGAAAATGGTCGTGAGCACCTGGTTGGTGACGAAAGCAATCGCCACGACCTTGCACAGTCCGCGGAACATCATGGCCTGTTTTGACGGTGTCGCGGCCATGTCAGACTCCAAGCATCCGGCGCGCTTCGACTTCGGCCAGTTCGAGCGCTTGGGCGGCGCTACGCATCGGCCGGCCGCAACCGCGCCCGATGACTTGCTGAATCTCCTTGTCGCCGCGTCGGGTCGTCACGCGTAGCGCGCCTTTGAACATCTGCCCCGGCGCGGGAAACACGCAAGCCTCGACAGTCACGTTGCCCTTCGTTTGTTTGAATGCCATACAGCCTCCAGCGAATTTCATCGTAGTTGCGGCGAACCGCCAACCCCAGACGATACGCAAGAGGCCGTAAAAAGCGGGCAACGATCGTGGTCGGCGGTGTAAAAAACCTGTGAAAGCCGGGCTTGGCAGCGGCCTGGAATCACAGGTTGCCGATCGACAGGAAGCGACGCCTAACCTCAACCCTCCGGCAACTCGCCGGTGTACTCATAGGCCACCGTCCCCTTCGGATGCCTGAACCAGCCTGGATCGCGATAGTCGTCGCGCCCGAGTCCCTCGCGCACTTTGACGACGCTAAACATGCCGCCCATTTCCAGCGCGCCGAACGGGCCGGTGCCGGTCATCATCGGCAGCGTGTTGTCGGGCAGCGGCATCTCCATGCCGCCCATCGCGCCACCCGTGCCGCCCATCGCCATGTAGCCGGGAACCAGTTTGTTGATGCGCTGCGCGAGGTCCTTCTGCGGCACGCCGATCAGGTTCGGCACCTGGTGTCCCATCGCGTTCATCGTGTGATGCGACTTGTGGCAATGAAACGCCCAATCGCCGGGGCGGTTCGCGGTGAACTCGATCGCGCGCATCTGCCCGACCGCGACGTCCGCGGTCACCTCGGGCCAACGCGCGGACGGCGGAATCCAGCCGCCGTCCGTGCCCACCACTTCGAAGTGATAGCCGTGCAGATGAACCGGATGATTGGTCATGGTCAGATTGCCGACGCGAATCCGCACCCGGTCGCCGGCGCGCACCGGCAACGCGTCGATGCCCGGAAACACGCGCGCATTCCACGTCCACAGATTGAAGTCGGTCATCTCGTTGACGCGCGGCGTGAAACTGCCCGGATCGATGTCGTACGCGGACATGATGAACACGAAGTCGCGATCCACCCGCATCACGCCCGGGTCTTTCGGATGGACGATGAACGTGCCCATCATGCCCATCGCCATCTGCACCATTTCGTCCGCGTGCGGGTGATACATGAAGGTGCCGTGTTTCTCCAACTGGAACTCGTAAACGAAGGTCTTGCCCGGCGCAATATGCGGCTGCGTAAGACCGCCCACGCCGTCCATTCCGCACGGCAACAGCATGCCGTGCCAGTGAACCGTGGTGTGTTCCGGCAGCCGGTTCGTCACGAAGATGCGTACCTTGTCGCCTTCCACGGCCTCGATCGTCGGGCCGGGCGCCTGCCCGTTGTAACCCCACAGATTCGCGCTCATGCCCGGCGCCATTTCCCGCACCACGGGTTCGGCGATCAGATGAAACTCTTTCCAGCCGTTCTTCATGCGCCACGGTAACGACCAGCCGTTTAGCGTGGCGACGGGTGTATAAGGCCGGCCATTGGCCGGCGCGAGCGGCGGCTGCATCGTGGCGGTGGCCATCGTGGGCGCTTCGGGCAACGACGCCGCACCAGCCTTGCTGACCAGTGCCGCGCCCAGCAAAGCGGCGCCCGAGCCGCCGAGAAAATGTCGACGTGTCACCATGTCATTGACCTTTGGATTCATTGGATGAGGCGGTTTGCGTCGCCGGTAAGAGAGGGGTCGCGGCCAGCGCGGCAGGCGGCAAACGGCCGCCAAGCGCTAGTTCCAGATCGGTTTCGGCGAGCCAGTAATCTTTCAACGCGTCGATCGCGCTATTTACCGCGCCGATCTGCTCGCGCGAATCGGCGAGCAGTTCGAACACGCTCGCGAGCATGCCGTTGTAGCGAAGCAGCAGTTCGTCCGAAATGGTTTTGCGGAGCGGCACGACTTCGTCTCGGTAGTGCCTGGCGAGCTCGTAGTCGCTCATATAGGCGGAATACGCTTCACGGACCTCGGAACGCGCGTCGATCGCCGTCTCGCCAAGCCGGTTCGCCGATTGCAGATAGATCGCCTCGGCGCGCGCCACCTTCGCGCCGCCCCAATCGAACACCGGAATTTCGACGCTGATTTCGTAGCCCTGCTCGCGGCCGTCGGAGGTGGTGAAATTGTTCTGATAGCCGACGTCCAGCGCATTGATGAAGCGCGTGGCCTGGCTTAAGCCCAGTGAACTCGCGACGCTTTGCGTTTGCAGTTTCGCCGCCTGAACGTCGAGGCGGTTGGTCATGGCGAAGCGCTCCAGGTCGGGCAACCCGGCACGCTCGCGAGGAAGATCGGGTAAGCGTTCGGGCAGCGCGTATTGCGACGCTTGCGAGCCCCACAGGCCCATCACGCGGGTGAGCTTCTCTCGCCCCGCCACCGACACCTGCTGCGCTCGCACACCTTGCGCCATGGTTTCCGCGTAGAAGGCCTGCTCGCGCGCGTATTCCAGCTTGCTGAAATGACCGGCTTGCTGCATCCGCAACGCGAGTTCGGCGCTCGCTTGCGCGGCGTCCGTCACCTGCACCGCGTAGGCCGCGGATTGCTTCGCTGCCACCGCGTTGATGTACGCGCGTCGCGCATCGGCCGCGACTTTTAGCATCGCGTCCGCCGCGAGCAAACGGGTCCGCTCGAAGCGACGGCTTTCGATCCGCGTGGCCAGCGGCATCGTCAGCACGTTCATGAGGCCGAGCGTGAACGTGCGGCTGATGCTCAGGTCGTTGCCGCCGTGCGTGCGGTTAAACGTGAAGCCAGGATTCGGCAGCCGCCCTGCCTGAACCAGATCGGCTTCGGCGATACCTAGCTCGCTGTACGCGCCTTGCAGGCCGCGATTGTTCAATAGCGCGATCTGGACCGCGTCGTCCATGTCGAGCGGTTTGGCCAGCAGTTCATCGGTGCGTTTGGCGACCGCGCTGCGGTCCTGATCCGTGGTGATTAACGCGGCCTCTTTGCCGAGCCGTTCCGAGGCTGTGCTGGAAACGGTCGCGAATCCGCCGTCTTTCGAAAACGTCGTGCAGCCGGCGAGCAATAAAACCGCCGCGGCAATGGCCAATACACGGGAAGTGGGAAACATGGGCCGACTCATTTCATCGGCTCCTCGTGGGAAGCACCGTGCATGTCATGCCCTGCGCCGGCGCTGGCGCTCATGGAATGCATCATGTCGTGATGCATGCCGGCGTCACCGGACGACGGTTTCGTGACCGCGCGATTGAGCGCCTGCCAGGTCGGCGCGTCCGGCTCGCGGTAACTCACGTAGTCCGCGAAGAAGGACGGCGCGCTGAGCGCGGGTGTCGACGCGGCGGCATCCGCCGGGTCGGGAATGACAGAGGGGGTTTGGGCGTGCACGAGCGACGGCAAGCCTGCCGTCGCGGCGAGCAGCGCCACAATAAACGTTCGCATGAATTGTCTCGTCGTATGTCGTCCCGGCCGCCGACATGAAGCCGGCCGCCGGAGCGAATGGGAACCACGCAGCGCGAGGCTGCGAAAGAACTAGACGAGTGAGAGCCGCGGAGGCCGTTCGATGCCGTCCGTCAGAAACGACGCGACACGAACAGCGGGAGGCAGGGGAACGGTGAAATGAATAGGTTCGACCGACAGGGACGCCGCCGCGGTATTCGGCAACGCGCCGCCGAAACAGCACGCGGCGCAGGTCGAGCACGCGTGCGCGTGATGCTCGCCGCCAACGGTGCCGTGATGCGGAAGATGGACGCTATGGCCCATATCACTGGCTTGCGCGGCCATCATCGCGGCGTGGTCATGATGTTGAAGCTGCTGAAGCTGGCTCGCAACAGGCTCATGACGCACGGGCGCTCTCTCGCCGATGGAATACGAGGAATCGCATTTCATGGAGACGGCCGCGAACGACTGAACCGGAAGGCTCAGCACGAGCAGCACGACGATGAGGAGTTTGCGCCAGTAAGACATGGGAACGGAGTCTAGCACGCTGATTAAGGCGACTGTAAGGCCAGAAGCGCGTCTCGCGCGACGAGATACAGTGATGCCCAATATCAGTCGAATACATGAACCAATACGCTTGACCTTACTGCGGTGGGAAGGTCCACGCTTGAGTCCTGGCCACTCATTAACGACTCATTGGAGGCAGCAAATGGAATTCGAAATCCCGGATATGACGTGCGGCGGATGCGCCAATGCGATCAAGCGCGCGGTCACCCAACTCGACCCCGCCGCGAAGCTCGACGTCGACGTCCCCGTTAAAATCGTCAAGGTCACGTCGACGCAATCGTCGCAGCGGATCATCGAGGTCATCGAGGCAGCGGGTTTTCATCCGTTGGCGAGAGCCTGAATGAAATGAACCGCTGCCGATAAACGCATCGACCAGGACACCCTTTTCCTAACGGACATCCACCATGAAAAACCTTCGCGCCTTTCGCGCCCTCTGTCTGTTCAGCGGCCTGGCGTTTGCCGTCGCGGCCGCGCCGGTTCACGCGCAGCAAAGCGGCACCATGCCCGGCATGCCGGGCATGAAAATGCCGGCTTCGACAGGCGCCGGCTCGAGCGATTCGACGCAAGCGTTCAAGGCCGCCGACGACAAGATGATGCAAGGCATGAGCGCGCCCGCCTACACCGGCGACACCGACAAGGATTTCGTCGCGCATATGATTCCGCACCATCAGGGCGCGGTTGAAATGGCGCAAGTGGAATTGAAATACGGCAAGGACCCGGAGTTGAAGCGCCTGGCTCGCAACATCATCAAGGCCCAGCACGATGAAATCGCGTTCATGCAACGTTGGCAGGCGAAACACGGCGTGAAGTAAAAGAGCAGCCGGGGCCGGCGAAAAAGCGCCCCGGTACTCCCGCCTACCCGTTACGCGTCGTGCTCAACGCGCGCGAGACGCCGAACGAAGTCGTGAATCCGCTCTGCGACTTCAGCCGGTGCTTCGAGCGGCGATAAATGCCCGACACCGGGCAGCACATGCATCACCGCGTGCGGAATGCGGCCGAGCACTTCCCGCTGCAGCACCGCCACGCTATCCACGCGATCCAGTTCGCCGGCAATGATCGTGGTCGGCACATCGATCGAGGCGACTTCACGCGTAATGTCTTCACGGCTCGTGGCTCGCGGCCACGCGGCCTTCGCTTCGGGCGCGCCACGCAAGCTGTCTTCGATCACTTGCCGGCGATGCGCGGGGCTCAATGGTTTCGCGCACAACATGCCGTCAATGGACGCTTCGACCGAAGCCGGCGTGGCATAAGCGCTTTCCATCTGCGCCAACGCTTCGGCCGGCAATTGCAACGGCACCGGCGGCGACGGCGCGACCAGCACGAGACCGGCCAGACCTTGCGGACGGCGCGCCGCCAGCAACTGCGCCACCTTACCGCCCATCGAATGCCCGACCAGCACGAAGCGCCGCAGCGCGAGCGCTTCGATCACGCGCTGAGCGTCGTCGGCGAGATCGGCGAGTGCGTATCCGGCGGCCGGCTTGTCCGAATCGCCCCAGCCGCGGTGATCCGGCGCGACCGTTCGGTACACGTTCGGCAGCGCGGCGATCACGTCGTGCCACGTGCGCGACGAGCCGCCCCAGTAATGCAGAAACACAAGAGCGGGCGTGTCGCCGCCGTCGTCGAAACCCAGTTCCCTCACGTGAATCCGTACACCATTCGAGTCGATTTTCATTTGAAACTCCCTGCGCGTTGAGCCTGTCTCTGCCCGTCGTCAGGCATTGAGTTCGATGGTAGATTTAATCGTGTCTCGCGATAATCCCGGTTGCATTATCATGATTCGATCGTAAAACTATCGACTGGAGTCGCCATGGATCGTTTCGCCAGCATCGCGGTGTTCGTCGCCGCGGTCGACGAAGGCAGCCTTGTCGCGGCAGGCCGGCGCTTCGGCTTATCGGCGTCGATGGCCGGCAAGCATTTGAGCGGGCTCGAAGCCGAACTCAAGGTGCGCCTGTTACAACGCAGTACCCGCAGCCTGAGCCTGACGGACGCCGGCCGCGCGTATTACGCTCGCTGCAAGCGCATTCTCGACGAGTTCGACGACGCCAACCGCGAGGCGAGCGACGCGCAGCGGATCGCGAGCGGCATGCTGCGCGTCGCCGCGCCGGTCACGTTCGGCGCGATGCATATGGGGGACGTGGTGACGCGATATCTGAGCGACCACCCTCACGTCGACATCGACATTGCGCTCGACGATCGCTACGTGGATCTGCAAAACGACGGCATCGACGTCGCGATCCGGATTGGCCGATTACCGGACTCGCAGCTCGTCGCACGTCGGCTGGCGCCCTGCCGGATGGTGATCTGCGCGTCGCCGGCTTTTCTCGCGCGCGAAGGCGTGCCGCACACGCCCGGCGATCTGGCTCGTGCGCCGCGTCTCGCGTTCAGCGAGGCCGTGTCGGCGGGCGAATGGACGTTGCTGGACGAGCAGGATCGCTATCACGTGATCGGCGGCCCGCTGCGAATGCAGGCCAACAACATGCAGATGCTGGTGGCGGGCGCACTCGCCGGTATCGGCATTGCGTACGGTCCCACTTTCGTATTCGGCGAGCACATCAAGGCGGGCAATCTCGTCGTGCTGCTGCCGGGTTTCAGAGCGCCCGAGCTGACGATTCACGCGGTGTATCCGTCCGCGCGTTACGTGCCTTCGAAGGTGCGGCGGTTTATCGATTGCCTGGTCGAGGCGTTTGGCGACGAACCGCCTTGGGACAGTTTTCGGGCCGTCCCTTGAATTACGCTTCAAACACCTCGACACAGGCCTGCCGTACCCGTTCGATCACCGCAGGCCAACGTCCACCCAAAGGCTGACGAAACAGCCGGATCGTCTCCGGATACCACGGCGAGTCGTCGCGTTCGAGCATCCAGCGCCAGTCGACGGACTGCTCCGGCAACATCACCCAGCAGCGCGTACCGACCGACGCCGCGAGATGCGCAATCGCCGTATCCACGCAGATCACCAGATCGAGTTGCGCGACGATCGCGGCGCTATCCGCCATGTCCTTCGTTGCAGAACCGAGATGCAGCAGCGGCTGTTCGGCGGGCGGCGATTGCGCCTCGTCCTCTCCGTCGCCTTTTTGCAGACTCACGAAGCTCACACCAGGCAAACGCCAAATCGGCGCGAGCATCGCGAGGGACGACAGTGAGCGGTTCGCGTCGTTCTGGTGGAGCGCATTGCCTTTCCAGACGAGTCCGATTCTGCGGCCCGAGGGAAGTGTTGCGAGGCGCTCGCGCCAGACGTCGGCGAGTGAGGGATCGAGGTTCAGCCGAAGAGGCGGCGGCATCGTTTCCGTCGTTGTCCGCAGGTAAAACGGCACACTCAACGGACTCGTCCAGTAGTCGTAACTCGACGCCGCGGCCCAGCCCGCCTCGTGCGTCAACACCACGTCGACGCCCTCCACCGTGGCGAACAGCCGATGCAGCGACGCAGCGCAGACAAACGCGACCTGCGCCGCGCCTTGCGCCTTCAGCAGCGGCAGATAGCGGCCGAAATGAATCGCATCGCCGAGTCCGCCCTCCTGCCAGACCAGCAGTTTTTTCCCCACCAGCGATTCGCCTTGCCAGCGCGGACGCCCGACGACCTTCTGCGTCTTATGTTGCATCGACCCAGGGTCCGCATGACGCGCGTCATGCAACCGCCAGCCTTCGTCGAAGCGCCCCATGCTCAGCAGCAGCGTGGCCAGCGCGAACCGCGCCATGTGATAGTCATCGCTAACGGCAAGCGCCTGCCGGTAGGCGGCCTCCGCATCCGTCAGACGGCCCAGTTCCTTCAGGATGTTGCCGAGGTTGCTGTACCCCATGACGAAATCGGGACGCAGTGCGATAGCGCGCCGATAGGCATCGGCGGCTTCGCTCCAGCGGCCTAGCGGTCTCAACACAGTGCCGAGGTTGTAATGAAACTCGAGGCGATCAGGCAGAATGCGCGACGCTTGCCGATACGCCGCTTCCGCTTCGGCCATGCGCGCCTGGTCCTGAAGGAGTGAGCCGAGCTGGTTGTGAACGTCCGCGAGATCGGGGCACACGTCGAGCAATTGCCGCAATAACGCTTCCACGTCAGCCAGGCGGTTGAGACCCTTCAGCAAGGTGGCGAGGTTCAGGTACGCATCCGCGAAACGAGGATTCGTTTCGATAGCGCGACGCCAGTAAGCCTCGGCGTCGGCGAGATCGCCCAGACCAAGCGAACTGACGGCCGCGAGTTGCAACGCCTCGGCTAATTCCTTGGGCGGCAACGGCGGCTGCAAGTCGAGCAGCGGCTTCACCTTGTTCAGCGCGTCGATGAATCTCGCCGACGGATCCGGCTGCGCTACCGGCTCGTCTTGAGCCGAACGGGAAGGTTCACCAAGGGAAGACGGACACATAAGCAGATCGATCAGCGCTCGATCTTCGACATGACCGCCGTGGTCGCGTCGTAGCGATAGCCCTTCTGCGCCAGTTGCTGCGCCATCGTCGCGCCGATCAGTTTTTGCTGCATGTCGCGCGATATCAACTCGTGATCCGGCTTGAGGCGCTCCAGTTCCGACGCGAGCCGACGAACCAGCACCACTTCTCCGGTGCTGCGCGCGTCGATGAAGATGATCCGCTCGCTCGCGAGACCGAGGCGTTGCTTGAGATCCTTCGCATGCGCCACCCATTGTTCGGCATTCGCGTGAAGCTCGTCGAAGGCCTTGGTGTGCGCTTTGGCTTGCGCTGCCACCTGACGCTGCAGCGCGGCGATTTCCTCAGCGCTGTCGGTCTCGTCCTCTTTGACGCCAGGCTGCGGGTGGCGTCGATTGTGTTTGGCGGCGGCGTGCGGCCGCTCCGCAATGCGTTGCTGCAATTGGGCGGCATGCTGTTCGGCGGCGTCCGCGCGTTCCTTCGCGGCGGTGGCTTCCTGCGACAGTCGCGTCAGCTCGGCACTCGCGGCTTCAGCGGCCGCGGTCAGCGTGCCGACGTGTTCGCGGCTCGCGTCGAGTTCCGCCGATTGCGCCTGACGGGCGGTGTCCAGCGCGGCGAGTTGCTGCTGCGCGTGATCGTGTTCCTGCGTGACTCGCGCGATCTCGGCCTCTTTACTGACGACACGCTCGGTCAGTACTTCGTGCGCCTGGCGTTCTGCTTCGAGCGTGGTTTGGGTGGCGGCGAGCGCCGCGCTTTCCGCCGACACGCGCTGCTCCAGTTCCTCGATGCGTGCCTCGGCGGCTAGCGCGCGCGACGTGGCCGTCGCCGCGTCATGCGCGGCGCGTTCCGCCTCTTGCGACTTGGCCTGCCCGGTGTCGCTCAACGTGGCAGCCTGCTGCTGCGCGTGATCGCGTTCCTGCGTGACTCGCGTTATCTCAGCGTCTTTGCTTACGACCAGTTCGTTCAATACGTCATACGCCTGGCGTTGTTCTTCGAGCGTGACCCTGGTGGCCTCAAGCGTTGCCATTTCTTCAGACGCACGCTGCTCCAGTTCCTGAATTCGCGCCTCGGCGGTGTGCGCGCGCGACGTGGCCGACGCCGCGTCCTGCGACCATCGTTGCGCCTCTTCCGACTTCGCCTGACATGCGTCATTTAACGTGGCGACCTGCTGCAGCGCATGATCGCGGTCCTGCGTGACGCGTGCGATCTCCGCGTCTTTGCCGGCCACCACCATGATCAATGCCGCGCGAGCCTGGCGCTCTTCTTCAAGCATCGCGTTCGTGGCCGCGAGCGTGGCGCTTTCCACCGACGCACGTTGCTCCAGTTCCTCGATACGCGCCTCGGCGGTGTGTGTGCGCGTCGTCGCCGCGGCGGCGTCCAGCGACCACTTGTCCGCCTCTTCCGACTTCGCCCGCAACGCCTCGTCCAACGTGGCGACCTGCTGCTGCGCGCGATCGCGGTCTTGCGTGACGCGCGCGATCTCTGCGTCTTTACCCGCGACCACCACGATCAGCGCTTCACGCGCGTGACGCTCTTCTTCAAGCGTCGTGCGGGTGGCTTCCAGCGCGGCGCTTTCCGCCGACACGCGCTGCTCCAGTTCCTCGATGCGCGTCTCGGCGGCTTGCGCGCGCGAGGTGGCCGCCGCCGCGTTTTGCGACCAGCGGCTCGCCTCTTGCGACTTCGCCTGACATGCGTCGTCCAACGTGGCGACCTGTTGCTGCGCATGGTCGCGTTCCTGCGTGACGCGAGCGATCTCGGCGTCTTTGCCCGACACCACCGCGATCAACGCTTCGCGCGCCTGACGTTCGTCGTCTAGCGTCGCTTTGGTCGCTTCCAGCGCGGCGTTTTCAACCGATGCGCGCTGCTCCAGGTCTTCGATGCGCGCCTCGGCGGTTTGCGCGCGCGAGGTTGCCGCAACCGCGTCCTGCGACCATCGGTCCGCTTCGTCCGATTTCGCCTGACACGCCTCGCCCAACGTCACGATCTGCTGCTGCGCGTGATCGCGCTCCTGCGTGAGCCGCGCTATCTCGTCGTCTTTGTCTGCCGCGGCCGCCACCAGTTCTTCACGCGCCAGACGTTCCGCGTCGAGCGTCGCATGGACGGTTTCGAGCCTGGCGTTGTCCGCCAGCGCGCGCTGCTCCAGTTCCTCGATGCGCGCGTCGCACGCTTCCGCGCGACGGCTTGCCGCCACCAGTTCCGCGCCGAGGCTCAAGGCCGTGTCTTCCGACGCGGCCAGCGCACGTGTTTGTGCGGCGAGCCGCTCGCGGCCCGCTTCGACTTCTTCGATGGTCTTCTGATACTCGGCGAACGCCTCGTCGCGTTCGGAGAGCGCGGCATCGAGGTGCTCGCTGAGCGCGCTGAGGCGCTGGTTGAACGCTTTCTCCGCTTCGTCCTGCGAGGCGCTCCAGATACGATCCGCGGCGCTCATGATCGTTTCGGCCACGCCGGTCGGCAAGCCGCTTTGGACCTGCAAGTCGGGCGTGCTGGGCACACGCGCTTCGCGCCAGCGTTGCAAAGCCTCGACGATCGCAACCAGCGAACCGCCTTCGAGTTCTTTCCAGATGGCGACGGGCGAGACGCGTTTGTCTTCGTCAACCATGCGATCGGCGATCGCGGCGACCCGCTCATCGGTGATTGTGTCTACGTCCCTGGACATAAATGCCTCAAAATCAATGTGGCCGGGCGGAAGAGATCAAGTCTCCCATACGTTACTACGTCCCGTCACATTCTCGACGAAAGGAAAATGACAGCTACCACGGTGTGGACCGGCGACTGAATCCGCACCATCAGGCACGGGCGCCGACCTCGACCGGCGTCCGTATCGCGAGCTTTACATTCATCCGCGAATCCGGCTAGCCGTGTTGAATGACAGGTATCAGGTTTATTCGGCCACGCAAGGACGCGCTTCGCGCCGCCTCAATAGCGCTTCGAAGCCCTCGACAGGCAGCGGGCGGCAAAAGTAATAACCCTGGTACGCGTGACATCCGGCCGCCGCGAGGAAGTCGCGTTGCGCCTCGGTCTCCACGCCCTCGGCGATCACGCCCAGGCCGAGGCTGTGCGCGAGCGCCACGATGGTCCGGGCGATCACGGCGTCGTTGGGGTCGACCAGCACGTCCCGCACGAACGAGCGGTCGATCTTCAACTGGTCCAGCGGCAAGCGCTTCAGGTACGAAAGCGACGAATAGCCAATGCCGAAATCGTCGAGCGAAAACACGACGCCTCTCGCTTTGAGCGCCGCCATCTTCTGAATAATGTCCTGCACGTTGTCCACCAGCACGCTTTCCGTCAACTCCAGCTTCAGGCGGTTGGGCCGCGCGCCGGTTCTAGCGATGATCGCCACGACCTTGTCCACGAAGTCCGGCTCGCGGAACTGCTGGGCGCTGACATTGACCGCGATCGTGAGATGCGCCATGTCCGCTTGCGTTGCCCACGCCGCCAGTTGCGCGCAGGCCGCCTCCAGGACCCAGCTCCCCAACGCGAGGATCAGGCCGGTTTCTTCCGCGACCGGAATGAAATCGGCCGGCATCACGATGCCGCGCTGCGGATGCTGCCAGCGCACCAGCGCTTCGACACCGGTGATCCGGTCGGCGTCGATCTGCGCCTCGTAATACAGCAGGAACTGGTTCTCTTCGATCGCCGTGCGCAACCCCGCGTCCAGCGCGGCCCGCTCCATGACGACCGTCTGCATGTCGGGATCGAACAGCCGCACGGCGTTGCGGCCTCGTTCCTTGGATTTGTACATGGCCAGATCGGCCTGTTTCAGCAGTTCGTCGATCGACGCCTGATGACCGATGAACACGGTCGCGCCAATGCTCGCGGTGCTGCGGTATTCGATCTCGCCGAGCTGATACGGACTGCCCAGCACGGCGAGAATCGTTTCGCCGAGCGCTTCGGTCTGTTCGGCCGCCTGCTGCCGGTCTTCGTGCAGATTACCCAGCACCACCACGAACTCATCGCCCCCCACCCGCGCCACGGTGTCGGTCTCGCGGACGCTGACAGCGAGACGCTGCGCCACCTGTTGAAGCAGCAGGTCGCCTTTGTCGTGACCCAGCGTATCGTTCAACGTCTTGAAGTGATCCAGATCGATGAACAGCAGCGCGCCGCATGCGTCGCTCCGGGCGCTCGCCGTCATCGCCTGCTTCAGGCGCTCCAGCAACAAGGTGCGGTTCGGCAAACGGGTCAGCGCGTCGAAGAACGCGAGTTCCTTGATGCGCTCTTCCGCGATCTTGCGTTCGGTAATGTCGTGGTGGGTGCAAACGTAGTGGCTGACAATGCCGTTCTCGCCCATCACGGCGGAGATCGTGAGCCATTTGGGGTACACCTCGCCGTTCTTGCGGCGGTCCCAGATTTCGCCCTGCCAGCCGCCGGCACGATGAATCGTTTCCCACATGGTGCGGAAGAACGCGACGTCGTGACGATCCGAGCGGAGTACTTGGGGCGTTTTGCCGACGATTTCTTCGGGCGTGTAGCCGGTGCACTCGGTGAAGGCCGTGTTCACGCGCAGGATCTTGGCGCCGAAGTCGGTGATCATCATCGGCTCCATCGAGTCGAATGCCACCGCCGCGATCCGAAGTTCGGCCTCCGCGTGTTTGCGTTCGGTGATGTCCCGGCCGCTGGTGCGAAAGCCGATGCCATTGCCTCGGGAGTCGCTGATCGGCACCCACGAAACGGACAGCCAGATCAACGCGCCATCCTTGCGAACGCAACGAAATTCGAGGTCGTCGCCGCGAATGCCCCGCAGGCCCTTCTGAATTTCAGGTACGACGCGCGCGATATCCGCCGGATGAATCACCGTGCCGGCAAAGTCGGGCATCGCCATGCATTCGCTGACGGTATAGCCGATGTACTCTTCCACGGACGAATTGATCCAGCGCGGCTTGCTGTCCGGGCCCCACCAGACTTCCCAGTTGACCGTGCAATCGGCGATCGCGCGAAACTTCGCTTCGCTCTCGCGCAGTTCGCGGGTCATCGACGAAGCGAGCCGCAGCGCACGGCCATGGCCGGTCATCATGAGCCAGGTGAGCAGCGCCAGCAGCAGGCTCAGGCCCGTGCCGGTGGCGGCGATCTGCAGCGCGGCGTTGCGGCCGAAACGGGCTTTGAAGTCGTCCTGAGCGCTCATTGTCAGCGTCCAGTCATGGCCGCCGACCACCAGGTATTCATTGGCCGACATGTCGGTAGGCAGATGCCCGGCCGACCCCGGCGTTCTATGCAGCAGCGCTGCGGACGACGGTTCGACGCCGTCGTATATCGCGATCGACAGCCCCGGCGGCTGCTCGCCATACAGGCTGGCGATCACGTCGTGCATGCGGAACGACGCGTAGACCCAGCCGACCAGGTGCGCGCGGCGCTGGGCGACGCTTTCCTGCGACTGCCCGCGCGCGTAGACCGGCAGATACATGATGAAACCGGGGCGCGCGTTGGTCTCGGTGTCCACCACCAGACTGACTTTGCCGGAGACGGTCGCCATACCGGAATCGCGCGCCTGCTCCATGGCGCGCCGGCGCACCGGGTCGGCCCATGCATCGAAGCCGGGCTCCATGCGGTTCAGGCCGACCGACGGCGAGCGCTGAATGACGGGCGCGTAATCGTCGCGCGCGCCTTCGGGGAGAATGGTGTAGCCGCGCAGGCCTTGCCGGCGCATGGCGCCGATGTGATCGTTCTTTTGTGACGCCGGCACCCACGCAACCAGACCGATGGCCTGAATGCCGGAGAAGTTGGCGTCGAGATTGAGCGTGTCGACGTAGTCGCGAAAGCGCTCGCGGTCCATCTCGCCGCCGGCGGCGAACAGGCTCTGCACGCCGCGCAGTAGCAGCTCATACGTGCCCATGCGCTGTTCGATGCGGCTGACGGCATCGCCCAGCGAGAAGTCGAACTGCGTGAGCAGTTCATGACGCGCGGCTTGCCGCTCATGGTCCCACAGCACCCACGTAACGCTGAGCGCGGCCGTCAGAACCAGCACCGGCAGAACGGCGATCCGCGCCCAACTCACGGCGGCGTCGGGAAATCGACCATCGCATCGGCGAGGTCGGGTTTGAAATACTTCTCGAACAGGCGCCGCACGGTGCCGTCCGCGCGCATTTCATCGACCAGCGCGCGCCATTTGGCCCGCTCGACCGGCGACAACGCCCGCTTCGACATGATCAGGCCGTGAGGCACGGCGGGATCGTCGAACTCCACGATAGTGGTCACGTCGCGGATTTTCTTTTCGTCGATTGCAGGGTAATCGAAAGGCTCGATGATCATGCCTTGAATGCGCCGGAGGATCAGCGCCTGATACAGCGGATCCAGGCCGCCCGCCTGGCTGACGCGGTTTTGCGCGGCCAGCGTGTCGACCAGCCGGTTCGCCGATTGGCTATAGCGGAAGCTGCGGATCACGCCGAGCTGGAATTGACGGTTGCGCTCGAAATCGGCCGGCCGCTGGATGCCGGCGTCTTTGCGCACCAGCAAATAGTATTTGTTGCTGAAGTACCAGGCGAAGTCCGCGTACTGATTGCGCTCGTCGTTGGCAATGCCGGACAGGCTGAAATCGAGGCCGCCGGATTCGATCAGCTTCCAGATTCTGGCCCGCGACATGAGGCTGACACGGATCTGACAGCCGCTGCGGCGCGTCAGTTCGTCGGCGAAATCCTTGTCGATCCCGCTGTCCGTGTCCACGGAATAGAGCAGGCCATGATCGTGTAACGCGAGCGTAAAGGTACGCGAACAGTCGGGACCCGCGGCGAAAGCGCTACTCAGACAACTCAGCGCCAGCAGCAGGCCACCAAGGCCGTGTCGAATCACAGTGGCTCCATCGTGCGAAGGAAGGTGGCTTAAATAACGCGTTCGATCCGAGGACACGCTTCACGCAGTATCGGCATCGCGCTGCCGTTCTTGAGCGGCGGTCGTATTTTGGCAGCTATTGTGGCGGGTTTGTATTGTTTACGTCGGAATTTTGCAGAGGCAGGAGCGGCGCCGTACACAGCGGCTAACTTTCATGGCGGCTTAGCGATCACTATCCGCGGCTCGCGTTTGGCGATGTAGCAGGCCGGCCCGTTGCGCGGCGAACTGGATCGCGTAAACCGCGCAAGCGGTCACCACGCCGGTCAACAACACGCCGAGCAGTCCGAGCAGGACGGCGATGATTCGCCCCAGCGCGGAGGTCGGGACGACGTCGCCGTAGCCGATGGTCAGCGCCGTGACCGCGCAAAAGTAAAAGGTCTCACCGATCGACGACGGCGCTCTCGACGTCGCGCCGACGGTCCCGCCAAGGTAGTACATGGCGATCGACAGAAAGAAGAACAGCGCCAGCAGCATGGCCAGAATGTGGCGCAGGAGCCAGATAACCCGCGTGAATTCGGCAATCGCATCGTGCGGCCGGATCTGGGCGCGAGCGTTGCCGTGGGCAGAAGGGTCGTCCATGTCATGAACCTCGCGGATTGGCCGGCTTCTTCTGTTGAGAAGCCTGAAGTAGAGGGACTAGCTGGTCGACTGCGTACATTGCCCGCTATCGTCGGGAATAGCAACCTGGCCGGTCGCCGCACCTGACGGCGCGCAAGCCGTCTTTCTCTATCGAAGGGATTTCGGTTAGCCGCGCATTACACTACGTCGCAACAGACCAACGCGCCGGGCACGGCCGATATCCATGCCGATGCCACCGCAACCATCGCCAGGAGGAAAACCCATGAGCGTCCCTGCCCCTCCCGCGCTCGACTTTCGGCGGCAGCGCCTTGTCGGCATGGCGGGCATCGCGGTCGCCTCGCTGTTTGCCTCGGGGCTCTGGCTCGGCATCGATCTAGGGGTGTCGCCACTGCCTGGCATGGACAGCCTCGGCGCACGGATGCTGCTGACGCTCAAATGCTGCTGCGCCGCCGTACTGTTCTGCCTGGTGACGGGCATCGAGGCCGTCGCGCACGAGCGATTGACGTCGCCCGCGTTCGATCCACTAATAGGCTTCGAGACGCGCCGGTTACGTGTCAATCAACGATACCTGCAAAACACGCTGGAGCAGATCGTCGTGTTTGCCGCTGCGTTGTTCGGACTGGCCGCCTACTCTGCCGACGGCTCGTCCATGCGCGCGGTCGTGGCGACAACCGTGCTCTGGATCGTCGCACGAGCCGCGTTCTGGCTCGGCTATCATCGCAGCGCGGCGCTGCGCGGGCTCGGCGCGCCGGGCATGGCGATCAGTATGATCGTGCTGCTTTATGTCGTGAGCCGGTTTGGGCACGAGATCGCGGGGACGATTGGGGCCGTCGTGCCGCTCGCTGCATTTGTCGCGATCGAGGCGGTGTTGTTCTGGGAGACGCGGCCTGTGAAAGAGCGTTGATTCGAGCGAGACAACCATGTTGAACGGCAAACGAATTTCCATGGTGGCCGCCATGGCCACCAACCGCGTAATCGGCGCGGCGAACGACATTCCGTGGAAAGTACCCGGCGAGCAACGTCGCTTTCGCCAGCTCACGGAAGGGCATCTCGTCGTGATGGGCCGCCTCACGTATGAATCGATTGGCCGGCCGCTTCCCAATCGCGATGTACTGGTTATCGGCACTCAACCTGTTGTTGCCGCTGAAAACGTGACGACTTGCCGTTCTTTTCAGGAAGCCGCCGACCACATCGCGAACGACAAGCGAGACGAAGTGTTCATCGCAGGCGGCGAGAAGATCTACCGCCTGTTTTTGCCGTACGCGGACACGATCCATCTCACCGAGATCGATCTGACGCCACCGGGCGACACGCTATTTCCAGAGCTTCCGGCGGCGGACTTCGATTGCATCGAGAGAGCCCGCGTGGACGGACCCACTCCCTATACATTGCTGACCTACCAGCGTATTGCTTCGATCGCGCTATAACCGGAAAACCGTCACCGCCGAGTGCAGCTTGGCCGCCTGATCGTCCAGCGATTGCGCCGCGGCCGCCGCCTGCTCCACGAGCGCCGCGTTCTGCTGCGTCACCTCGTCCATCTGCGTCACAGCCTGACCGACCTGGTCGATACCCTTGCTCTGTTCATCCGACGCCGCGGCAATCTCGCCCATGATGTCGGTCACACGCGTCACGGCGGCGATGATGTCGCGCATGGTCGCCCCAGCCTGCCCCACCAGTTCAGTGCCCACGCTCACATGCGTCGTGGACGCATGGATCAGGTCCTTGATCTCCTTCGCGGCGGATGCCGAACGCTGCGCCAGCGTGCGCACTTCACCGGCCACGACCGCGAAACCCCGGCCCTGTTCGCCGGCGCGCGCCGCTTCGACCGCGGCGTTCAACGCGAGAATATTGGTCTGAAACGCAATGCCGTCGATGATGCCGATGATGTCCGCGATCTTCGACGAGCTCTGGCTGATCTCGGTCATCGTGCCGACCACGTTCGTGACGACCTGACTGCCATGCCCCGCGATGTTGGAAGCATTCGCGGCCAGACCGCTCGCCTGACGCGCGTTCTCCGCGTTCTGCCGCACTGTGCCGGTCAACTCTTCCATACTCGCCGCGGTTTCCTGCAACGAGGCCGCCTGCTGTTCCGTGCGCGAGGACAGATCGGTATTGCCGGCAGCGATTTCCTTCGACGCGGTGCTGACCGACGCGACCGAATCCCGCACTTCCGTCATGACGCCTTTGATACGGTCCATCAACTGGTTGAATGCGCTCGCCGTCTGGCCGATTTCATCCCTGCCTTGAACCGGCGCGCGCAGCGTCATATCGAGCGATTCGCTCGCCTGCTGCAGCGTGCCCTGAATGCCGAGCAGCGCCCGCTGAATCGAACGCGACAGCACCATGATCCAGCCGACCACCAGCGCCAGTACCAGCACCATCACCGCGACCACCGTGCGGACCGCATTCGTGCTGGTGAGGGTAGCGGCCGCATCGCGTTGTTCGGCCTGCTTGTTCGCCTCGTCGATGATCTGTTCGATCGACGCCTGAAGCGGCTGGAAGTCGGAGTGATAGAGCGCGGTCACCTGGTCGTTCGCCGCCTTGGAATCGTGAGCGGCCAGGTCGATCAGTTGACGCGACTTCTGATCGTACGAGGTCCACGCCGCGATCACCTTGCTGAATCGATCCTGTTGCTCGGGCGATTCGAACAGCGGCAGGATGACGCCTGACCACTTGCTGACATTTCGTTCGGCATCCGTAAATACTTTTTTGGTGTCGTCGGTAGTTGGATCGAGTTCGATGGTGGACAGCGCGCTGCCCTTGATCTCCGCGAGACCCCGCGCCTGTTTCTCCAGCCGATGCGAGGCAGCTTGCGCATTGCTGACCGAACTAAATCCGATCGACGTCACCACGGTGCCGAAACCGATGGCAAGCAGCGTGACCAGCATGAGCAGCCGAAGCTTCAACTTAATCGTCATAGGAATGATCCGTAAAGTCAGAATACCTAATTCATGCTTTCGGCATATTCCAGGAGAAACTTTAGCTGTTATGCATCATTCAGTTACACCCGACAATTCGCCTACAGCGACGCGACATTGAAAGGATCGTTCATTCGGCCCTCTTGACCGCCAGAACTAATAATTTATAATCGATTATTGTGACAAATAAAAATGGATCACGTAATGAGCGCCGCATTTTTCAAACGCAGTTTGATGTTTTCTATTCCCTTGCTACTGATCAATCTGGCGCTTCAACATCACGAAGCCGGCAAGCTGACCGGCACCGAAGTGGGTGTGAATCTGATCGCATTCCTGCTGGCAGGCGTTTTTTTTGAAGCGATGGGTTCATGGCGAAAGCGCAGAATCCAGAAAAGCAGATTCGCATTTATGGCGGAGACGGCCGTCTGGGCGATTATCGCTATCGGTCTTTTCGTGTTCTTTTACCGGATGAGTTGAACACTCCGCATTCATGTCGCCGAGTACGCGTGAATATCCTAGATTAAATGAAATTAAAACGAATTACCTTATTACGCTTCACGAGCGTAGCGCGCCCGGATTCCGGGCGCGCTACGTGTGCGCTTCGAGCTGCGGCCGAATCAACGCCTCGAACCATTCGATAAATGCATTCAGCCGCCGCGACCGTTGACGCCGGTGCGGATACAACAACGAAACGGGCATGGCCGCCGCGCGAAAGTCAGGCATCACTTCAACCAGTTCGCCACGATCCAGCAAGTGCTGCACATCGAAGCGCGGAATCTGAATCAGCCCGACTCCCGCGAGACAGCAGGCGATATAACTTTCGGCATTGTTAACGACGACTTGCGAAGCCACGGCAACGCTACGGAGTTCGCCTTCAACCAGGAATTCCCAAGGCTGTTCCCGCGCGGTGGTCGGCGACGCATAGCCCACCATTTCATGCCCTTGCGCGAGTTCGTCCGGCAGGCCCGGTGCGCCTTTCGCGCGGAGATAATCGGGGCTCGCGCAATTGATCACGGCGAAATGGCCTAACGGATGCACCACGAGACTGCTGTCGTTGAGATTGCCCGCCCGAACGACGCAATCCACGCCTTCATGAACGAGGTCGATTGCGCGATCGGTCGATCCCAGTCCCAATTGCAAACGCGGATAACGTCGCAGGAAACCGGGCAACGCGGGGGCAATCAAACGGCGGGCGATCCGGCTGGGAACGTCGACGCTCAAGCGGCCGGACACTTCTTTCTGGCGCGTCTGAAACAGTGAGTAGATGTCTTCCACATCGCCCAGCAAGGGACGTACGCGATCGAGCAATTGAACGCCGTCGGCGGTGAGCTGCACGCGCCGCGTGGTGCGATGGAGAAGCCGCGTCGCGAGGCTCGATTCGAGTTCCTGCACCGCCGCCGACACCGACGCGCGCGGCAGATCCAGCGCGTTGGCGGCCTTGATGAAACTCCCCATGTCCGCGACCTGGACGAAGATACGAAGCTGGTCGAGTTTATCCATCAGTGCTTCCTTCAATGGCGCAGCGAACCGCCGCGGCTAGCCAGAGCAGCCACGGCGCCGGCATGCCGGGCTTACTTCGTGGTGTAGCCACCGTTGATCAGAATGGTTTGACCGGTGATCCACCATCCGTCGCTAACCAGGTGACGAATGAACGGGATCACGTCTTCAATATCCGTCAGACCGGTTTTGGAGAACGACGACAGCGCCGCGGCGGTCTTGTGATACGCCACCGCCTCTTCGCCTTCGGCGGGATAGAAGAACGGCGTGTCCATCGGACCCGGTCCAATCGCATTGACCGAAATGCCGCGCTGCCCGAATTCCTTCGACGCCGCCCGCGTGAAATGTTCGACCGGCGCCTTGGTGCCTTCGTAGGCGGCATAAAATGGCGTGTACGCTCCGAGCAACGACGTGACGAGCGTCACCACCTTGCCATGATCGTTGACGTTCTTGCCCGCCTCTTTCAGAAAGAAGAACGCGGATTTCGCGTTGACCGCGCTCATCTCGTCGTATTCCGCCTCGGTGATTTCCACGAAAGGCTTCTTGAGTACTTTGCCGACGGTATTGATCGCGATGTCGGGTTTGCCCACCGCCGCGATCGTGTCGGCGAATAGCTTTTCGACGGCGCTCGCGTGGGTCAGATCGGCCTGAAACGCGGCCGCTCGCGCGCCGGCTGCTTCGATGGCGGCCACGGTTTCATCGGCCGCGGCTTTGCTCGACGCGCTGTTGTAGTGAATCGCCACCGCGGCGGCGCCTTGCCGGGCCAGATCCCGCGCGATCAGGCCGCCGAGATTTTTCGCGCCACCGGCGATCAGAACGACCTTCCCTTTGATTGAATGGTCAGCCATGGGGTTCTCCATCTGTGATTGGTAGGGAGTTCGAGTCTAATCGCCTGACGTCGATAGATCAGGCCTCGTTTCCTGGATAGATCATCCAGAGAATCCGACCAATGGTGGGGATTGGCGGCTCGTTCTGGAGAACCTTGGCGGGCGTGGGCATCGATCAGCGAACGCGTTTTGGTCTGATCAAAACGGAGCGGGCGGCTTTTAGTCCGTCAAACCCCGCTTCGCTCCGCCCGACCGCCCACCTGCACCATGCCATTCCTGTAGCGAGCCTGCAGCGTACAGGGTTGGCCGCGTGCGTCGCCCTGCAGCAAGGTGATGTTTCGCTCGAGTAAAGATGCCAGCGCACCGGCCGCCACACCCGTCGCCGCGTCTTCCGCGTGGGGTTCGAGATGATTGAAATTGCGGCCCGCGTAGACCTCGTCATGCAGACGGCAATACACGTATAAGCCCGACACGCCCTGCTCCCGTCCCCAACTGACGATAGCCGGGAGATCGGGCTGCAATGCGTCGAGCACGGATTGATCGCTTACTGCCACCAACAGCTTGGCGCTGCCCACCGACGCGAGCCTCGGCAAGCCGATCAGATTAGCCGGATCGGTCTGAAGCAGGCGCGCCGCGTCGGCGACGTCGACACTCAGCGGCGGGCAACGCTGCGGATTCACGTCGACGAAGAGGCTCGGGTCGAGATGCGTGACATCAAGTACCTGCTTACGCAGGCTGGTCACGAACCGGGTTCGCTGAATAGCCGGATTGCGCTCGAAGAACACCGCGCTGGCCGCGAGCGTTGCATGCAGACAAAGCGGGCTGCGCATGTGCGGATAGAAATAGTCCAGTTGCGTCTCGCCGGCCGCATTGGTTTCGACGAACACCGTCGCCGCTGCGTTCTGTTCCCGGGCGAACGCCAGGCGCTCGGCCTCCGCCAAAGCCGAATGCTCGACCACGATAGCCGCGTTGCCGGTTCCTTCATGACGGCCAAAGCAAAGCATGCGATGGAGTTTCATTGTTTTCGCGTGTGCTGGATTTAGAGTGGAAATTATCCTTCAGTTCATGCTGGATCGCTTCCTTAAATCGCTGCCGCATGATTACAATTCGCCGTCGCGGAAAATCACGGTTTGCCCAGAATGATAAATAACACCGATCACGCATCCGTAGAATCGAATTCAGTTTTAGCTTTGGGATTAAAGCGAAGCGTTGCGAGCCGCGCCGCACTGCGCCTCTGCGTCAGCGGACTGGCTGCGCTGATAGCCGGTTGCGGCCCTTCCATTCCAGACGAGATCAAACCCGCCGTCGATCACTATCACCTCGGCTCCGTGGCGGCGAGCGATCTGACCACGCCGGAAACGTCGCGTGCGCTCTCGCAGCTAGCGCGGGAATCGTGCAATCAGGACGCCATGGGCGTGTTGGGCGCACAACTCCAAAGCACCGGCTACCGGCGCGAAGCGGCCAACGCACTGACCCAATTCGTGGACCAATGTGGCCGCGCGGACGGCTTTCTCGATGCCGCGGCGCAAGACCTCATTGCCGTGAGCGATTACCGCGCCGCCGCCGCAATCGCCGACCGTCTTGTGCGGACCGACAACATCAATCCGCAGTTCTACTTCACGCGCGGCCGCGCGCATGAAGGCGCGCAAGACTATGAAAAAGCGCTCGCGGACTACATGCAGGCCATCGCGCTCGTGCCTGATCTGTCGACAGTCAACGGCGACCTGTTCATGCGGGCCGCGGACATGCAGGCAAAAGCCGGACGCTATTGCGAAGCGATCAGCGTGATCCGCATATGGACGACTTCCGAGCCGAGTCATGCGAACTTCCCGCAGGTGAACCAGCAGATCGCGGCGTATGCGGCGCATCAGTCCTGCCAGTCTTCGTACGCTGCCGGCAACGACACATTCGCACGCAAGGCCGGCTCGACGATTCTCGTCAAGGCGCTCGTGAACGGGGTGAGCGGCACGTTTATCGTCGATACCGGCGCAACGTATGTGCTGTTGACGCGCAACTTCGCGCGCCGCGCCCAGGTGCCGCTTGACACCGCCCGCCCGATCCAGATGACGACGGTGAACGGGCAGCGGCAAGCGCTGTTGAGCTCGGCGTCGTCGATCAAGGTGGGGCGAGCCGAGGCTGAACGTGTCGAACTGACCGTGGACGGCCCGGCGGCGTCGTCGTTGGGAAATGGCGTGGACGGCTTGCTCGGGCAGTCGTTCCTGTCGCGGTTTCAGACGCAGTTCACGCCGACGCAGTGGTCGATCCGGCCGGCTGCGTTGAAGCGCTAGACTGAAATATGTGGCACACATGGCCTACGTGACGCACCTGGCTCACGGCGCCAGGTGTGGTTTCACGGCGCCGGCGCCGACATGAATCTGAACGACGGCGTCGCGACGAACGATCCCGAAACTTCACCGGAGAAAACCTGCCCGGCGTCGATAGTCAGCTTCATCACGGGCGCGCCCGGTTTCAGATTCAGATTGTGCAGCGACACCCAGAACGTGTCCGGCCGCGTCGACGAATCGAAGTAGTAGACGAGGTTCTTCTGGTCGGACACGGTGCGCCAGATCGTCGACGACAGGTTCGGCTGGTCCGGCGTCGAAATGCCTAGCGGCACGCTGACGGATCGCATCACACTCATCACGCCGGCCACGGCCTGATACGCATACGACCGGTTCGGCACGCCGGCAATGTAGTTCGGATCGAGTTGTTTCGGAATTGCGTCGAGTAGAAACGACGCCCGCACGAAACGGTCGGCCGCGCGATTTGTGCCCGGCAGAAACGTCAGACCGCCCACGCCTTTCCAGTAGGTATCGAGCGCGAGCTGTTCGCTGTAGATCGGCGAATTCGTCATGATCTTGAACGCCTTGCCGTGATGAATCACCAGTTTGCCGTCGAGGTATTCAAGGATCGCCGAATCGCCCTGCGCGTCGGATAACGAAAGATGGATCGTCAGCGGTTTGCCGTTCGGCAACGGCGGCGCAATGATCTGAAACGGCTCGCGGCTCAGCACGTCCAGCGCCTGCGCGACGGTGGCGAAATTGTCGAGCGCGTATTGCGCCCAGAGACTGATCGATAAGGGCGCGCGTTTCGCGTCCGGCTTGCCGTAATCGGTCTCGGACAGATACAGCGCATTCGCCACGAGCCCGCGTTCGTTCATTCCGTCGACGCTGCCGATCTCGTACCCAGACACCACCACGCTGCCGTATTTCGACGTCCAGTGCGGCGAGCGCGGGCCGGCCGCGCCGTCGCGCTCAATGCCGGCAGGAAAAACCCACAAGTTGGAGCGCATGTCTTCGGACCAGTCCATCGACCGGCCCGTGATCACGAGGCCTTCGTCGCCGGTATAGAGCACTCGGGTGCAGCTTTGCGCGTTGTCGGCGCCGAGCATGGCGAGGGTTGCGAGCGTGACGAAAGCGAAAGCGGAAATCGTGGCGCGAAGGTGGCTTGCGAAGCGGGACATAAGGCGTTCCTTTGGTCTTCGTTACGCTGCGAGCGGACGTCAAGCCACGACGAAAGTTGAATTGCAAGGACGGCGCGGCGACGGCTTCATGCTAGTCGAACTTTGATGACAGAGGCGTTGTGCCTGCGTTGACGGATCACTACGGCGCGTCGGGACAATCGCGGCTCACGAGCGTTCTGTATTCGCTCAAGCCAGCCTTACCCAGCGGTTTGATCATGACCCGTATGGTATGCGTGGCATGCCTCATTGCAACACCGTGCCGCCGGCGGCTTTCAACGAAACCGTTCCGCTCCCAGAAACGTTCGGCCCGCGCGTTGCCGGCTATCACGCCGAGACGCAACCACTTCGCGCCGGACGCTTTCAGCCAGGCTTCAAGTCCCTGGTACAAGAGGCGTGCTTCTCCCCGGCCGTGCCCGTCGGTAGCCAGGATGAACAAGCCGATATGCCATACGCCGTCGGCAAACAGATCCGAAACGATCGTGGCGAACGCACGCAACGCGTGGTTCGAGTCGATGAAACCAATCGCGTGCTTGCGACTGAATGCCCATCCTTCCGGCAGTTCGCTCGCCAACTCTTCCTCGGCTTGCGTCGCGACCGGCGGACAACCTTCCGCCGATAAAAAATACCCGGGGTTGCTCTCCAGAAACGTTTGAACGGCGGGTAGGTCGGCCGGAACCAGTTCAATGGCGCGATGGCCTTCTATTTCGAACAGGCTTTGACTCAATTCGAAAGGCATTGATTATCCTTTGAGCGGTCGATAAAGACCTGGGGAACCTGGCCTTGATGTCCGCGTGTTTCACCAGCCGATAGTTTCTACTGACGTCGAAACCAAATCAACATCCCGCCGAAAGCCGCCACCCTCTTACTCCGCTTTTCTCGCGGCATAGGCCAGCATGGCATCGCCGATCGCATGCTCGCCCTGCTCACTAAGCGCCGCGCCCGCACCGTGGATATCCCGTGCGTCTTTATTCTGGCCCAGCTTGATCTTGCCGACCAGTTGCGTAATCTCGATCTCGATGCCGACAATCGCCTTCAGCATCGCATCGATATAGTCGCTCGCGCTATCCGTCATTTGCCACGGGCTCGGCTGCGACGCCTCATGAACGCGCGTCAGGCGCGCGACCAGTCCGCGCACGTAGCGCTCATCGTCGTGGATCGTGATGCGGCCGTGCGCGTGCACCACGCGGTAATTCCACGTCGGTACCTGCTTGTGAAACTCGTGCTTGCTCGGATACCACGATGGGGAAATATAGGCATCGCCCGCGCGAAACACCACGAGTACGTCGTCGCCATTGCTTAACTCCTGCCAGAGTGGATTGGCACGGGCCACGTGCGCTTTGAGGACGCCGTGCGTTTTTTCATTGGCGTTCAGTTCGAATGGCAGGTGATTTGCGTCCATGCCGCTCTTGCCGTGCGAAAACAGTGTGCCAAACGGGTGCTCCGCGATCAGTGCATTCAGCACCTCGGCGCGCGGTTCGTTGAATTGACTGGGGATGTACATGAAGGCTCCGTTCGGGGCGAAAGGTTTTGCGTTGTTCAGGAAATTTTCGCGGTAAGCTGGATTGTTTGGTAGAGCCAGTTTCAAGCAATTTCCCTGAACCAGAAAGAATGCCAATGGCCAGAAAGCCTAAAACCGTCGAGCTTCCGTCGATCGGCACGCTGGATCGGAGCGCCGGGCAACTCGGCCGCCAGCTCGCGCAGGCGCTGCGCCATACCGTCAATCGGGGCGACCTCAAGCCCGGCGAACTGCTGCCGTCCACGCGGGCGCTCGCCACGTCGCTGCACGTCGCGCGCGGCACCGTGATCGAGGCGTTCGATCAGTTGATCGCCGAGGGCTTTCTGACATCGCAACCGAGAGCCGGCACGCGCGTCGCGCAAGCGCTGGCGCCTGCTGCTAATGCAAGCGAGCGCGTTTCCTTCGTCGAGCCCGCGCCGCTCACGGAACGTGCCCGCCTGTTCACTCAGGTGGCGCGTCAATTTTCGGTCGTGCCGGCAGCGCCCTTCGCGGTTTCAGTGCCGGTCGGCCCCGCCGCGCCGGACGATATCTGGCGCCGGCTCGGCAACCGTCTGCGGGCTCGCGGGCCTGGCGCTCCCGCAGGTTACGGCGATCCGCAAGGCGCGCGCGTGCTTCGCGAAGCCATCGCCGATTACGTGAGGAAATCGCGCTCGGTCCGCTGCGAGGCCGACGAGGTGATCATCACGAGCGGCACGCAACAAGGCCTTTATCTGTCTTGCCAGGTGCTGCTGGATACCGACGACTCGGCGTGGGTGGAAGACCCCGCGTACCGGGGCATCACCGCGATTCTTGAAAGCACCGGCCGTCCTGAGCGCATGATCCGCGTGCCGGTCGACGCCGAAGGGATGAACGTCGATGCCGGTATCGAACTCGACCCGCACGCGCGCGCGGCATTCGTCACGTCGTCGCATCAGTACCCGCTCGGCATGCCGATGAGCATGGCCAGGCGCAGCGCTTTACTGGCCTGGGCCCGCGCGAATCATGCGTGGATCGTCGAGGACGATTACGACAGCGAGTTGCGTTACGCGGGACATCCGTTTCCGTCGCTCCAGGGGCTCGACCCGAATCGGGTGATTTACCTCGGCACGTTTAGCAAGATCCTGTTTCCGTCGTTGCGGCTGGGTTACGCCGTGGTGCCGAAGAACCTGGTCGAGGCGTTCTACGGCGCACGCGTGCTGATGGATCGCCATCCGCCGAATGCCGATCAGCATGTGCTCGCGGCATTTATCGCGGAGGGTCATCTGGACCGTCATATCCGGCGCATTCGTGGTGTGTATGCAGACCGCCGCGCGCGAATCATCGAGACGATCGAACGCGTGTTGCCCAGCGACGTTGCGTGGCTACAGCCGTCCGATCAGGGAATGCATATGGTGCTGTGGCTGGGTGGCGGCGTCGACGACAAACGGGTCGCGTCGCTAGCCGCTGAAAGCGGCGTTGCCGTGCGGGCGGTGTCCCCCATGTATGCGGGCGGCAACGGGCCCATGGGTTTGATCCTGGGCCTGGGCGGCTTCAGTGACGAAGAGATTGAGATCGCCACCGGCCATCTCGCGCGATGCATCGACACCGTGGCGCGCGACACGTCCCGTGACATAAAAACCCGGCCGGCGAAAAAAACGGCGCGGCGTAGTGCCTGATAGAAACCGGCGCTTGATAGAAACCGGCAGGACGCCCCGCGCTATTCGTTTTTTTTCCCCGCAGCAGACCCGAGATACGTACGCACGAGGTCGCGAATTTCAGCGAGTAGCAGGGCCCGCATGGCCGGTTCTTCGTTGGCCGTAATCACCACGCTCTTGAGCATGTGGAGCAGCACGACCGCCATGACTTTCGCCTTGGCGGCACTCAGACCGGGTATCGCCTCGCTCAGGATATCCGCGATCCCGCCACGCATCGCGACGCGAAACCGCGTACGTTCGTCGGCGCTGCCGCCACGCGCATCCACGAGAGCCACCGCAAAACTGCGTTGCGACTGAAGCACCAGCATGAAGTCAACAAACGCGTCGGCCACGCCCTCGAGCGTCATGTCGGGAACCTGGCGGGCCATGTCGGCCAGTCCATCCTGGACGTGAAGCGCGTAACGCAACAGTAGCGCGTCGGCGAGCGATTCCTTGGAGGGGAAGAATCGATAAAGCGAGCCGATCGCGGTCCCGGAGCGCGCCGCGATCTCGGTCATCGTAGCGGCGTCGTAACCTTTTTCGGTGAACACGGCGACCCCGGCTTCCAGGATCGCGGCTACGCGCAGACGCCCCCTTTCCCGTTTGGGTTCCGAAGCGCGGGCGGCGTCTGGGGCAGGCTTAGGCGAGATCATGCTGAGGGACCGACATGCGAGGATTTGATAGGAATTCCTCGCATATTAGCATGATGTGGGTTGCGGGAATCTCCATTGAAATTAGGCTATTTCTATCAGTCTGCATTTTTGCACGGGCTTGTCGTTTGACATAGGCGAGGGTGTCCTCTACTATATTTTGCGAGGATTCCCTCGCAAAATATCGATCAATGGCTCAACCCGATTTCTCCCCACCACGTTCAAGGTGATCACATGCAGCAGGTTTGGTCGTTTCTCGCCGGGGCGCTTTTGTGCAATTGCATTCCCCACCTGGCTTCCGGATTACAAGGCTTTCCGTTTCCTACGCCGTTTGCCAAGCCTAGAGGTGTCGGCGATTCTTCGCCTATCGTCAATGTCGTTTGGGGCTTCGCCAACCTCGCCGTCGGCGTGTTGATCGCGGCTCGCCATACGAACATGGCGGAGATCGGCGTGGACGCGTTAGCGGGCCTCGTGGGCGCCCTTGCGATTGGAACCTACATGGCAGTCCATTTCGGCAAAGTGCAACGCGACAAGCGAGTGCGTTAACGCATACGGTGCGGTCCCTTTCACAGTCACCCGGCAATCTGCTAGACTTATCCCTGCATCCAGAGTTAGTACCAAACGGTACAAACGCCAACCTGCCTACCCGGGCAAGGTGGTTGCCTCAAGGCGATGCGGCCGATAGTCGGCAACGAAGCGGGAGCGGCATAGCTTGCACCGGTTCGAATTTAATCTTCATCCGGAGTCGCTATGAAACGGGATCTCTCCTCGTCACCCGCATTGAAAACGGAAGACAACTGGTCGCACTGTCTGCCCGGTTTTCGACTGACCCACACGCTCCATCTCGTCTCCGACGTCAATCTCGACGTCGTCGCTCAGGCCGCCGCGCATCTCAAGAGCAAGCACGCGCCCGTCAATCATTGGGCGGTCGTCAAGCGCGGCAAAATCCTCGAACAGAAGATCACGCTCGACGACATCAGCGAGCAACAGGCCAGGGTATTGCGCGAGCACCTGCTGACCCTTCAAGACGTGTTGCGCGTTCGCCTGGAACATCGTTTCGTGCGGTGCGATGCAGACGCTGAACCGGCGCTTGTCACGTCGTAAAAGAGGCGCTCGCGGGCGGCCGCTTTCTACTTCCTGCTTCCGCCAGCGCGAACGTAAGGTTCCTGACAAGCCGATCGCGCGGCTATAGCCGCGCATGGCTAAACGTCTGCGCCGCCTCGACCGTTCCCGCTACACTCACGCGATCGTCGCGCAGTCCATGCGAAGAGCGACGGATTCAGCGAACGCGCGATAACGCGTGAAAGGAACACACGGCATGCCCACGGCCCCGGATCACATCACACGCAACGCCCACCACGCCCCGCGAACGACGCTCGTCAGCGCCCTTGCCGCCACGCCGCACGATGCGGCCTTGCATCGCACGATGGCCGACGCGTTGCGTGCGGAGGGCGATGAACTCGGCGCGCTCGCGCATCTGATCGCGGCTCAAACGCTCGACGCCTACGCGGCCAACCAGCCGGACGCGACGACCGCGACGCTCTGCGACGTCGCGACGGGTTACATGATGAAAGGTGACGACGAGCGCGCCGCGCATTGGTATCGGCTTGTGCTGGCGCTGGATCCGAACGTCGCGATCGCGTATCTGAACCTCGCCGCGATCCACACGAACGCCGGTGAACTCGCCGAAGCGGACGCATGCCGCGAGCGCGCGTATGCGTTGCAGCGCGTGTACGTCGAACGCGTGGGGTCGCCGGCGCTGAACGTGTTGATACTTTGCGTGGGCAGCGGCATCGGCAATATCCCGTTCGACGCGCTGTTTCCCACCACCGTGTGTTGCCGGATCAAATACGCGATCGACCACGCGCGCGAAGAAGAAGAAGAAGACGCGCAGCTTCCACCGTACGATCTCGTTTTCAATGCGATCGGCGACGCCGACATCGCGGCACCGCTTGCAGCGCGACTTGAACGCTTCGCCAGACACTGCGAGCGTCCGCTGCTCAATCCGCCTTCGAGCGTCGCGAATACGTTTCGTCACCAGCTCGGCGCATTGCTGGCCGGTCTCGACGATATCGCCGTCGCGCCCTGCGTGCGACACGACACACCACCCGCGTCGCGCGACGAACTCGAACAACGCCTCACCGAAGGCACGCTGTCGTTTCCGTTACTGGTGCGTCCGACCGCAACACATGGCGGCGAAGGCGTGCTGCGCTGCGACTCGCTCGCCGCGCTCGAAGCTCGCCCCGACGCGCTGACCGGTCCGCACTATCTGGCCGGCTTCACCGACTATCAGTCGGCGGATGGTCACTACCGCAAATACCGGGCAATTTTCGTCGACCGTCAGCCGTTTCCTTATCACCTCGCGATTTCGCTGGACTGGATGGTCCATTACTTCTCGGCCGATATGGAACGGCACGCGTGGAAACTCGACGAAGAACGCCGCTTTCTCGACGACGCGCGCGCCGCGCTCGGGGACCGTGCATGGGACGCCGTCGCGGCCATCGGTCAACGACTCGATCTCGATTACGGCGGCGTCGATTTCACCTTGCTGCCCGATGGCCGCGTGTTCGTCTTCGAGGCGAATGCGACAATGCTCACGCATTACGAGCGCAACGGCGGGCCGCTTACACATAAGAACCCGTACATCGAGCGTATCTTCACGGCGTTCGGCACACTGCGAGCAAGCCGCGCCGGTCGCAAAAGGTAAGATGACGCCTCCTGGCCAACGCCGCGTTCGACTACGAGCGGCCTGCAAAATCAATTCCAATTCATCATGCAGCTCCAGAAGCACTACCCGAACGTCAACGCGCTGCTCCAGACCGCTGCATTCATCTCCACACTATGCTTTATGCATGGCACAGCGCTAGCCGATTGCATCGACGACGCCGCGGCGTTTCAACACGTCAACGTGAGTTTGATGCGCGGTATTGCGCAGGTCGAGTCGGGCATGCAGCCGAATCGCATCAATACCAACAGCAATGGCACGACCGATATCGGACTGATG
Source organism: Burkholderia sp. 9120 (assembly GCF_000745015.1). Classification (NCBI taxonomy): domain Bacteria; kingdom Pseudomonadati; phylum Pseudomonadota; class Betaproteobacteria; order Burkholderiales; family Burkholderiaceae; genus Burkholderia; species Burkholderia sp. 9120. The sequence continues at coordinate 3,335,599 of NZ_JQNA01000002.1, read as the reverse complement.
CAAATCAACAGTTCATGGCTGCCGGTGCTGGCGCGCGAGGGCATTAGCGAACAAAGCCTGTTCGATCCTTGCACCAACGCTTATGTGGGCGCGTGGATTCTGTCGGAGAACATTCGCCAGTTCGGGCCGAACTGGAACGCCGTCGGGGCCTACAACGCGGCGTCGCCCGATAAGCGCCTGAGCTATGCGCGCAAGGTCTATGATGCGGTTCAATCCATCTCCGCTTCGCCGGATTCATCCATGCCTATTCTCCCGCCTTCCTTTACGCCGCCGCAGACTTACAGCCCGTTCACGAGCCTCGAAATCACGCCCGTGCAGAGCGGCCGTCCCCGCGCCGCCGCGCCGGCCGGCACGGCTACCGCCGCGAATGGCGCAACCGGCGTAACCGGCGCGAGTTCCACGATTGCGGCCTCGGCGGCGTACAACTTCGGCTGGACCGTCACCGGCGCGGATCAGGCAAAGCCCATGCAGGTATTCGACGATGGCTCGAAGGTGTTCGTCCAGTTCGTCGATATGAAGCACATTCCGTCCATTTTCGCGGAGACGCCGAACGGGCGCGTGCTGCTGCGCTGGGATCTGCAATTCCCGTATGCCGTGATCGCGCGCCCGGAGCAGACGCTGATTTTCCAGAGCGGAACGTTCGAGGCGCGCGCGTCGCGTACGCCTGGCGCGGCGCAGTCGAAGGCCAGTGTTGCGAGCCGCGATGCGGTGCCGACTGCAGCGCCAACCTCGGCGTCAAGCCCGCTTTCTACGCCGACTAGCCGCGATCAGAAAACGGCCCGTGCGGCATCGACGGACGCGCTCTGGTATGTCGGCAGTCCGACGACGAGCAAGCCGCAGCCGCAGGCGAACACGGCGCAGGCGGTGCCGCTGCAAGCAGCGACGGAACCGCCGAGCGCGCCGTCGTCTGTGCCGGCGGCGAAGGCCAAGCCCGCTCCGTCGACTGATGCGCTTTGGTATATCAATGCCAAATGATCGGGCGCTGGTAGTGCGTGGTTGTCAGCGGAGAGGTCGACGTGCCACGGTCGCGGCTACGCTGACCCGCTTGCCGCCACAACGTATTACTCTTCGCGACAAGGCTTTCGAGAGTCGAAAGCCTTGTCAAAACTAAGCCGCGCTCCCCAACCGCGCGGCCCACCCTTCAAACTCCGCATACAGCGCGGATAGCGATTCGTCATTGCTCGCTATCCGCTGCGCGCCGTGAACGATCGAGATCGACGCATCGAGATCGCCTTGCTGCGAGGACGGCGCGACCTGCTCGCTTCGCTTGAAAACTTCTTGCGCTAATTGCCACGCGTCGTCGGCGGAACGATTGCAGTCCGCGGCGAGATAGCTTGAATTCAACGTCTCCCCCGTCAACGCGAATAGCGTCTGATCGAGCGTCGCGCTATTGCCGGGCGCCCAATAATGTTCAGCAAGCAGCGGCCCGACTGCCGGGTTGTCGACGATATAGCCCAGCGAGCGGATCAGATAAGCGCGCGTTTGCGCCGCGGCCATCTTTGCCAGCAGATAGCCGTGGTAATAAACGGCGATGTCGTGATAGATCGGATGAGGCGTGGCCAGCACGTAGTTGGTATGCCCCGCAACGCCGAGAATGCGCTTCGTCACCGAACGGGCAAGTTCGAGCACCGAGTCCGGCGTGCGCTGCGCGTCGTCCATGTTGTACAGCGCCCATTCGAAATAGGTTGGAACCAGATCGCGCCGTTCCATATAGGCCAGAAAAGCCTGGCGAGTGTCGACGCGTGCGCGAATCGCTTCTTCCGGCATCGGCTTGCCTGCCGCGTCCATGGCGTAGCGTCTCATCCAGCAGGGATCGGCGGGCAATGCGTCGAAGAACTTGGCCTGTGCTTCGAGCAAAGCCGGCGAGCTCGGTGCGAATTCCTGCGAAAAACACGGCGAATTCCGCGTGACGTTGGCGTAATGCGCGGCATGACCGGCCTCGTGGAACAGCACGTTGAGCCCCTGCAAACCGGCGCCCGCCTGTTGCGGCCGCGCCGTCGACGTGAAGCGAACATCGGCCGGCGTCCAGCCGTCGGTGTCGTCGTGATAGCCGGGTGTGGGGGCAATGCAAAAGCCGGTCGGGAATTTGCCTTGCCGGTCCAGCAGATCGATTTCGAGCCGCGCGCCACGATACGACACGCCCATACGGCGAAACGATTCGGCCCAACGCTCCAGTGCTTTTCCAAATGGAAAGTAGGCCTCATGCCGCTGTGACGCGCCGCCCTGCATCAGGTACGTCAGATTACGCGGAAGCAATGCCTGCTCGCCGTGCTCCGACACCAGACGATGCAACGATTGTTGATGCGCGTCGCGAGTACTGGCTTCGAAGCCGTCGAAGATCTCGAACAACTGCTCGGGCGTCATACCGCTGTTGGTCTGCAAGCGATACTCGAAGAAATTGCGGTAGCCCAGCTCTCGCGCCAATTCGTTGCGCTTGCCGACAATCTCGACGAAGCCGCTCTCCACCACCCAGCGCTCGAGTCCGTGCAGCGCTTCGTGAGAACTTTGACGCGCGGACTCGTCCGGGTTGGAGGCCAGATTGCTCCTGAGCGCCGCAGGCGAAGCGTTCTCGCGACGGCCTTTGGCTCCGATATGGTTCATGGTGTACGCCTGGCGTCGCGCGTATAGATCGACGTCCCGTTCGACCAACCCGGTCAGCAACGCAGCGGCGCGATCAGTGCCGATCGCATTGACCTCGAATAGGGCAACCCACCCACGCAAACCGCTGACGAGTGCATCGCGTTCAGGCGAGGATTCAGCGGTGTCCAGCATCGCCAGATACTCGCGACAGTGGGCGAGACGCTCCGCGTCGGCAGAGAACATCTTGCGGCTCAGCGAGGCCGCGCCCAGTGCCTCGTGCTCGTCGCTCTGACCGGTGTGAGTGGCCCAGTAGAGTTCGCCTTCCGTGCGCAGCAGTTGCAGATAGTGCTTATTGAGTTCGTCAAAGAACGCGCGAGCGTTTTGCATGTGAGAGGTCGTGGTTAGAACGTCTTGGAGAGGAGACGAAACGCCTTATTTCGTAGCCCAACGAACGAGCCGCGCATGGCGATGCCGGAACAGAAACTTGAGCACGCCGAGCATGCCGCGCCGCCACATCGGTATTTTTGCGCCGGGCCAACGCAATTCGAAGGTCAAGCGGTCATGCACCTCGCACCCTCCGCTTGCGTCGCGAACAGTCCGTTCATGTACCCATGTGCGGATACCCAGCATGCGCGACGTTTCCTTGAACCGGTAGTCCGGTTCGACGTCCACTTCGGCTAGCGTCAGGTCGTCGAAGTCCACCGGGAGCCAACCGAACGCGAGCAACCAGCTTCGGCCAAGGTACTGACCGCGCGGTAACTGCTCGATCGTCTTGCCACGCAATGCGAACGGCGTGGTCATGCGCAACCAGGGGAACAATTCGTCGTTGATGCCTGCCGGTGTCGTCACGCGGCGCCACACGTCGAGTGCGCTGAGTGGCAGCGTCGACTTCTGTTCGAACGTCAATTTCATTTTATTTGTTTGGCAATGGCGTTAGACGAGATCAGGGCGGCAACTACCGCGAAATAAGCTTTCTCATCGACGGTGCGAGATGCAGCGCAAAGTTCTGCCGCTCATAGAACGGAACCGCATCCGGATGCGCGTCGAGAAACACGGCCGTCATTTCGCGTGCCTGTGCATCGGCTTCGGCATAGTCCATCAACGCGCGGCCGGCGCCGCTGCCTCGTACGCTGGCGTCGACGACCAGGTCGTCGATATGCAAGTGAGCACCGCGTGCGAGCGTATGAACCGGCCGCATGCCCATGACGCCGATCAGCACGTCCCCTTCAAATGCGCCGACGAGTTCATAACCGGTGTGCGCCTGGCGGCGTGCCCGTTGCAGGAACTCCGCCTCATCCAGTGCGCGCAACTGGACAATGATGGGAAACGCGCGCGGCCATTCAGTCGGGGTAAGGCGTCGGACATTGACTCGGGTGCGGCCACTTGCGGTCATAGCTTCAATCCATTCCATTTGAAGAGTCCCTATTCTTGCATAAGGCGTCCAGTCCGAAAAACGCGGCAAGCTCGTCGGCAACGATTTGCGGTTGCTCTTCGGGAAGAAAGTGGCCGCAGTGGCTAATCGTGCAACCCTGAACGTCGACGAAAAACTCGCGCAACGGCGTCGCCATGTCGGCAATAGATCCTTGATCGGAACCGAGCGCTAACAAAGGCGTCGGCAGCTTGCCGTTTGCGCTCAACTCGCCGTTCTGCCGCGCGGAGAGCGATGCGGTGCGATAGTAAGCCAGCCCCGCCCGCAGGCCGCCGTCTTTTACGAAAATACGCAGATACTCGTCGAGGTCCGCGTCGGAAAACGCATCCGGATTCGCGGTCTTTCGACGCAGAAACCAGTCCAGATATTCCCGCTCGCGACCCGCAATCAGCGTCTCAGGCAAATCAGGAATCGTGTGAAACGAAAAATGCCAGGTACGCCACGCGCGGTCCGGTGCGGTGGGGAGTGCAGCGGGCAAGGTGATGCCCGGAATGCCCGCATCCAGCAACGCGAGCCTATGAATTTCACTGCCGAATAGCGCCGCATACGGATAAGCGACCCATGCGCCCACATCGTGAGCGGCGAGCGAGTACTGGCTAATGCCGAGTTGCTGAAGAAAACGATGAACCTGCTGGGCCAGTGTCTGCGTGTCATAGCCGTCTGTCGGTCGATCGGAATCGCCCTGCCCAGGAAGATCCAGTGCAACGATCTGGGAGACCGGCGCGAGCAGCGACATCACTTTGCGCCACGCGAACCAGCTCTCGGGAAAGCCTGCCAGCAGCACGACGACATCGCCGTTCGGCTTGCCACCTCGCACATAATGAAGCCGGACGCCATTGACCGTCTCGTACCGATGCTCGAATCCGGCTAAGCCGGCAACCGGTCTCGACGGCGGCGCCGCATTGACGAGTTTTGGGCTGACCGGTAAAGCCGCAAATGAATCCGTTGTCGACATGGGAACTCCCTGATTTTCGCTGTGCGGAAAGCTTTCCGATCAGTGCTTGATGAAGAAAAATAGTTAGGAAATATTCACTTCCTAAATAGCAAAAAAAAACCGCCCGGCATCTGAAGGAGGCAGTCAGCTTGTACTAACTCAACAGGCGCATCGCCTGATCGGCGGCGGCCATCATTTGCGCGCGGGTTCGCCCCGCTTTGCCCACGATTCTGAATCCTTGCGTCACACTCAGCAGCAAGCGCGCGGTGGATGCAACCTCAACGGCCGAAGGAATCGAGCCGTCTTTGTGACCTGACCGGATCAGATCCGCCAACAGCTTTTCCGTACGCTGCAAGGCGGCGGTGATACGACCGGCCACCTCACTATCGAAGGTCGCAAGGTCGGTGGCACTGCCCACGACCAGACACCCGCGCTCGCCTTCGACTCCGTGAGCCGACTCGGCATAGAAATGTAGGACCGCGAGCACCTTGTCACGGCCGGACCCCGCCGCATTGATCGAACGTTGCAAGCTCGCCTGACGAATCTCAGTGTAGCGCTCGAATGCGGCAAGAAACACCGCGCGCTTATCGGCAAACGCCTTGTAGATACTGCCCGCCGTCAGGTTCATCGCGGCGCCCAGCTCGCCGAGCGACGTCGCGTGGAATCCCCGTTCGCGGAAGATCCTGATGGCGCCGTCTAGCGCCATGTCCATATCGAATTCACGAGGACGGCCAGGACTACGGGGGGCTCTCGGTGCATGAGTGTGAGTCGTCATGGCGGCAGTATAGGAAATGAATATTTCCAAATCAAGCGATTTCTCAAACCCCACGGCCTGACAACCGGCCTAACCGTTCCCCGGCAGCCATGCTCCGTGAAACCCCGCGGGAATTCGCCTCGGCAGTCGCACGGTCGCGATCGGATCGCCGTCTATTTGCCGGCCATCGAGAATCACCACGTCGGTCGTATTGCTCGCCTGCCGGTAGACACATACAAGCAGCCAGCCGTCATCTTCACTCGTCGCTCCGGGACGCGGCACGAATACGGGCTCGCTGTTCTGATCCCCTTCCGGCACTGCGTAGCGTTGCTGCGAGCCACGTTCCAGGTCATAACACACGACGCCACGCATTTCCGTATTGGTCGGTTGCTCGACCGCGTATAGAAACCGATAGGGCTGACCGGTCCGCGTTTCGTTGATGCGGGGCAGTTCGATGCCCGTATCGTCGAGCGGCGTTTCGAGCACCGTACCGCGATCGAGATCGATCACGTAACGCCACAGCACGCCGAGCGGGTTGTCTAGAAAACCCGCTCCGCTAGTCGATAACCGCAGGAACTCGGAGTACCGGACAACATCCAGAACGACAGTGGTTGCGCCCACATCGTAAGCATTCACCACGTGCAGGATCATGCACGACGTCACGTCGAACCAGCGCATCGCGCCACCATGACGCGGCATCGCACCGATCCGCGCCTGCCGATCGTCATGCCAGCGCAAAGGCATGCGATAACCGCGCGACAGCATCGAAAAGTCGTACGCGACGTTGAGGTCGAACAGGATGCTCCGCGTCGCGGTGATCGCCATGTCGTGCATCATCGAAGGAGACCGGGACGGCAATTCGATTTCCATCTCGACTGTCGTGTTGCCGTGCGCATCGCTCACGCCGTAGCGCAGCCACGGTTTTTCCCAACCGGCGCGAAACGTCATCAGTTCGCCGGTTCGTGGATCGACCTTGGGATGCGCGGTCATGCCTTGCACGAGGCCCGGATGACAGCGGGCCGCGCCGAGCGTATCAAGGCCCGCCGTGATGGCCAGCGGCGCGCCGCCTTCCGCGAGCGCCAGGATTTCGCCGGCATGAACGAGCACGTTAACGTTCGGATTCGTGTCGAGCATCGGCGACACGTCCGCGAAATCCTGCGCCTGCGCCCAACGCCTGGTGCGTGCCCAGCGATTGCAATAGCGCACGGCACGCCCCTGCTGAAACGAAATGGCATGCAGCATCGCGGCTTCCGGCCACCACGACAACACGTCGTTCCCCGCAAAGCGCCCGCTCAGCGGATTGGGGCCGTTGCGCACCAGCACGCCGTTGAGTTCCAGCGGCAGCGTTCCTATAACGGGCAAGTCGATGAGATCGACTTCGTCGACAACCGGCGCCGTTGCGCCGGCGTTCAGATCGAAACTCAAGCGTGAATTTGTCGCCACATTGACCTCGGAAATGAGCAATGCGTGATTTATACCCGGATAAATATAGACAGTCAATTACATCCGGGTAAAATTAGAACCACGTCTCACCGCCTTGACGCCGCCCGTCCCGCCTTCTAGCATGGTCCGCTCTACAGAACGATCTTCTCCCATGCAAAACGAAGACTCAGAAAAAGGTGGCGGCGTCGCGGCGCTCGATCGCGCGTTCGCGATACTCGGCGCGTTCGAGTCGGGCGAGAAAGGCGTATCGCTCGCGGACCTGGCGCGCCGCACCGGCTACTACAAGAGCACGTTGTTGCGCCTGCTCGGCGCGCTCGATCATGGCGGCTTCGTGCGCAAGCTCGAAGATGGGCGCTATTCGATTGGCCCCGAACCGTTACGGCTCGCGCAGATCTATCAGGAGTCGTTTCATGTCCGCCACGTCGTCGAGCCGCTGCTTCAGCAACTCGCAATCGATTCGGGCGAAACGTCGTCGTTTTATGTGCGTCAGGGCAGCCACCGGATCGTGCTGCATCGTGTCGAACCGGCGCGTGCGGTACGTGTATCGATTCGCGAAGGCGAGCGCTTTCCGATCGATCGCGGCGCGTCGGGCAAAGTGCTGCTTGCGTTTTCCAAGCCCTACAAGAAGGGTTTCGACGACGTGCGGGATCGGATGTGGGCGGTGTCGTACGGCGAGCGCGATCCGGACACCGCGTCGATTTCGGTGCCGGTGCTTGCGTTGGGAGGAGAGCTGGTCGGCGCGCTGACCGTGTCGGGACCGCGGGAACGGATCGGCGCCGTGGAGTCGATGCGTGCCTCCTGCAAGCTATTACTGAGCGCTTCGGCCCGCGCGAGCGCGGCGCTCGGCGGCGATTCGTCGATGTTTGCCCAGAGCCTCAAGCTCGCGGATCAGAACGATTTCGTGGCGCCGTAGCGATCGGCAGTTGCAGCTAGTTGCCGGCAAGCCCCTGTCGGCGACTACCCGCAACTACCCGCTTGGGCTTCACGCCGTCGCGCCTTCCAGGCGGAACACGTTGACCACATCGCGCAGCATCTGCGCCTGTTCCTGCATCGACTGCGCGGCGGCTGCGGCCTGCTCGACCATCGCGGCATTCTGCTGGGTCGTCTCGTCCATCTGCGCAATCGCAACGTTGACCTGCTCGATGCCGCGGCTCTGCTCTTCGGACGCCGCCGAAATCTCGCTGATGATATCGGTCACGCGCTTCACGGCATCGACCAGCGAATGCATCGTGCCGCCCGCTTTCTCGACGAGCGCCTTGCCGTCGTTGACGCGTTCCACCGAGTCCTCGATCAGGCTCTTGATCTCTTTCGCCGCGTCGGAACTGCGGCGCGCGAGATTGCGCACTTCGCCCGCCACCACCGCGAAACCGCGCCCTTCTTCGCCCGCGCGCGCCGCCTCGACGGCCGCATTCAACGCGAGAATATTGGTCTGAAACGCGATGCTTTCGATCACCGCGATGATGTCGACCACACGCGCCGAACTCGTCGCGATGTTCTGCATGTTCGCGACGACCTCCTGCACGACATGACCGCCGTCGCCGGCCAGCTTCGACGCGTTGCGCGCCATCTGGTTGGCCTGCACGGCGTTGTCGGCGTTCTGCTTCACGGTCGCGGTGAGTTGCTCCATGCTGGCCGCGGTTTCGCCCAACGAAGACGCCTGCTGTTCCGTACGCGCCGACAGGTCGAGATTGCCCGCGGCGATTTCCTCGGCCGCGACCGTAATCGTTTCGGTGCCGCCGCGAATACGCCGGATCGTATCGGCGAGACGATGTTGCATGCGCTGCATCGCGAACAGCATGCTTTGCTGATCTTCCTTGCCGATCGAAACCGTGCGCGACAGATCGCCGTCGGCGATGGTTTCCGCCACCTGCGCCGCGTAGGCCGGTTCACCGCCAAGACTGCGCTTCACATTGCGAATGATCAGCACCAGCGCGATCGTGCTGAAGCTGCCGGTCACGAGAATGGTGAGCAGATAACCCAGCAGCGCGTTGCGAAACGCCGTGTTGATGTCGTCCACGTAGACGCCTGAAATCAGATACCAGTCCCACGGCTCGAAGCGTTTGACGAAGCTGATCTTCGGCACGTGCTCCGTTTTGCCCGGCAACCGCGCCATATAGTCGACGAAACCTTGCCCCTGAGCCTGAGCGACTTTGACCATGTCGACGAACAGCAGCTTGCCGTCGGTATCCGCGTAATGGGTCACGTCCTTGTTGCGCAGATCCGCGAGCGTCGGATGCATGATGACGACCGGCGTCGCCGTCGTGATGATCATGTAGCCGTTGCCCGGATAGCGCATCACCGACAGGCGCGCCATGGCCTGCTGTTTCGCCTGATCCAGCGTGAGTTCGTGCTGGTCGGCCAGCCTGGCGTAATCGGCCACGATGCCGTACGCGGATTCGACGACGTTCTGCACCGCCGCCTTGCGATCCGACAACATGGTGCTGCGCGATTGCCACGCCGCCCAACCGCCTAGAAGCAGCAGGCCGAGCCACGTGATCAATAAGGCCAGCCACAGTTTCGTATTCAAGCTAAGTCGATTCACGCGGTTTTCTCCGTCGCCTGCTAGCGCGAGGTCATTCCCCCGCGCCAAGCTCAACCTCGCTGGCATCGCGCGGAATGCGTCGACCGGCAGAGGGTTGTCGCTGTATAACGGCATCAACGCGCATAACCTGAATCAGGAAATGCCTGAAATTACGGCCTATTTCGCGGTATCGCTCGCTATCGGCAAGCTTTCGGAAAACGCGCCCTCAAACTCACTATGTGAGATTCAACCCACCGTCTGAGAGCAGAATCTCGCCCGTCAGGTAGTCCGAGGCCACCAGCATGGCGACGGCCTGGGCGATATCGTCGGGGCTGGCGGCTCGACGCATGGGCGAGCGTTCCTTCCAGAGTTGTTGCGCCTGTGTCCAGTCGGCGGTCAGCGGCGTATCGACGAGACCCGGCGCGACCGCGTTCACGCGAATCTCCGGTCCCAGCGACAGCGCGAGCAGGCGGGTCATGTGGTTCAACGCGGCCTTGCTCGCGGCATACGGAATCGAGGCGCCCTTGGGACGCACGCCGGCATGGGAACTCACGTTCACCACGCTGCCGGCGCGGCCGCGCTGAGCCGCCGCGCGCAGTGCCGACTCCGCCTCGGCTACCAGCCGGAACGGCGCCACAACGTTGACTTCGTGCAGTTCCTGCCAGATGGCGGGCGTCGCGGCGGCCAGGTCCGCGTGCGGAATCACGCGGCTAATCCCCGCGTTGTTCACCAGGACGTCGAGCTGTCCCCAGGCGTCGATGGCTTCGCGAACGAGCCTCACCCTGTCGGCGTCGTCGGCAAGATCAGCCTGGACGTAGAGGGCGGATTCGAGTTCGTTCGCGAGAGCCTGCCCCGCTTCCGCCGAACTGCGCGAATGCACGACCACGGAGAAACCGTCTTGCGAAAGCCGTCGGGCAATGGCGGCGCCGATACCGGAGGTCGAGCCGGTGACAAGCGCAACGGGGCGTGGCGTTTTCATAGGAATCCGGTAGTTGGTGTAAAGCTTTTCGCATGCGTCGACAAGCTGGCTATCCTCTCACATCACGCAGCCCGGCTGCGCATCCACTGATTGAGGCCCGCACACAACACGAGCAGCGAAGCGGTCACGAAAAATACCGGTTGCAGGCCAATGTGCGCGCCAATACTTCCGCCGATCAACGGCCCAACAACTTGCCCGGTGAATTGCGCCGACTGCAGATAGCCCAAGGTCGTGCCGGAGCTTTGTTCGTCGACCGAATGGCGCACCAGTTTCGCGATGGAAGGCAACAGGCCGGCGATCGTCATGCCCATGATTCCGCGCAGCGCGGCCAATTGCCACCAGTGCGTAACGAACGCTTGCGGCAACATCACCAGCGCCGTGGCGATCAGGCAGCCAATAATCACGTTCCAGCTACCAACCCGGTCCGCGAGCGCCCCAAGCCGCGAAGCGGTCAGCATGCTGCCGAACGCCGAGCACGCCATCACGATGCCGGCCACGCGCGCGAGATCCGCATGCGGCACGCCCAAGCCGCCGATATACACCGTGATGATCGGTTCGATGGACATATTGGCAAGCAGCACCATCATCGCCGTAACGAGCAGCGCGGGAATCACCGCGCGATTCGGCTTCACACCAGACTGTTCTTTCGCGACCGGCTTTGCTTTTGCGTCGACGGCGCTGTTGAAATTTTCGCGCACCAGCAAGATCGTCGCGACGGCCGCCACGGCGATCATCGCGCCGCCGACGAAGAACGTGCCGCGAATTCCCACCCACGTCGGCAGAAAGCCGCCCACCAGCGGCCCGATCAGATTGCCGGCCAACGCACCGGTCGACAGCACGCCGAGCGCCCAGCCGGCACGCTCGCGCGGCACCTGGGTTCCGATCATGACGATCGATGCCGACGCGTAGCCGCCGATCAACCCGGCCGCGAGACGCAACACGACGAGCTCGGTCACGTTGTGAGCGAGGCCGATCAACGACATCACGACCGCCATGCCGATCGCCGCACGCACGAGCATCGGCTTGCGGCCATAGCGACCGGCGAGACGCCCCCAAAGCGGCGCGGTGACGGCCGTGCCGAAAAACGTCGCGCCGAATGCCACGCCCGACCACTGTACGATCGCGCCCGGCGAATGGATGCCGAGCTGCTCCACGTACAACGGCAGAAACGGCAGCAGCATGCTCAGGCTCACCAGCGTCGTGAACGACCCAAACACGCAGACCGCCAGGTTACGTTGCCAGTAGGCGCCGTTGCGCGCCGCGTAACTATGCGGATCCGAATGCAGCGACGCTGCGTTGAGGGCGTTGGCAGGAATGGACATGACGTATTTCCTCGAATTTGCCGGGATGCGCGAGCGGTGTGTCGGTCGAAGCCGGCCGCCTGCGGTGTTCCCAATGCCTGAAGCATACGCACGACTACCCATCTAAAAAAATGAATTAATCTGATCGAAATGATCCTTTTTTAGGATATTTTGATGGCCGCGCTGCGGCATAAAAATCGGCAACGTCGATCGGCGCAGGCGCCGAACTTCCGGCGCTTAAAACTGACCAATTAGGAGGTCAGAGATGGAGAAGAGTTCGGTATGGCAAGTGTTCTGCTGGTAGATGACGATCTGGAAGCGTTGGCCGCATGGAGCGCCTGCTGCGCCGCCGACGGATATGAAGTCACGATGGCAAGCAACGGCCAGTTGGCGTTGGCCCAGTTCATCGATTTCCCTGTCGATATCGTGGTGGCGGACTGGCGCATGCCGGTCATGTCGGGCAGCGAACTGTGTCACCAGTTGCGCACGCTGCCGGACATACCCGACGTCGCATTCATCCTCGTTTCCGGCGAGCCGAGTCCGCCCGCCTTCGTCAGCTATGACGGTTTCCTGCGTAAGCCAGTGGAGGGTCCCCTGCTGCTCGCCACCATGCGACGGCTGATCGCCGACCACGCGTCTCATCGACAGTCGCCATCCGGCAGAGACAAGCCGACCTGAAATGCAGGCGGCTTCACAAGCATCTTCAATGCCCGCTTCGGCTGCATCGACAGGAATCCCGGCAATGTGACAGTGCCGCGGACCTGCTCACCTTGATAGCTACGTGACCCAGGCAACGTGTCTACATTACGTCGGCGACAGCGTGATTCCGCGATCTCCACGCTGTGACGGTCTTCGATCCGCGCGCCCGTTCGAGCCTGAATGACGCTTCCGATGTCGGCTCGCGTAATGTGGGAAACGCTCCCTTTCCTGGAGAAACACATGGCTCAGCAAGGCGTATTCAACCTCCCTGCAAACATCCGTTTTGGTGTGACGGGTTTCGCTAATTCGTCCAATGTTCAAACGATCCAGGTCTTCGTTGACAACGAGGTCCGCGCTACGTTCAACGGTCAAAGCACCGACAACAAGGTCATCGGCACGCAAGTGCTCAATTCGGGCCACGGCGCCGTGCAGATCAAGGTGTCGGTCAACGGCCGGCAGTCGGACCTCGTGTCGGTTCAGACAACGCTCACGAACAAGTTGAATTTCGCGCTGGTCGGCTCGGAAGATGGTAGCGACGGCGACTACAACGACGGCATCGCCGTGCTCAACTGGCCGATCGGCTAAGCTGCGCAGCGGTAGTGACGACACGCGGCGCTGGCCGATGCTTTGCGGCATGGCCAGCGCCGCCGTCGTGCTAAACGATGGCGATTGCTACGGCGTGGTTGGCAAAGAGCGAGTCGCGTCAGTTCGATTCAGCTCGATTCAGCTCGCTTCGGAAGTCGCGCCGCTGTCGCCCAGCAAGACTTCCGTCACCGCTTCGGAAAACCGCCTCACCCGACCTTCAATGATGAGCCGCTCCGGATCCGCCGGATCCTGCTCCACAGGTGGAAGGCCATGAACCTTCAGCGCGCGAGCACAGCCGATCCAATCCGGATTGTCCGAGCCGCCCGGCTCGCCGAGCGAAGCCCAGGACAGCGTGCCGAGCACGTCGTCGCCATAGCCGTGGCGCTCACGCCAGTTCGCGCCGTGCGCGAGCAGAAAGGCAGTCAGCTCCGCGTCGCCATGAAAGACGGCGTGGTTGAGCGCCGTTGCGTCCCAGTCTCCTCCACGCGCGGCAATCGGCCAACCGAGTTCGACCATGACCTTGACCGCGGCGCTCGATCCCCATGCCGCGGCGTCGGGCATTAACCGGAGCTGGTCGTCCGACAGCGAGCCCGGCAACCCCGGATAGTGAGCCTGAATCCGTCGCGCCTCGGTCGCGTCGGCGCGGCCACAGGCGGCGATGAAGTCGTCATCCGCGGTGAGGTCTTCCTGCACGCCATGGGCGCGCAGCAACTCGGTGACCTCCGGTAGACCCACTTGCGTCGCCAGTCGGTAAGCACTGATGCCGGCGCCCGTTCGCGCCGTCGCATCGGCGCCCGCCGTCAGCAACGCGGCAATATGTCCGCGTGATCGGCGCACCGCGATCGCACGCAGCAGCGGAGTTCGCCAGGTGTGCGTCACGCCCGGTCCGGCCGGCTCGTTGGCGTCGCCGCCGTGAGCCAGCAGCAGTTCGAGCGCGGCCGGTTCCGGCATGTCGAGCGCGCGCCACACGGCATTCGTGCCGGCGACACGCGCGCCATGCTGCAGCAGCAGACGCGTGCAGTCGGGATTTTCAAGCGAGTGATAGAGCGATTCACCATCATTGGGATCGGCGCCGGCCGTGAGAAGCATCTCGGTGAGAACCGGATCGCGGAGCACGCCGGCCGCGCCGTAGAGGGCGGATAAAGGTTCCGTGTCGTCAGGCGTTGCGAGGGAAGCCGGTGGCAAGCGATTGCCGATACGCTGGTTTGGATTAGCCCCAGTGCGCAAGAAATAAAGTGCACATTCGCGTAGTGCTGCGGCGAATTCCGGCAGCCGTCCCAGGCATGAGTGGGTCACCGCGACGAGCGGCGGAAGGTTGAGCGCGCCGCCCGCGCGGTTGATCCAATCGGGATCGGCGGTTATCGTCCGCGAGATCACGTCGAGACGTCCCATTGCGCAGGCCGCGTAGGGGTCGCTGGTGAGAAGGTCGGCGTGGTCCCGTAAGAGTTGGGCGGCAACGCGTGGCCGTGCCGCGTCGTAGCTGCCGGTTACGTCGCCGCCATAGGTCAGCCTCAGCCAGCGGCGGTTCAGCATGGCCTGTTCGTGATGCGCGAAAGCGCTGGCCTCGACATACGCGGCGAGATCCGCCCAGGAAGAAAAACCGTACTCGCGCGCGATGCAGGACTGCGCATCGTGCAGGCGAAGTTGAAGCGCCAGCACTTCTTTCTCAGTGCGGCGCGCGGCGGCGGGAAGATGAAGGACGAAGCGTTCGACTGCGGTGGCGTTGCCGTTGCGGTAGAGGCGCAACAGCTCTTTCGCCTGCTTCTTCAAATGGTCGAGATTGGCCTTGGGAGGCAACTTGTTCATGACGGATCCTCGTGCATTTGATGGCCGAAGGTCCGCAATACCGCCAGCACAAAGGATGGTGAGATAGTTGAAGCGCTCCTACAGGTGGGTTCAACCCTTTCCGCGGACCCGGAAGCGGCCTGCACCGCTAACCGCGATGCTATGCGATGGGGTGTGACGGCGTCAACCAGGAGGGATTAGGTGAGCTCGACAGCGCCGCATAGATCGTCAACAATCCGATATCCGCTGAACAACGCCTATTGCATTCGGTTCGCAGTAACCGACTGCTGGCGTCGATCTGCTTGTGTGTCGATATCAGGATCAACGTATGACCCGCTCCGAACGTCTCCTTCACCTCTTGCAAGTGTTGCGGCGCTATCGACGCCCCGTGAGCGCCCAGGTATTGGCCGATGAACTCGGTGTGAGCATCCGCACGCTGTATCGGGACATCGCCAGTTTGCAAGCGCAAGGCGCGATGATCGAAGGGGAACCGGGCGTGGGCTATGTGATGAAACCAAGTTTCATGCTGCCGCCCATGATGTTCAGTTCAGAGGAACTCGACGCGCTGGTTCTTGGCATGCGCTGGGTCGCGGATCGCGGCGACAAGACGTTGTCGGCCGGCGCGCTGAGCACACTGGCGAAGGTTGCTGCCGTACTGCCCATGGAACTGCGTCGCGAGTTGGAAGAGTCATCGCTGCTAGTGGGCGCGCCGTTGAAAAGACCTGCCCACAACGTTTCCACGGATCTTCTACGTGCCGCAGTCCGCGCAGAGCAAAAGCTCAATATCACTTACGTGGATGGCAGCGACACTCACTCGCAGCGTGTAGTTTGGCCCTTTGCACTGGTCTATTTCGACCAGGCCCGCGTGCTAATGTGCTGGTGCGAGCTTCGGGCAGACTTTCGGAATTTCCGCTCGGACCGGATCTCGGCCGTTGAGCAAATCGAAGAGCGTTACCCGAAAAGACGATCGACGCTGCTGCGCGAGTGGCGAAAGGCCAACGATGTAGCAAGCCGCACCATACTGCCAGAATCTGACAGTGTCGGCCTTTAAGCTGAGGCTCCTTTCTTAGCCAGGAGCTCACCATGAAGTTCGCCTCTGTTCGTGTCGTCACCCAGAATCTCGATGGGCTAATCGAGTTTTATCAAATGCTTTCCGGTATCGAAGCCGCACGGCCGGCCGATGGATTTGCCGAAATGCGATTCGACGGCGCGGTGCTTGCGATTTCGTCCGAGCTTCTGATCCAGCGCTTTAATGCCGGTGCGGCCATTGCGGCTGCGAATCAGTCGGCGATTCTGGAGTTCGAAGTGGCGGACGTCGACGCGGTGTTCGAACGGATGAATGCGTTGGGGACACCCGTCGTGATGCCGACGACGATGATGCCGTGGGGAAATCGCTCGCTTCTATTGCGTGACCCGGATGGGAATCTCGTCAATGTGTTTTCCCGGCCTTAAGTGTTGGGGCCGCCTCGACTGCGGTGATTTTAGCTGATACCTACCAGGAGTCTCGCAACAGATGCGGCCACTCGCGCAGCCAACGCTCGGTTTTCTCGGCGTACACATCAGGTATGGGCAGTAGCCTGTTCGGCTTCAAGCGTCCTTCAAAAAGGTCTCGCAAACCAAAGGGCGAGTAAATCTCGTGGCCCTCTTCGCGGCGTCGGATACCCACTGCAACCGTCGCACAGGGAAATCGATCGATCCCATCCGACGCACGGCTTACGGCACCAAACGGAACGCCAAATTTGGTCTGGTACCAGACCGGTACGCGGGCCTGGTTGCGAACTTGTACTTCGACGGGGATATCCGCAAACAGGCGCCGGGCTTTTTCAATCACGGCGTCTTCCGCCTCCCATGACGTATCTGGGTCGTAGTAGAAAAGATCGTAGTCCCGGATGCCCGCGTGAACGTCACGACCGGAAGCCAGATTCCATATCGACTGTGCGATGCAACCGGCGGTTAACCACCAATCCGAAAAACCAAGCTGTGATGCTCGATCCAGAATCAGCTTGTTCCATTGATTCCGTTGTGCGAGTTGTACAAGATCGTGCTCCAAGGTTTGGCTCATTTGGTGGTGGGTTTCTGGGCTTACACCTCGCTACGCCACGCTGCTCGCGTGTCGTCAAAGGCGTTAGTGCGATCGGACTGGCAGGTTTTCTTCTCGGTACGCTTCTCTTTCTCAGTTTCTCTGCGACATGTACCGGCTCGGCCTGAATGCCGTGACGACTGGGTTCGTCGCCCAGGCCGGTCGTCATTCGTCTCCGTTCGGCCAAGAGCGGCCGGTCGACATCGTTGGCCGGATCGCTCACAATCCAGATTCCGTACATTCTGGAGGAGCCAATCAATGAGTACGGCTAGCCCGTTCCGGGCAATCACTGACCGCGCATCGCTGGAAGGTACTGCCTATGTCGAAGTGATGGCAGGCGCCTACTCAAATCGATGCTGGAATGATGGCTCGCTGTTCTTCGAGGAAGAGGTGTTTGGGTATATCGAACCGACGATCGAAAAATACACACCGACTTACGATCACTATGCTTTCACTCAGATTTGGATGCCTGACTGGGAGAAGATAATCAATGCCCTCACGGACATCCGAAGTGGGCTGGAAGTCGAGACCCTCCGACCGGCCATGCTCGAGCGTATCGGCTTCCTCTTCACCGATTCAAAAAATAGATTTGCTGAGAATCTGAACGAGAATTGTGTCGCGCTCGGTGCGCTGATATCGCAAATTGAGACGTGGACCACTGACAGTCAGTACGACTATAAGTGCATCACGATTCTCGGCCTGTAGATCCCACTTCGGCCAGGAACAGTCATCCGGCGCCGTTTTCTAATTCGTGGACAATTTTCGCTATCATCGGCCGCGTGTATTTCTCGACCGGGTCCTCTCCGGTTCGACCAACTTCGCCGGCGTCGAAGGCTAAATAGACTTCGTTAAAGAACCTGGGCCAAGCGTCTTCTCCGTGCGAGGCAAAATCGTCATACACGAAGCCGACAACAGCGATCGCTACCGCGTCACAAAACCAGAAGGGAAGTCGGCCCTCGTGAAACCCAACTGCCAGCTGCCGAGCTAACGCGTTGTATGCTTCACGCCTCGTCGATCCAACAATCTCGGTCCAATGTTCGAGGTCGTGTACCGAAAGCAACGACGCTGGACCTGTCTGGTCGTAGCGAGACTGCAAGCGCCTTATGAAGTCTGCTCGCAAATCTTGTGGAACCGGGTTCATGCGGGCGGCTTTTGTTTGTAGTGGACGACAAAGTATAAGCGACCATACGACAGCTTTTTAACGGCCGCTATCGGGCGAATCGAAAGTCCCTTCAGGGTCGATTTATGCCGATCGCATATTTGTGACGATTGGTGCTCCATCGAGGTCTGTGTCGGACCGGGGTCGGCCAGGAAGGGACAATCGACCTGGGCCGCAAAATCGTCGACAATCGCGGGGACCCGTCTGCCCTGGCTAAATAACGATGAAAGTATCGAGAGATTTCGGAATCGTTGTCCAACGGGCTGCGCTCGCGGCCAAGAATGTAGACCTATCGACGGTTATGGCCGAATTCAATTTTGGGACGTACTTTGACGAATCCAATAGTCTGATATCGCTTGGTCCGTTTTTCGGAGGCGATGCAGCCGACGAGTGCATGAGGTCATTGGAAAATCTTGGTCTGACATACATCGACGATTTTTTTATCTTCGAGGGGTTTGTGCCCGACTGGTGTTCGTTCGAAGTATTTTGACGCGCGCCCCGACGAGGAGCTTCCGAAGGCGGGCAAGAGCGGCCAATCGACTTTGGCTCGTAGATCGTCAACGATGCGAGCACCTTTCCATAGGAAGCGAGGATAAATGCGGCGGATTCTTGCAATTGGTGGCGGCGGATTTACGACCGAAAAGGAGCCGTCGCCCATCGACGCCTACATATACGAGTTGTTGGGAAAGTCTCGCCCGCGAATCTGTTTTATTCCAACTCCGAGCGGAGATAACGCCGGGCAGATCGACAAGTTCCATGCCGCCTATGGAGCTCTAGGCTTCGAAACGTCAAATCTCTCGTTCTTCAACGGATGGGGTTCCAACGTAATTCCGTACACCGACTATAAGCAACGGCTTCTGAGTCAAGACGCAATATTCGTTGGTGGTGGACATCTCCGGTCGGCGCTGGCGGTTTGGCGCGAGTGGAGTTTGGATGGCACTCTTTCGGAAGCGTGGGACCAGGGCATTCTCCTCGCCGGTATGAGCGCAGGCGCTATGTGTTGGTTTGAGACGGGCTTAGGTGGGCCGTTCGAACAGGGGAATTACGGCTTGCAGCGGGGCCTAGGCCTGATTCAAGGAGCTTGCGCAGCCCATTACAGCAACATAAATATTCCAGAGCGACGCATTAATTTTCTATCGGAAATGCGTCTTGGAAGGATGCCACCGACCCTGGCTATCGACGATCGCGCTGCTGTGCTGTTTGCGGATCGAGAGGTCGAGAGGACGGTCTCTTGGGCGGCCGGTTCGACCGCTTATCGAGTCGAAAAGATTGATGATGAAATTCTTGAGACGCCATTAGCCGCTGTTCAATTACGGGCCATCTGAGGCCCATGATGCATCGGCGCAGTGTGCCAAACCCGCGAACTAGAGGTCTGGCGCCGGATGGCGTGAACCGCCGTTCAGGGGTGACATGGCGCCGATCCCGTCAGGCAGACAGCGGCCAGAAGCGGTCACTTGGCGCGATGACCAAGATCGTCAACAATGCTGCGGCACATATATTCGGGGTATCGGCGTCCGCGTCTGGATGCGAGTCGATATCGGTGTGATTTGATCGTCGATAACTGCGCGATGTCCGACATCCCACAGTGGTTGCTCCGGTAGTATGTCGCAATAGCCGATTGCCGATCTGTCACCAAGGTAACCATTGAATGAAGCCCTACGCATTCCGCCTACTAAATGTGTTTGCCGAGTCTACTTTTGGCGGTAATCCGTTGTGCGTGTTCGAAGATGCACGGGGCTTAGACGATTTGACAATGCTTGCTCTTGCCGCCCATTTCAACCTTTCCGAAACAACGTTTGTTTTACCTTCAGATCGTGCAAGCGCGCAGGTTCGTGTTTTCACGCCAGGCTATGAAATGCCATTTGCCGGACATCCGGCGCTCGGCACTGTGCAAGTAGTGCGAGACGTCCTCCAGACCGGTGACAGCCTCACTCTCGAGTTCAAGGCGGGGGTTATACCGGTAAGCGCACACTAGGACGTGTGGACCTTCGCAGCGCCGCATGCAGGCAAGCCGAGAACAGCAGCCAGTACCTTGACCGACGGAGAAATTGCATCGCTGCTCGGCGTGAACGAAAACGATTTTCTCACGTCGCCCGTATGGGTCAATACAGGTTCAGAGCAGTTACTGCTCGCTCTGAACAGTACGGACGCGGTTCGCCGTGCACGGCCCGACAGCGCACGTTTGGATATTTGGCCGCAAAGCAGTCTCGGCAGAAAAACTGCCTACGTGTTCGCATTCGATTCTGCCCGGCCGGGAAGAGTGCTCTCGCGTTATTTCTTTGCAAAGCAAAGCGGAGGCATTTCGGAGGACCCTGGCACGGGTTCAGCTTGCGCAAACCTGGGCGGTTGGCTGCTCGCCAATGAGGGCAAATTGCCGGCGGCATTTGAGATTGAACAGGGCGAAGCGGTAGGTCGCCCCAGTGTGCTGCGGCTTTTAGTGACTGAGAGCGGCGAAATCCGTGTCGGTGGACGTGTCATTGAGCTTGGCCGGGGTGCAATCACCCTATAGCGTCGGCATGCACGCGAGGCGCGTGGCCTCGCCCTTCTTTATCTAAGTTTCGTCTATCGGGAGGACTAATGCGGGTTGAAGTACAAATCGTCAATGCTTTGACAGACGGAAAAACCGGGGGAAATCCCGCCGGCGTGGTGATCGATGCGGATGAACTCACCGTGAAGCAGAAGTTGCATGTCGCCCAGCAGGCCGCACTATCGGAAACTGCATTCGTGTCGAAATCGAATGTCGCGACGATCAAGTTGGAATTTTTCACACCAACGCGGCAGATTGCTCATTGCGGCCATGCCACTATTGCCACGTTTTCACTCTTGAGACAACTCGGCAGAGTTAGTGATGGCAGGTCGTCAAAGGAGACGATCGACGGATGTAGGGACATCGCAATTGATGGCAATACCGTTCTGATGGAACAGCGTTCCCCGACCTATCGCACAATCGAATGGGGGTCCCAACTCGCCGAAAAAATCGCACAGTCGATGGGCGTATCGACGGGCCAAATCTACAGCACGGCGAGCCCGACAGTAGTCAACACGGGCAACAGCTTTCTGATGGTTGCATTACCGGATGAGCGGTCCGTGGCCGCGATCCGTCCGGACCAGCGATCTGTCGAATCGATCAGCGACGACCTCGACTTGGTTGGTTATTACGTATTCTCGACCACGACGAAAGTACCGGGTCGCCACGCTGGAGCCCGCATGTTCGCGCCACGTTTCGGAATTGCCGAAGAGTCGGCGACGGGAACGGCAGCTGGGCCTCTGGCGTGCTTTCTATACGAGCGTATGGGTGTGAGCGACACGGAAATAGCCATTGAACAGGGCCGCTTGATGCAGCCGCCGTCGCCGAGCGTCATCCAAGTCGTTCTTGACGTCGACAGCAGCAGAATTTCGCGATTGATGGCTGGAGGTGCGGGGGTGGCCATGCGGCCGATTACTGTCGAGATCTGATGACGGCATTGAACGTCCGCTAAGTGGACGGCCGAACGGCCGTTTACAGGGTCGGCTTGGGCCAATCGCACGAGGCACAGGTTGGCCAGCGCAAAAATCAACATATGTCAGGCTTATCCGAGCTGCAATGAACCGTCGGCATATCTGCACGGGTGGCGTCAAAAAATCGAGTGTCCGGTCAGTGTGGTCAACGCATCCAACATACCATCAGTCGGGATTTTCTCTGTCATGTGTTTTCGTCACGTAGTACGCGCGTCTTTCGTTTACATCTTGATTGCATCGTTCGGCACCCATGCGGTTGCGGGTACCCGGGGAAGTCGCTGTGGTTGGTTGCAGAACCCGACGCCCGCCAACTGGTGGCTCGACGACAAGGATGGAAGCTGGACTCTTTCTGTTATGGGAGACAGCCCGGTTCCGGGGTTCGACGATCTTCCTGACATGACGTCTGGTGATTGGGTCGTCACCAATGCGGGCGGGCATGGCTACGGATGCGCCTGCATTGATATGGATGTCGACAAAGGCACCGGTAAAGCCTTACGGCTTTACTCCGCAAAGCTGCTTCCGCTCAAGCGTTGCAAGACCGATCGCTCGCTGCCACCGCCGTGAAGACACTGTGAAGGTGTGAGCGTCTGCCCCCGGATAATGGTGGTCGCCGAGCGGCCATTTTCGGCCACTCGTTGCTGTCGCGTAGATTGATAACAATCGCATGCCGGCGCACCCACAGTCAGTCCTTGACGGGGAACCTCTATGAGGTTTGATGGGTACGGAGGCACGCTCAACAGTGCCACCGATAGCGGCGAGTTGTCTTGTGCAAAAAATGCACAACAGGTCTGCTTTTCAGCGCCGCCGAGTGTTGAGTAAAACCTTGTCGCTCTAGCCGATTTTGAAAAGATCATAAGAATTAATCGACCGCTATTAACATGAATGGCTGTCCCTGAATTTGCGCCTAACGCTGCAATGCGAATGTAATGGTTGCGGTAAGTCCGACACGTCGCGGGCTGACGGGCTCCTTTACCGACTTAAAACGTTCATCATCGCCGTCTACGATCAACCGTTCGCCTTCACGGAGCAACAGGCCGACATCCGCGAGTTTGTCCCCCAACTCTTTGCGGGAGTGCGAATGCTCGTTCATTTCATGCCGTCGTCCAGCGTCGTCATCGTCATGCTGGTTGTTTGCTTCGTGATGGTGCTGGCATTCGAAGCCACCAACGGTTTCCACGATTCGTCCAACGCCGTCGCGACCGTGATTTACACGCAGTCGCTCAAGCCCGTGCAGGCCGTCGTTTGGTCCGGTTTGATGAACTTCGTCGGCGTGCTGGTCGGCGGCATTGCCGTGGCCTACGCGCTAGTCGAGATTCTTCCGCCCGATGTCCTCACGCCGCCCAATGGCTCGCCAGCCGTGCCCATGCTTGTGTCGATCTTTCTGTCGGCGTTGCTGTGGAACGTCTTGACCTGGGCGTTCGCGATCCCGAATAGCAGTTCGCATTGCATCATCGGTGCGCTGATTGGCGTAGCGTCGGCGGACGCGGTGCTGAAGTCGCGCGATCTCCGCCAGGGCGTCGACTGGCAGCAGATCATCAAGGTGCTGGAAGCGCTCGCTGTTTCGCCGGTGCTCGGCTTCGTGCTCGCGGGCGGCCTGTATGGCTTGCTTCGCCTCGTCGTGCGGCGCGGGCATCTGTTCGAGCCGCCCAAAGAAGGTCAGCCGCCTGTGTGGTGGCTGCGCGGACTGCTCATTCTCACGTGTACGTCGGTCAGCTTTTCGCACGGCACGAACGACGGTCAAAAAAGCATCGGCCTGATCATGCTGACGATCATCGGACTGTTGCCCGCTAGCTATGCACTAAACCCGGAAGCAACGAATCAGTTGACACAACTCGGACAGCGCGCGTCGGCCGCGTTACCACTCATCCAGAAATATGGCGACGACGTCAAGGATCACGCACTCAAGGCGGCCACCGCCTTGCAGAAAGCGCAGTCCGAACTGGAAACGCAGGCGTCGGAACTCAAATCGGGCGCGTCCGGACAGGACGGCGAACGCGCCACGCGCTCGCAATTGCGTGGCGACATCTACGAAGTGGTGTCGCAACTCAAGCACGTCAGCGAAGCCAAAAGCGCCAGCGAGCAGGAAAAGAAGCAGGCGGCCGATCTGATGAAGGACATGAGCGAGCCTGTCGAATACGCGCCGCTCTGGGTTCGTATGCTGAGCGCGTTGTGTCTCGGTATCGGGACGATGGTCGGCTACAAGCGAGTCGTACGCACGCTCGGCGAACGGCTCGGCAAGCAGCATATGACGCCAGGCCAAGGCGCGAGCGCGGAACTGGTCGGCTCGATTCTGATCGGCACGGCCGGCTTCACGGGTTTGCCGGTGAGCACGACGCATATCGTTACGTCCGGCATCGCCGGCACGATGGCCGCAGGCGGTCAGGGCGTGCAAGGTGGCATGCTCCTGCGCATCGCGCTGACTTGGCTTGTGACGCTGCCGGTGACGATGGCCATGTCGGCCGGGCTGTTCTACGTGCTCGCAAATCCGCGCTTTTGATCCGACACGAATCCGCCACCGCTTGCACTCCACACCGTTCCTCCGCCCGAACCGCGGAGTGCTTCGAAGAATGTGTTCGTCGCAGTTATCTTTCGCCGACGCTCGTGCTGCTCGCCATTGACTGGAAAAAGGCAAGAAATCGCGAGGACTTCTGCGTTCGTGTAGTGGGGTGCGCGGATCGAGGAAGCATGAGGCGTGCTTATCGGCCGCCGGCGATGGCTTCGACACCGCTGTAGGCGACACGGCAATCAGTCTTTTCCGTTGAAGATAGGCCGCCATTGCATCGGCGGCGTTCACATTGTCGCCGACTGCGACCACACGCAATTGGCGGGCGTAAGTCGACAGATCGCTGCGGCTCGACAGGCCCGTGACGCCACGCGTAATCGCATAGTGACGCTTCGGAATGGAAAACGCCTCGGAAGCCTAAGACTTGCGGTGTGTAACGTCCGTTGTTGAGAAAGTTAACTGTTCCTTGTGGGTCGACTACGGAAGTCCACCACACGGTGCGAGCGACGATCGCCTGCGCCGACCAGAAACCCGTGTTCGGCTGCCAGAAACGGCCGTTCGACACCACACTGAAGATCGTCGACACCCGTTAGCCATTTGCTCTAGCCAAATGCGGATAAAAGTACCGCGGGGTTTCGAAATCGTTGTCCGACGCGCCGCACTTGCGACCAAGGATATTGAGCTATAGGCGGTCATGGTCGAATTCAACCTGCAGATGTACTTTGACGAATCCAACAACCTAATAGCGTTGGTCCGTTTTTCGGAAACAACGCAGCCGACTGCTGTTCGCTTAAAGTATTCTGACGCGTAACCACCACCGCTGAACCAACAACAATCCGTTTTTTGACAATCGATAACAACGGGAAACATTCAATGACGTTCAGATACGCCCTGACTGACGCTGCAGACACCACGGTCCGCGCGCGAATCGCCGCCCCGCTTGGGCGATTCAACGAGAGCCAAGCTGGTCCGAACAACTTTCGCCTTCTTGTAATCACGCTGACCGACGATACAGATGAGGTTGTCGGCGGGCTATGGGGCGCAACAGCTTATGGATGGCTTCACATCGACCTCCTCGTCGTCCCTGAAAAGGCCCGAGGCGCGGGCGTAGGAAAGCACCTCATGCAGTTGGCCGAAGAGGAAGCGCTATCACGAGACTGCCATAGTGCATGGCTCGATACGCACGACTTTCAGGCGAAGCCGTTTTACGAGCGCCTTGGTTACGTTCCGTTTGGTGAATTGCCCGATTATCCGCTCGGTCATTCGAGGATCTTCTTGCGGAAGACTCTCCGGGATTGATCGAAACCGACCTGAACGACGCCTATTGCATTCGGCTCGAAGTCACCGACACTGACCTCGAACCTCGCCCCACCAAAGCCATGCTACGCACACGAGGATTCCGCGGCCTGGGCTAGCTCAGCCATCGCCTGCCTTGCCGAACGAAGTTTTTCATCGCCCATGCGACCGGCGAGTTCCGCCTTGGCCATCTTCCACACCGGGAACGCATCGGCCATGAGTCGACGCCCGGATGCCGTCAACGCTAGCCGCTTTCCGGCACGGCCACGTCCGCCTGTAGCGCGGACCAGATCTCGGCTTTCCAGATTCTGAACATTTCGGCTGAGGGTCGTTGGATCGACCCCGGCTTTATCCGCGAGGTCGACGAGCGTCGTGCCCTCGGCTGCGCCGATCCCAACCAGAAGGCTGAATTGCTCGGCCGTCAGCCCAAGCGGCTTGAGGCACGCGTTGTAGTACCGCGTGAGTGCACGCGCCGTTACACGAGCCTGGAAGCCCGGACACTCCGCTTCGACGCCCATCAAAGATTCGCGATCTAAACCCTTCATATCGACCTCGTTGACAACCTCATCTTCCTATAATAATGTATATGCATTATTAGTGGAGGCACAATGCCAGCCTACGTACACGTCAATCTGCGCGTCATCGACTCCGCCAGGCAGGCCGCGCTCGCGCCGCGCTTTCAGGCCGCGCTGGAAGAGGCAGGCGGGCGGATTCTACATTTCGGTCCTGTTGCGCAGATTCTGGAGGGGGACGAGGTGCCGTTGCCGATGGCTGGCGTGTTTGAGTTTCCGACTCTCGCCCAGGCGCAAGCCTTCTACCATTCCGAGAGGTATGCGCCGATCAAGGCCGAACGTCAGGAAGCCCAGCAAGCCCGAATGTTCATAGTCGAAACACACTCGTGAGTGACCGCTTTCGGAAACCCACGCCCGGCACGGATTAACTTCTAGTTAATTTTTTCTTCGGCTTCCGCTTCGCTTCATTCGCCCAAGCCGCTTGTCGCGTCACAATCGCCTCAACAATACGCAGTAGCCGGGTGCCGATCTCGGCGACCGACTTGTTCTGCGCCGCAACCTGCGCGCCCTCGAGAACCATCATGATCTCGGCCGCGGTATCGTCCGGCGAAGCGAGACCCGCCGCTTCGCACAGTCCGGCGAGTCGCGTCCACTGCCGCGCCTTATGTTCCTCGATCAGTTGCCGTGCCGGATGATCTCGGTCCGGCAACTCCGCAATCGAATTGATGAACGGGCAACCGCGATGCGACCACGCCGCCACTTCGTCGGCGGCAAAGGTGGCCCAGCCGAGAATCTGCGCGCGCGGATCGTCGGCATGAGCCGCTTCGATGCGATCGAACGCCGCCCAATAGTGGGCGGTGACCTGGCGCAACCATTCGACGATCAGCGCGTCCTTCGACTGAAAGTGACGATAGAGCGCCATCTTCGTGGTGCTCGCATGCGCCGCGATCGCTTCGACGCCAGTAGCGCGAATTCCCTCGTTATAAAAGAGCTCCGTGGCGGCGGCGAGTACACGCTCGCGCGGTGGATCCTGCTTTACCGCGCCTGACGCCTTCGCCTTCGCACCACGCTTGACCGCGAGCTTGACGGGAGCCGTGGCGGCCACCTTCCCCGTCGCTCTAGTTGCCGACTTCACCGAGCCGCTCACGCGCTTTTCACTACTGTGGATTTTCTTCATATCGCCTTGACAGTGATACCAGTCGGTATCAGTATACCAGCCCACAAAGATACCGACCGGTATCTCAACATGATGGCACTACGGCCCCGCCGTGTTTGTCATCGCCTGGGAGCATTCCATGATGAAACTGTCGGAGTACATCAGCTACGACGCTGTCGGTCTGGGCCATCTTGTCAGTCGCGGCGAACTCAGTCCGCAAGAGCTTGCCGAAACGGCCCTTCGCGCTTGCGAATCGGTGAACCCGCAGATCAACGCGGTGATCGAAACATGGCAGCCGGAAATTGCGGATGTCGCGCCGGCGCTAGCGCGTCGGTCGCCGCTCGCGGGCGTGCCGTTCCTGATCAAGGACGTCGGCGTGACCATGGCGGGCAGGAAACTCGAATTCGGCAGCCGTCTGTCCTCAGGTTTCACGCCCACCGAGGATTCGATTCTGATGCAACGTTTTCGCAGCGCCGGCCTCGTCACGCTCGGACGCACGGCAATTCCCGAGTTCGCGTGGAGCGGCACGACGGAATCCGCGCTGTGCGGCGCCACGCGCAACCCGTGGAATCTCGAGCACGGCGCGGGGGGCTCCAGCGGCGGCGCGGCGGCAGCGGTCGCGGCGGGCATCGTGCCGTTCGCCCACGCAACCGATGCAGCCGGGTCGATTCGCATTCCATCGGCCAGTTCCGGCGTGTTCGGTCTGAAGCCGACGCGTGGCCGCGTCTCGAACGGTCCCGCGCTGGACGAAGCCATCAACGGCCTTGCGGTACAGCTCGGCGTCAGTCGCTCGGTGCGTGACAGCGCGGCGTTGCTCGACGCCGTGCAGGGAGCAACAGGTGGAGAAGCCTTCACGATCGCACCGCCCACATCGCGGTATCTCGACCAGGTGAGCACGCCGCCGGGCAGCTTGCGAATCGGCATGCTGTCGCAGGCCTGGGGCGGCCAGCGTACTCAGCCCGTGGTCCTCGAACGTCTTGCTGCAACGGCACAACTTTGCGCGTCGCTGGATCACGAGGTCGAGGACGCGGAAATGCCGCTAGGCGTGAGCTGGGAAGCGTTCGTTCACGCAAGCTCGGTACTGTGGGCAGTCAACATCGCGGCATGGATCGACGACATGGCCGCGGTGACCGGCCGCAAAATCGACGCGACCACACTCGAACCGCAGACCCTCGCGGTGTATCGAACGGGACGCGGAATCGGCGGCATCGACATCATCCGCGCGCTTGATTTACGTAATGCCGTCACCCGAAGCGTGGCAGCGTTTTTCTCCCGCTACGATGTGTTGCTGACGCCGACCTTGCCTGATCTTGCGCCGCGAATCGGCACGTATGCACTCGGCGCGGAGACGATGAGCGGGCACGAATGGACCGACCGCGTATTCGGCAGCTCGCCATTCACGCCGGTATTCAACGCAGCCGGATTGCCTGCCATGTCGATGCCGCTCTTTAACGACGAAGCGAGCGCTCTGCCGATCGGCATGCAGTTCGTCGCGTCAGCAGGTCGGGAAGATCGGCTCTTCCGTATTGCAGGTCAACTCGAAGCGAGTTTGCCGTGGGCGGGCCGCACGCCAGGCACCTGGGCGGGCTCGACGAACGATTAGCCGAGCGGCTTGGGTAATTCAAGCGGCAGGTGAGCGCACGTTCGACGCCGTCGATTGCAGCGAGCGAAGCGCTGAGAGTACGACATCGGGTTCGCAGCGCCCTCGGTAGTCAATGTCGACATGGGACAAAGCGACACGTCCATTGCTAGCGATCACAAAGGTCGCGGGAACCGGCAGTTCCCAGCTTTCGTCACCGTTGATGTCCGGCAGCGCTTTGTCGACCGAACGCAAGGCCTGGCGTAGTTCCTCCGGAAGCGAATACACAAGACCGAACGACTGGGCGACGCCATTGCCGGCGTCGCTCAGAACCGCGAAGTCGAGCGCATTGCGCTCGGCGGTGGAGAGTGACCCATCCGGCAACTGGGGCGAAATGGCAACCAGGGTGGCGCCGAGTTGCACTATTTCCGGCAGCGCCTGTTGGTACGCTCTGAGCTGAATGTTGCAGTAGGGGCACCACCCACCACGATAGAACACCAGAACGGCGGGGCCCTTCTGAAGAACTTCCGCGAACGAAACCGCCCTCCCCGACGCGCCGGGCAGCTCAAAATAAGGTGCGTCCTGTCCCACGGCGAGGACCCGGTCCATCGGGAAGCTCGCTCTCAGTTCTTCCACCTTGGCGTTATAGAGCGCAATCCGCTCGGCCGGTGCCGTACGCTCGTAGTCGGCGCGAAACGCCACTAGCTCCTGCTTGAGTTCCATCTTTGTTACTCCTTGAATATCATTCATTCCCTGGAGGAATGACGAAATGGATAGATTGATTGCGATGGAGACCTTCATCGGCGTGATCGAGGCCGGGTCGTTTTCCGCTGCTGCGCGCCGCCTGAACGTGGGTCAACCGGCGGTATCGAAGTCGATTGCGCAACTGGAGGAAAGGCTCGGGGTGCGCTTGCTGCTGCGCTCGACACGCGGCCTCACGCCCACGGATGCCGGCCAGAAGTTTTACGAACGGGCCAAGCGCGTCATTGAGGAAGCTGACGAGGCCGAACTCGCCGTGCGTATCTCGGGCGCAAGTCTGTCGGGAAGACTGCGAGTGTGCGCGCCGGTGACGTTTGCACGCCTGCGCATTGTTCCGTCGATGAAGGCATTTCTGGCCGCCCACCCGGATCTGACACTTGAAGTCGTGCTCGACGACCGCCATATCGATTTGCTCGAAGAGGGCATCGACGTCGCACTGCGTATGGGCGTACTCGGCGACTCGAGCATGACCGCGCGCAAGATCGGGCAGAGTCGGCGGATCGTCGTCGGCACGCCCGCTTACTTTGAATTGGCCGGAACGCCGAACGTTCCGGCCGACCTGATTACGCACGAGGCGATCATCTACGAGCAGCGCGGCGGCGGCGCGACGTGGTCGTTCAAACGGGGCAGTTCGTAGACGGCGGTGGCGGTATCCGGCCGGATGCGCGTCACCGCTGCCGAAGGCGTCCGTGCGGCT
This sequence comes from Burkholderia sp. 9120, assembly GCF_000745015.1. NCBI lineage: Bacteria > Pseudomonadati > Pseudomonadota > Betaproteobacteria > Burkholderiales > Burkholderiaceae > Burkholderia > Burkholderia sp. 9120. The sequence goes on along the minus strand of NZ_JQNA01000002.1, from coordinate 3,305,350 downwards.
GTGCTCGCGGACATGGGCGTGGCGATTGCATCCGAATGGATGTTTGCTCCAGAGCTCGCGAGCGGTGCTGTCAAGGCGGTGGTCACCGACTGGACCTTGCCGCCGGTCGATCTGTGGGCCGTCTTTCCGACCGGTCGTATGGCCAGTGCGAAGGCGCGCGCGTTCGTCGCCTTCGTTGAGGCGACCCTGGGATTGAGCGCCCCAACCGCCTAGTGCGGCCGCGCGGCTTGCCGGTGAAGTCCGCCTCACCATCTCAGGATGCATTCACACCAGACCGGCCTAAAGCCGACAGCATATCGGCGGGTTCCGGCCGACGCGTGTAGTCGGGATTCACTTCCGAATACAGGATCGTGCCGTCCTGGCCGACCACGTAGCGCGCGGGCATCGGCAGCGTCCAGCTCGGGTCACCGTTGACGGCCGGCAGGTCGTTCTTCAGCATCTTGTATAACTCGACCAGATAATCCGGCAATGCGAAGCGCAGGCCAAACGCGGCGGCGACGTCGTTGTGGGCGTCGCTCAGAATGGCAAAGCTGAGTTTGTTCTGACGGACCGACTTGCGGCTATTCACCGGCGTTTGCGGTGAGATCGCGACCAGGTTTGCGCCCGCCGCCTGGAATGCCGGCAACGCTTCCTCAAGCGCCTGCAATTCCATGTTGCAGTACGGGCACCAGACGCCGCGATAGAAGCTGATCACGAGCGGGCCTTTCTCCAGCAGCTCGGTCGAGGAAACTAGCGTGCCGTCCGGATCGGTTAGCGTGAAAGCCGGTGCCTTGTCGCCGGCTTTCAATGCGCGTTCGGCCTGCCCTGAGGCGATCAGTTCGGCCGTGGCGCGCTCCATCACCCGATGGATCTCGGCCGGTGCGAAATACGGCGCCTTGCCCGCCTTGAAGTCTGCCTTGAAGGCGTCGAGTTTGTCTTGCAGTGACATGTTGACTGCTCCTTGCGTAAGCGATGTGGTTGAGTGCCGGGTGGCACGTCGAGGAACCATCGTCAGGCAATCGCCTTCCACGCAGTAGTCCCCGGCGACACATAACAGCTATTCCCGCAGGGCATAGCCATGTGAGGAACCGATCCCGCGGAATCCGGCCGACGTTGGCAAAAAAAATCACGAGCCGCCTGTCAGATCCGCCGCCGTCGCGCGACTAATCCCGACTGCTGGACAACCGGACCGCGTCGCGCGACGCAAGGGCAATAAGGGTATGGATATCGATTTCGAGTGCACGATGTGCGGCAAATGCTGTCACGATCTACGTTTGCCGTTGACGGTCAAGGAAGCTTTCGCCTGGCTGGAGCGCGGCGACAGCGTGCAGATAATGTGCGAGGCGTTGCCATGGCTTGAGGAGCCGCCTGCGGACAATCTTCAGGCGGCGCACAAACGTCGTCGTTCGTTTGCTGCGATGAGCGGCTCGCTGCCGACGCGGGTCGTGGCCATTCTGGCGGCCACGCATGCGGGCCCATGCCCCAATCTCCAGCCCGATATGCGTTGCGGTATCTATGAACAAAGGCCGTTGGTGTGCCGCATCTACCCGGCGGAGATCAATCCTTTCATCGAACTGACGCCAACGCACAAGGCCTGTCCGCCCGAAGCTTGGACGCCTGGATTACCGCCGCTGATACGCGCAGGCAAGCTGGTCGACGCGGACACGTTCGCGTTGATCCAGCAGTCACGCGAGTCCGATGAGAGCGACCTTGCTATCAAGCAGCAGGTGTGTGCGTTGCTGGGTATTGATCAGGCTGCGGTGTCGAATGAGGGCTTTGTTGCGCATTCGCCTGATCCCATCGATCTGCTCGCAGCGTTGCTTCTGGCCAGCGACGAACGCGCGGCGTCGACGCAGCCGCCGACGTGGCGTTTCGTGTCCAATCGTCAAACGACTGTCGACGCGCTCGTGTCGGTGGGCGCGCTCGGTTCTCTCGTCGAGGCAAACAGCCCCGTGAACTTCGAATATCTGGGTTTTTCGGCGGCTTCTGAGTAAAGGACTACGCCGCAATCTCGTGTCAAACGATACCCAGCGCCTGCAATATCGGTAGATGAACCTGAGCAAAGCGGTTCGCTTTCGCGACCATGTCGGCGGCAGATGGAACCGCGGCAGACTGCAGTGCCGTCGGTTCCCCGCCAGCCTGGGTATCCGCACGATCCGCACGTAGCACAGCCTCGGCGAATTCGGCCCATTGCTCCGGTTGCTGCAGATGGTGCAGTCTCGCCAATAAAAAGAGTTGAGCAACACGCGGCATAAAGACGCCCGAACCGGAAACCGGACTCACCAGAAACTGAACGTCCTCACCATGGCGTGCCTGCTCGCAAATCGCCGCATTCAGCCTCGCCGACAACGGCCGCGCGGCACTGATACGCGCGTCGTCCTGGACATTCAGCAACGCGCCCATGCTGACCAGCAGCGTCACAGCCTTGACGAGCTGCGCAAATGCGACGCCCCGCGCGCGGACGCTGTGTTCGATCTCGGAGAGCGTCGTAGGACGATGGCTGGACAGCGCGTCGAGAATAGGGCTGTATAACGCTTCCGGCAGCGTCGTTTCACCAAGCGCGCCGCGCACCTTCAGCGCCACGGCATCTCTCGGCAGCGCCAGGATCACACGATGTGCGCGCAATGCCGCATCACGCTCATCGTCAGTGAGTGTCTGTGGTTCCTTAACCCAGTAATCGCGCCGCAATGACCGGTTAACGCAGAAGTCGCGAGCGGTTTCTCGCAAGCCCATATCTGCAATATTCGCTAGCAGATCGCGTTGCGCCGGCGTGAGATTGATCTCATCAATATGATCGCGATAGTCAGCCGATCCCGCGTAAGTCAAACCCGCCGCCTCGAGCGACGAGGCCACTTGCAGGAAAGACATGGGGTGCCAGTCGCGAGCGAAATACTCGTGCGCGAGATAATTTGGGTTCGCCTGGGACAACGCGTCGACGCGCTCGGCAAGCAGTGGGTTGACCAACGCATAACCCGGCTGCGTCGCAAATACAGCCCGCGCAAACTCGACGGCGGCGCTAATGCGCGCCTGCACGGGCGCTTCGGCGTCCGCGCGATTGCCCGGCTCGGATGCGGGATCGACCTGAAAATGGCGCTGCATCAATTCGCGCACGGGCAGCATCGCAGTCCACCCAGGCTGGGTGTTGTAGCTCAAATACAGCACGCCGCCGGGTTTAAGCTTGCGGCGAATGAACTCGACAATCAGCGCGCGATTCTCCGCGGCGACCCAACTCCAGATGCCGTGCAACCCGATGAAATCGAAGTCCGGCAAATCGTCGCGCCGGCAGAATGCCGAAAAAGACTCGCCGAACAAGTGCGCAGGCGATTCGGCGCTGCCCGCGAGTTGCCGTGCGAAGTTTGCGTGAGACGGATTGAAGTCGGTGCCATACCATCGCGAAGCCGACCCTGCCGCGTGAATATTCACACTTACACCGTGGCCAAAACCCAGTTCGCAAGCGGTATGCACGCTCGGCACCGCAAACCCTGCCTGGAGCAAAGGAAGTTGCAGGCGTAGCGGATTCAGCTCGTCGCAATAGCCGAATGTGTAATTAATCGCATCGATGGCACTCGCTTCCCGCTCACTCACGTCTTGGTGCTCGTTCGTTGCACGGGTGCCATTATTGGCTCCCGTAGATTGTCGAGCCGGCTGTCCGGCAATGACCGACACAATACCGGCGAGCGGTCTGGAAAGCAAAATTTCCCGGCAGGGATTGAACCTCGAACTAGGCCGCAACGACGGTAAATTCAACCCCTGACTCAAAGCCCAGTGTCGTGGTCGAAAAGCGCGGGTTGCCTTCAAGGTACTGCTTGTAGTACCAGACGGCGTCCTCGGCGGTGTACATGTTATCGGCAAGAACGATCGCGCCCGGACGTAGCAGACGCTCGATATCCCGGAACAGATCCAGATACGCATCGGCCCATACGTCCATGAACACCATGTCGAAAGTACCGTCCAGTTCGGCAACGGTCTGGAACACGTCGCCTTCTCTCAGATCGACGTAAGCATCCACGCCCGCCGCGCTCACATGGTCTCGAAGCTGTGCGCACTTCCCGGGGTTAAGCTCGGTCGCTACAACGATACCGCGGCCTATCGTGCGCAGAGCGTCGGCGAAATACAGCGTAGACACGCCGCAGGAACTGCCGAGTTCAAGAATCCGGGCCGGCCTGTGTGCCAGCACCATGTTGCGTAAGAACGCGCCCATTTCCGGCGTGACGGCTAACGACAGCGCAGTGCCTTGCGAGGATTCGAAATCTTCAGTAGTCAGACCATGCGATTCCAGAAATCGTCCACGCAGACGAGGCGCGAGCATGTCGTATTCGTCAGCGAGTGTCATGAACTCCTCGCTCGATCCATGGAACTGGGCCCGCGCGCGGGCCATGACTTCCGTCAGGCTCTGTTCGTGAAGTCGTTGCAGAAGTGCCGTGGTTGTCGACGTCATAGGGTCTCCTTGGGCTCAACCTGGCGGATTAAATATCCGGAACATGGAGAGACGTTTCAGGAGAACAAATATTTTGGCTGACTTCGAAAATCTTTTACTTCAGCGCGATGCACGCCATCAGGCGGACTCAGGCGTCCTCAGGCGGACTCACCGCTCGCTGGTTCACCGAACCATCGTGACGTAGCCTGAGCGGCCTCGTCATGATCAGCAGACGTCTCAGCGACCCAGGCGACAAAACCATCGGGACGCACGAGCACCGCGCTCAAGCCGAGCCGCTCCTTAACGTCACTGCCGACGTAGGCGATCCGGTCATTCCAGCGGCTCGCCAATGCCTGAAGCGAAGGACGCGAATCAAAGTCCAGCAACACGCCGCCTCCATTCAAAAGAAGCTGGCCGAGCTTCGTCCCGTCGATCAACTCGAAATCGGGCGCGCTGCGGCCCACGAGCGGATGACTACCGCCAAGGTCGTAGCGCAGCGCCGTGCCCCAAACGCGCTCGGCGAAGTAGGTAGCGCCATCGCGCGTGTCGATGAGATCGCGAATGATGGCTTCGAGCGCGCGCGAACTGCGGCTCGGCCGCATGAGCGCAACCTGGGCGCGTGACCAGTCGAGAACCTGCGCGCCCACCGGATGCCTCTCGCTCGTGTAGCTGTCGAGCAGATCCGCCGGCGCGTCGCCACGAAGCGTAGCGGCAAGCTTCCACGCAAGATTCATTGCATCGCCGAGGCCGAGGTTGAGGCCCTGCCCACCTAACGGCGAATGGATATGCGCGGCGTCGCCCGCGAGTAGCACGCGCCCTTTGCGGTAAGTCGTCGCGTGATAGGCGCGGTCCGTCCAGGTCGTGGCGAGTTGGAGCGCCGTCACGGTGACATCCGTGTTAGAGACACGGCGCAACACCGCCTGCACATGATCGAGCGTGATCAGATCGGTTCGATGGAAAGCGCCGCCGTCGAAATCGACCATCGCGATGGTGCCGGGCTTCTGGTAGGTGTACATGCCGGTCGGCGTGTAATGACGCCCTGCCTTGAGCTGATCCGGATCGGCCATCTCGATCTGAACGGAATAACCGGTGAACTCGGGATCGGTGCCGACGAACTCAAAGCCGCCCACCTTGCGCACCGTGCTGCGGCCACCGTCACAACCCACGAGCCATCGTCCGCGAAAAACTTCATTGCCCGCGCGAACGGTTACGCCCTCTTCCGACTGGTCGACGCCGTCGACGCCGAGGCCGCGTCTGATTTCCGCTCCCAACGCAATCGCGCGAGCGGCCAATACGGATTCGAGGTACTCCATCTCCACCGCCGTGCTCGTGCCGGCCGGCGTCGGCAGACGATACTGCCATGTCGACGTGTCGATGTTGTCGTGAAAGAACTGAATGCCGGCGAAATGGCCGCCCGGTCGACGCGCCTGTTGCATCCAATGCGCGGCATTCGGCGCGCTGCTGCCCGAGCTCTCTTTCGCGCGTTGCGGCGCTTCGATCTCGCTCAATAAGCCGCGACGATAGAAGGCTTCAAGCGTGGGCGCGGACAGACCGCGCAATCCGAACGGCAACCGCTTCAACGGCGAGCTCGGGTTGTCGGCTTGCTCCAGCACTAACACCGAGAGACCCGCAAGGCGCAACTCACAGGCAAGAAAACAGCCGACGGGGCCGGCTCCGGCAATCACGACATCATGGATCAACGTAAAAACTCCTCAAGCGCGCCGGCCGCCACCGTGACCATCGCATCGACATCAAAAAACTGCCCGGCAATGTGCCGGGCAGTCTTGACGGATTCAACCTAGATTTCAGCGTAATCGATACCCGTCAGCGGCCCGAGATGAGCCACCGTGGTGAAGTGCGACGCATGCTTCGTATCGATGTCCAACTCGCGCACATTACCGCCCAGATCGGTCACGAATGCGCGCCGCCCCTGTGGGTCCAGCGACACGCCAATGCCTTCTTTCAATTCACGGGCCAGGACTTCGCGATCGATCAATCCCGAAGCCGTGATTCTCGCGCGATTGAGCGTATTGCCATCATGTGCATCGTCGCCACGGTCGGTCCAATACAGCACGCCTTCGTGGTGATCGAGATCGAGATCGATCGGCTCGGGCAAATCGGCGAGCAGACATTCCACATCCGGGCGCTGGTCGGGTCGCGCACCGGCCGGCAGATCGATGCCCGCTCTGAAGATGCGGCCCTCGCCGGCATCCGGCGGTCCCTTCTGCGTCCAGTAGACATGCCCGTTAGCCTTATCCAGAACGATGCCGACACAATGGCGGGTCGCGTCGGCCGTGTCGTCGGGGAAATTCCCCGTGCGAACGAGTTCCGTCACCTCCGTCCCATCCAGCCGCGCGCGCATGACGCGCATGCCTTCGCGATCGCACCAGTACAGGTGGCTGCTTTCCTTGTCGAGCACGAGTTCTTTCGGTGTGCCGGCCTGACCGGACGGCACCAGCACGCGATGCTCGCTGCCGTCGAGCTTCGCGCTTTCGATCGTGCCGTCGTTCGGCGGAACCGCGCCGGAAGCCGGGTCGCCATCGATCAGATGGATGCCGGTTCCCATGTTGGTCCAGTAGACCACCTGGTCTTCAGGATCGACCTTGATGCCGTCGGGCGTGCGCGTCAGATTCGCGAGAACGACTTCATGCGAACCGTCCGGCGACAGAGCGATGATCGCAGGCGGACGTGCCTGCAGGACATACAGCGTACCGCCATTCTTCGTAGCCACAGTAAGTACCCTCCATCTGGTCACTGAAAACGTTGTCATACAGCGGGAATCGATCCGTAAGGTCGCTGCTGCTGGACCGCTTGCGAAAGACTACCTTAGGTTGCGGGCTTCTGCGCTGAACTGCGGCTTATTGCCGGGCACGTCGTGTCGTTCGGCAACCTGCACGCCGAGTACTGCACGGTGAATAAGTTAATGGAGGAGACACCACTTAATCTCAATCATCCCGATCCCAGGGAGGCACGCCGCCGAACGCTTCAACCAGAAAATCGATCATGACGCGCACTCTGGCGCTCAGGTGCCGACGGCTAGGATACATAGCGAGTATGTCGATCTCCGGCAAGCGATACTCAGGCAACACGTGAACGAGTTTGCCGGCACGCAGATCGTTGCCGATCAGAAACGTGGGCTGCCAGATCACGCCGTGTCCGGCAAGCGCGGCAGCGCGCGCCGTATCGCCGTTGTTGGTATGCATGTGACAGTCGACCTTCACCGCGTGAGTCTTGCCGTGACCGTCGATCAGTTGCCACTCATCGCCGGTGGCCGCATAGGTGTAGCCGATGCAGCGATGCCCGATCAGATCCGCGGGCGAGGCCGGATTGCCGACGCGAGCCAGATAGTCCGGCGACGCGCACAGAATGTTTTGCGAGGTCGCCAGCTTGCGCGCAGCGTGGCTGGTCGAACCGGCGCGTGAGATGCGAATGGCGAGATCGTAGCCTTCGTCGACGATATCGACGACGCGGTCGATCAACCCCACGTCGAGTTCGATTCCCGGGTGTCTGCGCATGAACTCCGGCCAGAGCGGCGCGAGGTACTGAATGCCAAAGCTCACCGGCGCATTGATGCGCAGCCGTCCACGCGGTTCGACCGACGCGGACGACACCAGCCCCTCCGTGTCCGCGACATCGTCGAGGATGGACTTGCAGCGGGCGTAAAGCGTCTCGCCGCCGTCGGTGAGAGAAAGCGTACGTGACGTGCGATTCAGCAAGCGCGTGCCCAGGTGCGCCTCCAGTTCATTCACATAACGGGTGACGTTGGCGGGCGACGTGCCGAGCGCGTCCGCGGCGCGCGCAAAACCACCACGGCTCACCACGGTCACGAAAACTTCAAAAGCGCGCAGGCGGTCCATACCTCTCTCCTATCATTCACAAAAGCTGAACGATAGGACCATGTTTTAGGCCTTTCGGCAATCAGGACTGAAGCCTATATTCCTTTCACGGTCAACGCATAGGGCACTGACCAACTAAAGACACCGGAGATTGAACATGCAACGCTTGACAGGAAAAGTCGCCATCGTGACGGGCGCCAGTGCAGGAATTGGCCGTGCTACGGCAAAGCTGTTCGCCAAGGAAGGCGCCAAGGTAGTCATCGCGGCGCGCCGTGCGACGGAACTCGAAGCGCTCGTCGCGGAGATCGTCAGCGAAGGCGGCGAAGCCGCGTATCTGGCGGGCGACGTGCAGTCGGAAGACTTCGCGAAGGCACTGGTCGCGTTCACCGTGAGCCGTTTCGGCCGTCTGGATATCGCCTACAACAACGCCGGCACGCTTGGCGAAATGGGCCCCACCACCGGCATTTCCGAAGCCGGCTGGAACGCCGCGCTGGCCACCAATCTGACCAGTGCCTTCCTGGGCGCGAAGCATCAGATTCCCGAAATGCTGAAGCAAGGCGGCGGCTCGATCATCTTCACGTCGACGTTCGTCGGTTACTCGTTCGCGTTTCCCGGCACCGCGGCCTACGCGGCGAGCAAGGCCGGATTGATCGGCTTGACCCAGGCGCTCGCCGCCGAGTACGGCGCGCAAGGCGTGCGCGTCAACGCGGTATTGCCGGGCGCCGTGGACACGGAGATGTATCGCGGCATGAACGATACCCACGAATCGCAGGCCTTCGTGACCGGACTGCATGCGCTCAAGCGGGTTGCAAAGCCGGAAGAACTGGCACGCTCGGTCCTGTATCTCGCGTCGGACGACTCGTCCTTCGTGACCGGTACGGCGTCACTCGTCGATGGGGGTGCATCGATTACCCGGACTTGAGCCTGCTGGGCGTAATAAAGAGCGATGGCCAGACCCAAGCCGGCATCAAGCCGGCTTCTCCCCATGTGTCCCCGATCAATACCTATAATGACCTTGCACTCGAATAAGGCGTTCGCGCACAAGGTCATCAGACCGGCGCAACCGTAAAAGAAAACAAACTCGGGAATGAGGGGTGGAGATGCAAGATAACCCGCAGGGGACACTGCAGGCTGCGCCAGGTCGAGCGCTTTTCGTGCCACGACTCGTGATCGGCATTTTCCAGGGATTGGTGCTGTATCTGCTCATGAACGCTGCGCACAATCGCAGCGGCATCGCAACGATCCCGCTTCTGTTCTTTCCGCTCCTTCTCGTTACGCTCTTCACTCCGCCGGCGTTTATCCTCGGTCTGCAACAAATACGGAGCGTTCGACTCGCGATGTGGCTCGCCGTGCTCGCCGCGGTTGTCGCGATCCTTGGTTATCACGATGCGTGGCGATCGGCAGGCGTCGACCTGGTCGGCATGCGGCCGTACGGCCGCACCGGAGGCCCGCTGCCGTCAATGGCGGTGACCTTCCATAGCGGTGTGATTGTATTCATTGCTTATTGCCTCGTGCTCACGGGCGAGACTGCAAGGTCGTGGTTTGCGCCCTACGAGTCGTACTTCGAATTCAGTTGGAAACTCGGGCTTCAGGTTTGCCTTTCCGGGTTGTTCGTCTGTGCGCTCTTTCTCGTGCTCTGGTTGGGGGCCGCGCTCTTCCTGTTGCTAAAGCTGCATTTTCTCGAACGACTGCTACGCGAATCGTGGTTCAGCATTCCCGTCAGCGCGATGGCGTTTGCGTCGGCCCTGCACATTACCGATGTGCGGCCGGACATCATTCGCGGCTCGCGTACGCTCGTTCTGTCGCTGCTCTCCTGGCTGCTGCTGGTCCTTGTGGTCATCGTCGGCGGATTTCTCGCGTCCCTGCCGTTCACCGGACTTGGACTGCTGTGGGCCACGCGATCCGCTACCTGGATCCTGCTCGGCGTCGCGGCGTTGAAAATCGTCCTCGTCAACGTGGTTTTCAAAGGTGGCCCAGGTTCCAATCCCGCACCGCGCGTGCTGCGCGTCTGCATGAGAATTGCGTGTCTGATGCTTCCCGTGCTGGTGATACTCGCGACTTACGCACTCGCGCTGCGTATCGAGCAGTACGGCCTCACGCCACCGCGCATTCTGGCCTGTGCAGCAACGTTCGTGGCTTACTTCTATGCGATCGGCTATGCATGGGCGGCGCTTTCTCGCAACGACACACTCGCGGGAATCGCGCCCGTGAATGTGATCACGGCGTGGGTATCGGTCGCTGTGCTCGTTGCTGTATTCACGCCGTTGGCGGACCCGGCACGTCTGTCAGTCGACAGCCAGGTCGACCGTCTCCTCTCGAACAAAGTCGAGCCCGAGAAGTTCGATTACGAATTCTTGCGATATCGATCGGCGAGATACGGCGTGCAGGCGCTCGCGCGCCTGCAAGGCGAGACAAAGACAGCGAATGCCGCGACCATTCGTGAACTGAGCGCTCAGGCCGCACATCAGTCTGCTAGAGGCACGTTGGGCACAGCCCAACCGGATGCCGCGGCGCTCGCTCTCACCATCGTGTCACGTACGCCGGGGCAGCCGGTTCCCGCGTCATTTCTGTCGACGGACTGGGGGCGAGTCTCGCGAGACAGGATGCTCCCAACCTGCCTGAACTTTGACGCCATGAAGTGTGACGCTTACCTCGTCGACCTGACCGGCGATCATAAAACCAACGTCGTGCTCTTCCAGAACGGCGGAAATATTGGATTCGTTTTCGACCAGGCCAGCGGCGGCGGTTGGGAGTTGCTGGGCAAGTTCTCGATTGCTCCAGACTGCGCCGCGTTTCGCGATGCGTTGGCGAAGGGGACGTTTCAGCTCATTGAACCGCGACTGCGAGACGTTCAGGTCAATGGTCAACGCGTCGAAATAGAGACGACGCCAACGCTGGGTGCAGCCTGCTCGAAATAGCAGGTTTCGAGCAAGCGGCAGTCGTCTCTTCGTTTCGGCTGAACCTTAGTCGAGATAGGCCGCCTCGCCGTGCAATTCGGTATCGAGTCCGCGCTCCTCGGCTGAGGCATGGACCTTGACCGGCGTTGCGCGATCGATCAGCCACAACATGGCCCAGGTAAACACAAACGCCCAGACACCGGACACGACTACCGCCACGCACTGTTTGAAGAAGAAATCGACACCGCCGAGCAGGAGTCCGTCGGCGCCGTTCGGATTCCACGCCTTCGATGCGAATACCCCGAGCATGATCGTACCGATCAAGCCACCGACGCCGTGTACGCCCCACACGTCGAGCGCATCGTCGAGGCCGAGCCGGTTTTTCAGGGCGACCGCGTAATAGCAGACCAGTCCCGCGATAATCCCGATGATCGACGCTGTGCCGAGCGACACATAGCCGGCCGCGGGCGTGATCGTCGCAAGACCCGCCACCGAACCGGTCAGCAAGCCGATGAACTTCGGTTGCCGCGCGTTCAGCCATTCGATCACCAGCCAGGTGACGGCGGCAAACGACGCGGCGACGTCGGTGTTGAGAAACGACGAGGCCGTAATGGCGTCAACGCGAAGTTCGGAGCCGGCGTTGAATCCGTACCAGCCGAACCACAGGAGGCCCGTGCCCAATGCAATGAGCGGCACGTTATGGGGTTTGTGCGTCATCACGTGACGGCGGCCCACGTAGAGCACCGAAGCCAGCGCGGCGAATCCGGCGGTGTTGTGCACCACGATACCGCCCGCATAGTCGAGAACGCCCCACTTCGCGAACAGGCCATCCGGGCTCCAGACCATGTGCACGAACGGAAAATACACCAGCACGAGCCAGCCGGTGAGAAACAGGAAATAGGCTTTGAAAGTCACACGGTTGGTAAATGCGCCGGTGATCAACGCGGGTGTGATGATGGCGAACATCATCTGATACGCGACGTGAACCACGAGCGGAATACCGGCGTCGTTGCCCGTGTACATCGTCTGCAAGGTAATGCCGCGCAGGAAGGCGTAGTGAGTCGGGTCGCCGATGATGCCGTGCCAGCTCGGACCGAAGCACATGGAGTACCCGAACGCAAACCAGAGCACGGTGGTCCATGCGAGCGAGATGAAGCTCTGCATCATGATCGACAGCACGTTCTTGCGTTCAACCAGGCCGCCGTAGAAGAACGCGAGCCCTGGCGTCATCAACATGACCAGGCTCGCACAGAGCAACATGAATGCAGTATTGCCGACGTTGATCGGCATCGTTCCGGTAACCACTGATCGTCTCCTTGATTGTCGTTGCGATGGCGGACCGGACAATCGCGTTGGACCGGATCGTGGGTAGTCACCGCACTTTTTCGCCGCGACGCCGATCGTTCGCCATCGGGTTCTAGCGGCTGCCGAAAAATATTCCCGCACGAGTCGAGGCGCAATACGCGTGGGCGATATAGTGGGATTCGCGTGATCGTTATGGCGACCGCCAGGCAAGACGTCGAGCGATAGGCGGGCGGGTAAACGACGAGCTGGGGATTACTTTGAGTAAAGCGCGTTGAAAGGCTTTATGTGAGAACGTGTAAGGCATGAGAATGGATCGCGACGCCTGTCCTGTCTGTCGTGTTGTCGTGTCCGAACCTGATATCAATGACGGAGATGAAAATGGAAGAAGAGTCTGGGCGTCCGGTGACACCACCGCTTGTCGTCAACGTCGCCGACGTTAAGGAAATCGAGCAAATGGAAGGCGATCATTGGGGAGGCGCATGGAAGCCCCTAACGCCGGCTCTCGCCGCGAGCCCTGGGCGTCTCGGCGCCAATCTGTCACGCGTGCCTCCGGGCAGAACGGCCTGCCCTTTTCACACGCATGCACGAGAGGACGAGGTGTTCTTCGTGCTGTCCGGCCGCGGCGTGTTCCGTCATGGCAATACCGTGCAGGAAATCCGGACGGGCGACTGCATCTCGTGCCCGGCGGGCACCGGCGTCGCTCACCAATTGGCGAATCCATTCGACGAGGATCTTGTCTACTTCGCGGTCGGTTTGAATGATCCGCACGAGGTCTGCACCTATCCGGACAGCGGCAAGGTGATGATCCGCAGCCTGAAGGCCGTCGGCCGGTTGGCGGAGGCGCCGTATATGGACGGGGAACCGGACAGGCCGAAAGTACTGGATCTGGCGCAATCGGTCGTTGCGGGGACGGGAAAGAGCGGAGACGGAGGGGGTTAGTGGAAGTTTATAGAATCGCAGTCAGGCAATGACGAACGCTCGTGGGACGATTGCCTGACTGCGAACTGTCGTATCCTCGCGTTTCATTCGTGACGGGGGCAATCCTGTGCCGACAACCGAAGAAGTGAAACTATACGGAGCCGCGTGGAGCGTCTATACGCGGATTGCCCGGCTTGCCCTGGAAGAGAAACGAGTCAATTACGGCTTGATAGAGATCGATGTATTCGCCGAGACCCGTGTTCCGCAAGAGCATTTGAAGCGTCACCCGTTTGGCCGCATTCCGGCTTTCGAGCATGGCGATTTCAGCCTCTATGAGACGGCGGCGATCGTTCATTACGTCGACGAGGCTTTCCCCGGATGCGCACTTCTGCCGGCAGATCCGAAAGCGCGCGCGAGGGCAAACCAGATCGTTGGGATACTGGACGCCTATGCGTATCGAACGCTTGTTTGGGAAATATACGTGGAACGCGTTGTTTCGATTCGTGAAGGCCGACTCGCGGATGAACATAAGATCGCCGCGGCGCTGCCGCGTGCCGCCATATGTTTGTCGGAATTGACCCGGCTGTCCGATGACGGTGAATTCCTGATCGGCGACAGCGTAACCGTGGCCGATCTGTACGCCGCGCCAATCTTCGCCTGCTTCACCCAGGCGTCTGAAGCTGTTTCGTTAATGGAAGGATGCGAAAAACTGAACCGCTGGTGGCAACGATTCGCCATCCGCGACAGCATGTACCGAACACAGGCATGACCCGATGGGTGTGAAGCGGCCCAGATGCGGCAAAAAAATCAATGCAATCGACCTCAAGAACACCCATGATTATTCGGCCTGCCGACGCTACCGACCTCGATTCCCTACACGGTCTTCGCAACCACTACATCTCTCATTCGTATGCGACCTTCGATGAGGAGCCGATGTCCAAGGAGGCAGTGACTACGTGGATGGATTCATTTAGCCACGCTGGCCCGCACCGACTGTATGTGGCGACCGACGCAGAGCGATTGCTCGGCTTCGCTGGGAGCCAACCCTATCGCAATCATCCAGCCTTCCGCAAAACGATTGAAACGAGTATTTATGTCGCGCCAGGAGCAGTAGGTCGCGGCATCGGATCGGCATTGTATGAAAGACTATTCACGGAACTGTCGGGTGCCGACTTACACCGTGCGGTCGTTGGCATTGCCTTGCCGAATGACGCATCAATCGCTATGCATCGGAAGGCGGGGTTCACTGAGGTTGGGACGTTTTCTGAGTACGCCGTCAAGCACGGTAGCTACGTGAGTTCGATCTGGATGCAGCGCGCACTTTGACAAATTCTTTCGTGGTCGCGCGTCAGGATAACGATCATCGAATAGCCGATTGCAAGCGGGAAATGGACGTCTGCGGGATGGAGCGCTCTCCCGGACCCTGGCGCCTCTGCGCCATCCGGCGGTGAATCGATTCGCGACTCAAATCGCCATCATCATCTCGTGCCACGACATGCCGCCATGATCGGAACCGGACGGCCTGACATAGCGATAACCAAGGCGTTCATACAGTGCGACATGACGCTCCCTGCACATGAGATGAATGGTTTCCTTGCCCATCTCAACCATCCGCGAGACGAAGGTTTGCATCATCAGCGACGCGTAGCCTTTCCCCTGCTGCGCCGGATCGATCACCACCGACATCACCACGACATTCGGCGCGGCAGGGTCGTGCCCGACAAGCTCCTTGAACGCTTCGTCGGACATGACCACGTCGAACGCACAGCCGCTGTTGATAAAGCCGATCACCTTCCCGTCGAGTTCCATCACCAGGAACCCTTGCGGGTATTCGAGAATTCGAGTGGCGATCTTATTCCGTGTGGCAGCCTCGTCGCCCTCATAGGCCGAGGTTTCGATCTCAAAGCAGTGGTCGGTGTCGGACGGAATCGCTTGTCGGAAGCTCGGCGTTGTCATCTGCAAGGTTCGACCGGAGACCGGTCGCTGAAGGTAGGAAAGACACGATGATAAAAGAGATGCAATATGCACATGCTGCATTTCATTCATCCAACATTGCACATCATGCATGACAGCCTTCGCCGTATCGATCTAAACCTTTTGCTGGTCTTCGACGCGCTATTCCGACATCGGAGCGTAATCTCGGCGGCCGAGGAGCTTTGCCTAAGCTCGTCGGCATGCAGTCACGCGCTCTCGCGTCTGCGCAGCGCTTTGGGAGATGAGCTTTTTGTCCGCTACGGAAACGGTATGCAGCCGACGGCGAGAGCTGAACAGATTGCATCGGGCGTCAGCGAAGCATTGCGAAACCTGACGGGCAGTCTGGCGGATTTTGGCCCGTTTGTTCCGTCAGAGAGCAGTCAGACCTTCGTGTTCGCCGCGACCGACTTCACCGCGTTCGCGTTGCTACCTCCGTTGATCGCGGCGCTGGAATGCGACGCCCCTCAACTCCGCGTCCGCGTGATCTATTCGACCCATCGCGAATCGTTGGATGACCTCGCCTCTGGGCGGGTTCAGTTCGCCCTCGGGTTTTCGGAGGAAGACGAAAATGCGGAATCCGGACTCGAATCGCTCGATTGCCCGGCGGACGATTACGTGGTCGCGGTCCGCAAGGGGCATCCGCGAATCAGGAAAAAGCTGTCGCTGGCGCAGTACCTGGCAGAACGGCACGTCGTCGTTACCCCATGGAACGCCGAAGGCAGTGTTGTCGACGGGACGCTGCTGAAGTCGGGATTCGTTCGCGACGTCGCCGTGCAATTGCCTAGCGTGATGGTCGCCCCATTCATCGTCGCCAATTCGCAGTTTCTGATCACGTTGCCTCGACGGGTAGCGCGACAACTGGCGAACGCGATCCCGCTAACGATTTACCCTGCGCCGTTCGATATTCCGCGCTACGTACTCAAGGTATTTTTTCATAAGCGACACGCCGGTTCGCCAGCGCACCGCTGGATGCGTGAACAGATGGTGTCTGCATTGAACGCGTTACCGAACGCGGCGAGAACAAGCTGACCGTAAGGCAAAGAACGCCAACCTGATCGTGGATTTCTTTCTAGCGAGCGTGTGCCCAGGCTGTGATGAATGCGGCTGATTCCGCAGACGAGAAAAATCGGTGCCGGCACGCCTTCTCGCACTCCATAATTCAGACCGTGGGGAACGACAACCCGCACACTGGACGAAAGTCATGATCCGCAAACCCGTACGGACCCTGTGGGCGGCTGTTGCAGCGGCGGCTTTGTCGGCTTGCGTGCAGACGGGTCCAACGTACTCCGTGCCGGCGCCGCAGCGGATGATCGGTGGCGACAACGAAGCACAGTCCGACAGCGATCTGTCGAAGGCAGTCCGGCAAGCGCTGGCGCGGGCGCCTGGTTTCAATGTGGCAGGCGTGTTCGTCCGTGCTCGTGACGGCGCGGTATTCCTGACCGGAACGGTGCATAGCGCCGATCAGATCCGCCAGGCCGAGCAAATCGCGCGGACCGTCCCCGGCGTACTGGTCGTGTCGAACAAGCTGACGTTGTGGCACGGCGGGAATGGCTAAGCGCCCCACATGCGGCGGCTCGACACCTGATGCGACGCTCCCTAGCGAAGCGCAGCCGCCACCGCCTCGTCAATCTGCAGCGCGAAACGCGCTTCAACATCGGGCACCGTGAAGCCAATCGACAGTTCCAGATACGCGTCACCGAGCACCAACTGAACGAAGGTCGCTGCCCGCAATGCGGCAGTCGATTCATCAAATCTCTTTCGCAGAATTTTAGCGGCGAAGGCGCGCACGACCTTTGCGCCATTTTCGTGAAACACCTGACCGAGTTCCGGAAGACGCTCGGCCTCGGCAACGATGGCCCGGTAAAGCCGCAAATAATCGGGCTCGATAAGGCTTTGTGCCATCACCCATCCCAATTGGCGCAACTCGACTTCGGGTGAGCCATCGGATTGCCCGTCCTGAGCGCTGACCAGAGCGCCGCCCACCTGAGCGCACATCGAACTCACCAAGCCAACGAAGAGCGCCTCCTTCGACTTGAAGTGGCGGTAGACCGTCTGCTTGCCGACGCCAGCAGCCGCGGCGACATCGTCCATCGTTGCCAGGCCGAAACCCTGGCGTAAAAAAACGGTTTTCGCACCGTCGAGGATGGCGGATCGCTTACGGAGTTGCAGCGGGCTCAGATCGGGGAGAGAGGGCGTGTTCATCCCCCGATAAATAACAGATCGCCGGACCGTTGACAAGACTGGTCAGTCTCGTTTAGATTTGCGGAAACGAGACTCATGAGTCTCGTTCGAGTGATTTATCGACTTCGCAGACATTCATCGAGGGAAACGCTATGGAACTGTTCATTACTGGTGGCACGGGCTACATCGGGCAAGCGGTCGCGCGCAAGGCAATCGGCCTCGGCCATCAAGTGACGGCGCTGGTGCGCCAGGACGGCTCGGCGGCCGCCCGCGCGCTGGCACGTCTCGGCGTGAAACTGCATGCCGGCGACCTGCGTGAGCCGCAGTCTTTCGCGGCGGCTGCCGGCGCCGCTGATGGCGTGGTGCACGCCGCGTCGACCAACGACGCTTCCGCCGCTGCTGCCGACAAGGCCGCCGTTGAGGCAATGCTGTCGCATTTGCGTCCGGGCGCGGCGTTTGTCTATACGTCGGGCACCTGGGTCTACGGGAATACGGAGGGCGAATGCGCGACGGAAGCAACGGCGCTGAACCCGACACCACTCGTCGCGTGGCGGCCGGCTGTGGAGCAACACGTGCTGGCGCTGGCAGCACGCCGCTCGATTGGCGCCGTGATCCTCAGACCGGCGATGGTGCACGGCTACGGTGGCGGTGTCTTCGGCATGCTCGCCGGTATGGTCCGTCAGACCGGCAGTGTGAGAGTCGTCGGCGATGGTCGCAACCACTGGCCTGCCGTGCACGTCGACGATCTCGCCACGGCATATCTGAGCGCGGTGGAGCGGGCGGCAAGCGGAGACGCTCCAGTTACGGGACAAATCCTCAACGTAGTCGCGGAAGACGCCGTTGCCGTCGCCGAAATGGGCGAAGCGATCCGGGCCTCGGTCGGCGCCGATCGCGTCGAATTCTGGCCGCTCGACGATGCTCGCCAAGCGCTTGGGCCATTTGCTGATGCACTAGCGCTCGACCAGACAGTCAGCGGCCAGCACGCCCGGCGGGTCCTTGCCTGGGAACCCCACGGCCCACGACTGATCGCGGACCTCTCCGTGCAGACGCACTTTCAGCAAGGCAACGGAGCATGACGATGGCGCTCGACACCGCATCTTTAGAATCGATTCTCGCGATGATCGTCGCGGTGCTGTTCGCGGTGGCTGGCGTGGTCAATCTCGTGGGACGCGGCGCGGTGAAGCGTGACTTCGCACGCTGGGGTTACCCAGCCTGGTTTCATTTGCTTTGTGGCGCGCTTGAGCTGTTGAGTGCGGCGCTTCTCGCTGGACAACAAACGAGAGTGTTAGGCCTGGCGTTGGCCGGCGCGATCATGATCGGCGCGCTTTTCACGTTGGTGCGCAATCGGGAACCGTTCCGGCATCTCGCCCCGGCGCTGCTCTTCTCGGCTCTTGTGGTGGTTACTGTGGCGGTCCGCGGTTGAAGTACCGTTGCCACTATGCGAGTGAGCCCGGGGCGCTGTGCATGGCATCCACATTGCCCACCTGGCTTCGACAGGATTGAAGTTCGCAAGACGCCAGCCGGGCATTCGTCTGAATGCCGGCCGGCCGTCTTTAACGATTAGTCGCCGAGATATTCCGGCTCGATCTGGATGTTCTGCTCACCGGCAGCTTTCTTCTCCCAGTATCGCTTGACCCAATTCTCGAAGGTCTTGCCGGCGGCGGTGTCCTTGCCGGTGAACGCAATGGAACCGATCTGCGCGTACGGAATGGTTTCCTTGTCCTTCTTGCCGGTCGGAATGATCCGCACGAAGCAGTCCTTGAAGGCCGCGCCGTACTGGCGGTCGTACAGATAGCCCGCGACAGCCGAGCCGTCCTTGCGGGTGATCGTGACGTCGCCACGGTAGTCGAAGGCCTTTTCCATCGCCTCGCGCACTTCCGCTTCGGTCGTCAGTTCGGGCGCCCAGCCTTCGAGTTTCTCGTGTGCCGTGCCAGGAGCGTTCTCCATCTCATCCGGCGCGACTGCCTTGACCGGTTGCGCGACGGCCTGGACTTCTTCAGTCTTCGCGGCGTCGGCGCGCTGCGCCTTCGGGATAAACGTAATCGGCACTTCGTGCGTGGTTTTCTTCCAGCCGGCGAGAATCTCGGTCGCCTCACGGTCTTCGTAGCGATCGAACAGCATGGCCTTGACCGTCTGGAACATGCCCTTGAACGAACCGAACGTGTAGTTCACGCCGCTCGCCTCGTAACCCGAGTGCACCATGCAGTTCGCGCACTTCGGATTGCCGCTTTCGGTGCCGTATTCGGACCACTTCACGCTTTCCATCAGTTCGTCGAAGGTGTCGGCGTAGCCGTCCTGAAGCAGGTAACACGGCTTTTGCCAACCGAAGATGCTGTACGTCGGCATACCCCACGGCGTGCAGGTCAGCTCCTTCTTGCCCATCAAGAATTCCATGAACATCGGCGAAGCGTTGAAGCGCCAGCTTTTCTTCCGGTTCGACAGGATCGAGCGGAACAGCTTTTTCGAACGTGCGCGGCCGAGGAAGTGCTTCTGGTCCGGTGCCTTGTCGTACGTGTAGCCGGGCGACACCATCATGCTTTCGACGCCCGCTTCCATCATTTCGTCAAAGTGCAGGCGCACGCTGTTCGGATCGGCGCCGTCGAACAGGGTGGTATTGGTCGTGACGCGGAAACCCGCCGCCACGGCCGCACGCACGCCTTCCATCGCGATGTCGTAGCCGCCTTCGCGGCACACCGCAAAGTCGTGATGCTCGCGCTGGCCGTCGACGTGAACCGAGAACGACAGGTACTTGCTCGGCTTGAACAGGTGCAGGTTCTTCGCGAGGAGCAGCGCGTTCGTACACATATAGACGTACTTTTTACGCGCGACGAGGCCCGCGACGATCTCGGGCATCTGCGGATGCAGAAGCGGTTCGCCGCCCGGAATCGCGACCATCGGCGTGCCGCATTCCTCGACAGCCTTGAAGCATTGCTCCGGCGTCAGCTCAGATTTCAGGACGTGCGCCGGGTATTGAATCTTCCCGCATCCCGCACACGCGAGATTGCAGCGCATCAGCGGCTCGAGCATGAGGACGAGCGGATAGCGACGACGCCGCATCAGCTTCTGTTTCAGGACGTAGGTAGCGACCGTCCAGGCCTGCGAAATTGGGACTGCCATGTTGCAAATACTCCTCGTTAACCGGTGACTCGACAGGCAACGTGCAACGGTGGTCTATCCAATACCGGGCGCCCGATTGGGGGTTCGATCATGGGCCAAAGACTCTTCCGTCGCGTCAATTGTCGACTTTGGGCGCAATGATCGCACAATCTGGGCGGCGAGGTCGGCCGGCGCATATTGGATCGCCCTGCATCGCCTGCCTGGCCGGAATGCCAGCGGGCAGGGACTTGGGCTATAAATGGCCGTTTTTGACGGTCAAGCCGCCCTTGATGGGTCGCACGCGGGCCGTCGTCGGATTCCGAGGGCGGCCAGACGGCGACATGTGATCGAGATGTCGACTTTCTGTTTTTCTGGAACAATAATTGTCACGATAAATAACGTTCGACTCTTTCGATCAAAATATGAATACAAGAAGCGAGAAGGGAACTGATACGCGATATTTATTTACAAAAAGCCTACTTTGGATCGCCTTTTTCGCTGCCTTGATTTTGTCCATATCTATTGTCACCTCCCTGGTGTTGATCGATTTTATCCACGGAAATCCGAACAGATCCAAAAGCAACGCCGTGTTGATGATGATTTTAACTCCGCCGTTGTTTAGCCTTGTAGCGGCGATTGGAATATTTATTGTATTTTCACTATCCCAGATCGCCCAGTCGTTCATGACGCGCGTTCTTCATCCTCGTGTTGGTCGATACGCGTACATTTTTATCGGTCTGATGGTCCCGTTGATCTCGATTGCGACCTGGTATTGCTATGATTATTTGACACCCACTGATTTCAATCTTGGAATAAATGAGGGGGAAAACTGGATGCCGTATCAACACGGCATAAGCCTGAAGAGATATCTCGCGACGCTGGCATGCCAGGGGTTGGTCACAACGTTTAGCCTATTTTACTTCGATGCCGGAATCCGTCATCGCTCAAAAAAACCAATCATTCTGGGCGTTGTGTTTCTGGCGATTATTATCGGCACCATCCTGGGATATCGCGACGCGATAATCCAATACCAATTCATCGATCATCCATCTTCATAGGCAGCAACCTATTCGGGGCTCGTGGAGGAGCGCTCCGCTCTCCTCGCCGGCTACGAATATTTTTGAATCGTCGCTGTCAGAAGTCGCGGCGGTCTGCTTTGGGTGAAGTCGGAACCCTTGAAAAAAACCGGTTGAATCAGCGCCCCCCGCCTAACCTCACCAACGCCCCCACAAACTCAGCCAGAATATTTCGACGGGTTACGCGGCATGACAACACCAACAGCACACGCCCACCTACCTTACCTCTCCCGTTACGCCCGAAACATTCTCCAATAATCGGTCAATTGCCGAGCCCTGCCCCCGCCTGCTGTAATACGCCGCTACCAAGGCACACCGGGCGGCAAGATGGGCGATCAGCCAGGCAACGACGATGCAGCAATCGCCCAATGCATCGCAGACGTACACGGCGAACGGCCGCTGCGACTCGAGCGCCAGGCGTTCGCTCACAGCAGCAACACGGTGTACCGCGCCCACATGGCCGGCGGCCGTTCACTGGCGGTACGCGTCAGCCCCAAAGCTCAAACGTTCTTGCACACCGGCGCGAATCTCGCGGCGCTGCATGGCCTCGGCCTGCCGGTGCAGACCGTGCTGGCCCAAGGCACCACGCCCACGGGTGGCGATTTCGTGGTGCTCGACTGGCTGCCCGGCCGCGATCTCTTCTACGTCTTCGACTCGCTCGATGCCCGGCAGGCCGAACGGATTGCCGAAGCCGTGATCACCTTCCAGTGCCGGGTGGCGCAACAACTGCCCGCCCCCGCGCAGGGTGGTTTCGGCTGGACCGCGATCGGCGCCCGTGCGCCTCGTGCACGCTGGACGGAGATCTTCGACGAGCCTACCCCGATTGCGTCTCACGTCGCGACACTCGCGCGTGCGGATGCCACGCCGATCGACCGCTTTCGCGCGCGACTGGGCCTCGTACGCGCGTCGCTCGAAGACTACTTCGACACACTGCGCCCGGTCTGCTTTCTCCACGATCTGACCATCAAGAACGTCCTGGTGGACGACAACGAACTGAGCGGACTGATCGACTTCGACTCGGTGTGCTACGGCGATCCACTGCTCGTGCTGGGCACGACGCTCGCGCACATCGACACGCTGGTCGGGGAACGTGGCCGCCGCTACGCCGAAGCGCTGCTACGCTGTTGGGCGCCGCAAGGCGAGCGCAGGCGCGCGACGGGCTTCTACGCGTCGCTCTGGGTCATCGGCCTTTTATCAGCCGCGATCGAACAGGGCAACGCCGTGAGCGTGCACTTTCTCACGCCGGTTCTCGATCAACTGCTGAGGGTGGCGGAACGCGCGTGAGCACCCGGGCTTAGATGCCTGACACCTTGCGTCAATGAAAGCCCTGCACGTCGCACGCCGCACGTTGTCGTTCACCTCACTTGCCGCCGGTGACATCGAGGAACGTGCCGGTGACGAACGAAGCCTCGGCGCTCGCCAGCCACAGAATCGCCTGCGCAACCTCTTCGGGTTGACCGCCTCGTCCCATGGGGATCGAGTCTTTGACGCGATCCACCCGCCCCGGCTCTCCGCCGCTCGCATGCATCTCGGTATAAATGTGTCCAGGGCGAATACAGTTGACGCGTATCCCATCCCGCGCGACTTCTTTGGCGAAGCCGATGGTGAACGTCTCAAGCGCACCCTTCGACGCAGCATAGTCGACATACTCGTTTGGACTACCGAGCCGGGCCGATGCCGACGAGACGTTAATCACGACGCCGCCTCGACCATTGTGACGACGCGACATCCGCTTCACCGCCTGCTGTGCACAAAGGATCGGGCCGATCGAATTGACCGCGAAAATGCGCTGCATCCGCGCGAATTCGAGATCCTCCAGCCGCGACTGCTGTGCAATGATCGCGGCGTTATTCACCAGCACGTCGATACGGCCGAACTTCCGGTCGATCGCGGCGAATAGCTGAGCGACCTGCTCAGGATCTGCGCTGTCCGCGCGCATCGCTAAAGCGCGTCGACCGGCGGCTTCCACATCGGCCGCCACAGCAAGGGCGGCGGATTCGTTGGAGACGAAGCTTATCGCCACGTCGTAGCCCCGCGCGGCAGCAAGCCGCGCAGTCGCCGCGCCTACGCCACGAGCGCCACCGGTTATCAGAATCAACGGGGTCTGCGAAACAGCATTCATTGAACGAACCTCCACGTGACGATGAAATAGTGATTCAGGCTGAGACTGAGCGAAGGGCGGCGGCTCAATCGGCCCAGGCGTTGATATCGAGCACCGCGCTAGCGAACGCTTCTGGCGCCTCCTGCGGCAGGTTGTGACCGACATTCGGCACGACGCGGTTCTCATGGCGTCCGGTGAAACGGTTTGAATCCGACTTGGTTTCCGACAGCGACGAGACGCCATCGGCGTCTCCTTCGAGTGTGATCGTGGGCACGGTGATCGACGGCATGGCCGCGAGGCGTCGCTCCATGTCGTCGAACTGAGGATCGCCCTCGACCAGTCCGAAACGGTGCCGGTAGGAATGCACCACCACGTCGACGAAATCCGGATTGTCGAACGCCTCTGCCGAGCTCGCGTAGGTGGCATCGTCAAAGCGCCAGGTCGGCGACCACAACGACCATAAGAGCCGGCAGAACGCGCGACGGTTCTCAGTCAACCCAGCCCGGCCGCGTTCACCATGCAGATAGTATTGATACCAGAGCCGATGTTCTTTCTCAGGGCTGGCCGGCCGCACGGCCTTGGCGATGTTCTGGATGTTGTAGCCGTTAACCGACACCAACCCTCGCGCTCGTGACGGGTACAGCGCCGCCACGATGCACGCTGCCCGGCCGCCCCAGTCGTAGCCACCCAGGACGGCCCGTTCGATCTGAAGCGCGTCGAGCAGCGCTAACAGGTCGGCCCCGAGCGCCGCCTGCTGACCCGAACGAGGGGTTGCCGGTGCGAGGAAACGCGTTGGCCCATATCCGCGAAGATACGGCGTGATGACGCGAGCGCCTTGTGACGTGAGGCGCGGCGACACATCGTCGTACGCGTGGATGTCGTAGGGGAAACCGTGCAGCAGCACGATCGGCCATCCGCCGGGGTCGCCCTGTTCGTCATAGACAACGTCAAGCAGGCCGGTTGCAATGTTCTTGAGCATGAAGCCATCCTTCTTGTGAAGTGGTCCGGCCTGTCGCCTCGAATGGCCGCCAGGGGACATGAGTTTGCGAGCATTCAGCGAAACGCTGACGCAAGAGCACCCCATCATGCGCTTCAGACAATGTCAAAGCCCCAGACACACCGCCCCCGCCGCGACGACCACGCACGCGAGCCAGCGCTTTGCGCTGACCGTCTCCCGCAAAAACAGTCGACCGATCAGCACCGCGAACACCACGCTGGTTTCGCGCAATGCCGATACCGCGCCCATCGCACCCGACTGCAGCGCCCAAATCACGATGCCGTACGCCGCGATCGACACGAGGCCGCCGACCAGCGACGAGCTCACCGCCCAAGGCTCCGCCCTCACCGGCGCCCACAACGCCGCGAGTCCTCGCATCGCGACGAACAGTACCGGCATCAGCCAATAGAACAGAAACATCCACGCGGTATAGGCGAGTGCCTGGCCGTCGGACAGGCGCACGCCAATACCGTCGATCACGGTATAGACAGCAATTGTCGCGCCGGTCGTCAATGCGGCCAGCACACCGGCGCGCGAAACACGACTCCCGTCCAGCGCAATCGCGACGATGCCGCCCGATATCATCACAATCCCCAGCACATGCAAGAGGCCGATCGCTTCATGCGCGAACAGCGCCGCGCCGAGCGTGACGAGCAGCGGCGACGAACCGCGTGCAATCGGATAGGCCCGCGCGAGATCGTTGCTGCGATACGAGCGCACGAGGGTCACGTTGTAAAAGGTATGCACGAACCCCGACGCGACGATATATGGCCAGGCCGCGGCGGCCGGCCGCGGCGTGACGAACACCACCGCGAGCGTGGCGATCGTTGCGATGGCGATACTCATCCACGTCATGGAAAGGAAGCGGTCGCGATTGCTGTGCAACATCGCGTTCCAGCTCGCGTGGAGCAAGGCGGCAAAGAGGACGAAGCCGCCGGTATAACTCAGCATGCGAATTCCGGGCCACAAAAGAAGGGATAGATTCAATCGAGTAAACAGAATATCTATCTTGTGACCCGCGAACAACTGAGATAAATTCGCATTTCGCGTTAGATAAACTACCCCGAATGAAACGGCTATTGCCTCCGCTCAATGCCCTGCGCGCTTTCGAAGCCGCGGGCCGGCTCGGCAGCTTCAAGGACGCCGCCGCCGAATTGCACGTCACGCACGGCGCGGTGAGTCAGCAGGTGCGCCTGCTCGAGGAATGGCTCGGCGCATTGCTGTTTGAGCGTCACAACCGGCGCGTGGCGCTGACACCGGCGGCCAGAGCCTACCTGGCGGAAATCGGTCCGCTGTTCGAGCACATCTCGCAAGCAACCGCGAAATACGGTCTGCCTCAACCGGTCTCGCGAACACTCTCCGTGAACGCACCCGCCACATTCACGTTGCGGTGGCTGGTGCCGCGACTGGCCACATTCCGCGCTGCGCATCCCGGCGTGGACGTCAACGTAGAGACGTCGAACGAGCCGGTGGAAAGTCTGCCGGGGAGTTATGAGGTCATCATCCGCGGCGGCCCGGATACTTTCTACGGCTATTCGATGCGGCCATTCCTGGCCGAAGAGCGGATCCCCGTCTGCAGTCCCGCGCTGCTGCAGCGACTGCCGCTGCAAACACCCGAAGACATCCGGCAGCACACGTTGCTGCATACGTCGAGCCTGCCGCGGCTTTGGCCGGACTGGCTGGCGAGAGCAGAAATTGCCGCACTCGCCCCGGCTGCGGCGCTAACCTTCGACCACTTCTATCTAACGTTGCAAGCCGCCGTCGATGGAATCGGTATCGCGATGGGACCGACCGCGCTGATCGCCGACGATCTCGCGGCCGGCCGGCTTGTCACACCATTCGCCGGTCCTCGACTGGCGTCGCGGAGCTATTGCACGTATGTGCCGGATGAGAAGTCGGCCGATGAACTGGTCGCGCTGTTTCGCTCATGGCTCGAATGCGAAGGTGAACGTGCGGTCTTGCGACAATAGGCCGGCGGATTCGCCGGCCTAACCGGCCGTCCAGATCGCCACGCTAAACGCGGGAGGTCTTCGCCGCAGCAGAATCGCCCACCACCATCAGCGTCGCCTTCACGATGTCACTCGCAGGCCGGCCGCTGCGAATCAACTCCGCCAGCACACGCAAATAAGGCGCGACGTGCGAGAAAAAACTGTAGTACCCCGCGCAGAGAAAATTCAGTCCCGCTTCGCCGTCGCGCGTCACGGCAAAACGATGCTTCGGACAGCCGCCCCAGCAGCCGCGCAACATGCTGCATTGTCGGCATTGCTGCGGCAACGTCGTGAGTTTGTCTTCGCCGAATTGGGTTTGCTGCGGTGAATCCAGCATGCTGGACAGCGACGCCTCGGAGAGATTGCCCAGGCGATATTCCAGATAAACGAAATGATCGCAAGCATAGACGTCGCCATTGTGTTCGACCACGACCGCGTTGCCGCAGGTCGGCTGATGGTGGCACGCGGCGCCGGGTACGCCCATGTAATTGGCCAGCGCCCATTCGAAGTTCATCACATAGCATTGGCCGACGTCGCGACGCACCCATACGTCGAAAATCGCATTCAGAAAGTTGCCGTAGTCCTCAGGCAAGACGGACCAGTCCGTCAGGCGCTCAGCCGTATGCGGTTGTGCCTTCAGCAACACCTTCCCGCCGGGACCCTGCAGCGTGAGTCCAATCGCTTCGCTGGCCGGATCCGCGCGCCGTTCGACCACCGGAATGAACTGCACATACTCCACGCCCAGCGAGCGCAGGAATTCGTAGACCCTAAGCGGTTCACGCGAACTGCGTCGATTGACGCAGGCCAGCACGTTGAAGCGAACGCCATGTTTCCTGAGCCGCTCCAGCGCACTCACCACCAGCGCGTGACTCGGCTTGCCGCCCTTCGTGATCCGGTACTCGTCGTGAATGTCTGCGGGACCGTCGATCGATAGCCCGATCAGAAAGTCTTCATCGGCGAAGAACTGACACCACGTATCGTCCAGCAGCAGTCCGTTGGTCTGAAAACTATTGGTGATGGTGCGGCCCGCGCCAAAGTGCTTTTGCAGCGCTATCGCGCGTTTGTAGAAGTCGATCCCGAGCAAGGTGGGCTCGCCGCCTTGCCACGTGAACGCAACCTCATGGCCGGCCGGCTGCGACGCGATGTAGTTGCGCACGTAGTCGCTGAGCACATCGTCACTCATGCGCCGTTTGCGCTCGCTCGGATAAAGCGCCTCTTTCTCGAGGTAGAAGCAGTACTCGCAATCGAGATTGCAGTCCGAGCCGCTCGGCTTCGACATGGCGTGAAAGCTCTGCTTCGCGGCGTCGGAAAAGGCGGACGATGCGTGTGGGTCTGCCGCGTGCGAGTCGATCATGGCGGGTTCTATTCGCGCGACAGGGCCGCTTCGGCCGCCTTGCGCTCGACTTCCTTCTGCATCGAAGCCGACGCCGCGTCGTGCGGCTTGAGATCGATCGTGACGGTGTCGATCTTGCCGGTAAAGGTAAATGGCACGTCGTAGCTGAGATTCACCGGCGTGCCGGTGTCTTCGCCGATATCGAGCGTCTCCACGCTCATGGTGAAACGCACCGCCACGGTGTGCTCGATCCGTCCTTGCGCGACCTGTTTGCCGTCCACCATCAAGGTTCCCAGGCCGCCTTTACCGATCCCGCCGCCGTCATACTTAAAATCGAAAACGATCGTATGCAGCCCCGGCGTCAGTGCCTCATCGCCCTCGATGTTGTAATGCGCCGCGTTGGCAAAGTTGTAGTGGAAGACCGGTTTGCCTTCGTCGAGATACAGCGCCCAGCCGTCGAACAGGCCACCAAGCGTCGCGATCATGCCTTGCGCGCCCTCCTTCGGAATCTCCACTTTGGCCGTGATGCTCCACGAGCGGTTCTTCATGTCCGGCGCAACCCCTTCGGGAATGCGCTTGGTGCCGGCGTAGTAGGTGTAAGACGTGCGGCCCGCCATCAGACTCGGACGGTTCGACGGATTGAGGCGCATCACGCGGTCGTTATCGAGCGGCAGCACGTTGTATTTGCGCGCTTCGCTGTAGAAGAGCTTCTGCATCTGTTTCAGTTTCGCGGGATCGCTCGCCGCGAGATCGTGCGCTTCGCTGAAGTCCTTGTCGACGTCGTACAGTTCCCATTTATAACCGTCGATCACGTCGACATTCGGCACCTCGGTCGCCCACGGCGGCGCGATCGGCGTCGTCGCGGCGATCCAGCCGTCGTGATAGATCGCGCGATTGCCGAACAGCTCGAAATATTGCGTGCGCCGCGTTGAAGGCGTGTTCGGCTGATCGAACGTATAGGCCATGCTGACGCCTTCGATCGGCCGCTGCTTGACGCCATTGACTTCGACCGGTTGCGGCACGTGAGAAACATCCAGCACGGTGGGCAGAATATCGATCACGTGATGCCATTGCGAGCGAATCTGTCCATCTTCCTTGATATGCGCGGGCCACGAAATAACCATGCCGTTACGCGTCCCGCCGAAGTGACTCGCAATCTGCTTGGTCCATTGGAACGGCGTGTCGAGCGCGTGCGCCCAGCCAACCGGGAAATGGTTATAGGTCTTCCAGGTGCCGAGATCGTCGATCTTAGGCAGCATTTGCGCGGTGGTCGGCACGACACCATTCATCGCACCTTCGAGGTTGGTCGAACCACCCACGCCGCCTTCCCCACTCGCCCCGTTGTCACCCACGATATAAATCACCAGCGTATTGTCCGACAGCCCCATGTCGTCGATCGCCTTGATCACGCGGCCCACGTTGTAGTCCGTCTGTTCCAGATAGCCGGCATAGATTTCCATCATGCGGGCATAGAGCTTCCGGTCGTCCGCGGACAAACTGTTCCATGCCGGAATGCCGGGCGAGCGCTTCGTCAGATCCGTATCTTGCGGCACGATACCGAGTTGCTTCTGACGTGCGAGCGTCTGCTCACGTAACACGTCCCAGCCCTGATCGAATTTGCCGCGGTACATGTCCACCCACTCCTTGCGCGGATGATGCGGCGCATGCGTGGCGCCCGGCGCGTAGTAGATGAAGAACGGTTTGTCGGGCGCCATCGAATGCTGGGTCTGGACGTACTTGATCGCCTGATCGGCGAGGTCGTAGTCGAGGTTGTAGTCGGGTTTGCCGACATACGGTTCGATCGGTGTGGTGTTGTCGAAGAGGAGCGGGCGCCACTGGTTCATGTCGCCGCCAATGAAGCCGTAGAACTTCTCGAAACCGAGGCCCGTAGGCCAACGGTCGAAAGGCCCCGCCTGGCTCGTTTCCCAGTCGGGCACGTTGTGATCCTTGCCGAACCAGGCCGTATTCCAGCCGTTCTGCCGGAGGATTTCGCCGATCCCTGCCGTATCGCGGCCTACCAGCGAGTCGTAACCAGGGTAGCCCGTCGCCATTTCCATGATCTGGCCGGTGTGGACCGAATGATGGTTGCGCCCGGATAGCAGCGCGGCGCGTGTCGGCGAGCACATGGCCGTGGTGTGGAATTCGTTGTAGCGCAAACCATGCTGCGCGAGCTGCTCGAGCGTGGGCGTATCGACCGGACCGCCGAACGTACTGGCCGCGCCGAAGCCCACGTCGTCGAGCAGAACCAGCAGGATATTCGGGGCACCGGCCGGCGCGGTGGTCTGGCGCGGAAAGTCAACTTTGGAGTCTTTGGCGCGCAACTCGATTTTGCCCTTGAAGGGCTGAGCCGGCGGTGGCAGGACGCTTTGCGCCTGGATGACCGATGCACCACCAGCCAGGCTGGTCGTGACAAAAGTGCGGACCGCTATACTCAAAACCACTTTCATGGTTTCCTCTCGAGTTGCATGTCTCAACTGGCGGCTCATGCCCGCAAGCCGATTTCGCTACTGTCGTGCCGACGTCATTAATACGTGTTCTGTGTCGATCTGTCTCACTGGCGGGGAAAATAATCGGCTTGACAGTCACCCATTTATAGACTCCAACATTACGAAATGTCAGCAAGCGCTCAGACGAACCGCCTGTACGGCGTTACCCCAAAAGAACAAAGATGATACCGACGCATTCAATCAGAACGGCCGAGCCGGCCGACACAGCACGCATCGCGGTACTGGGCGCACAGGTGTGGGTACATACCTACGCAGCAGGTGGCGTATCCGAGATCATCGCGCACTATGTGCTGACGACATTCACGCCAGAAAAAGTTCTCACGCTATTGAGCGACCCACAAGTCGTTCTATTGATTGCCGAAGCAGAAGGCAATCTCGCCGGCTATCTCGTCATGCGCTTAGATTCGCACCATGCCGATGTGCCCACCGAGATCGAAACGCTCTACATTCAGGCCTCTTTCGCCGGCTGCGGTATCGGGTCTGCATTACTGACACAAGCCAGAAGCATTGCACTGGAGAGAACCGGCAATCGGGCAATCTGGCTGATGGTCAACTCACACAATGAGAAAGCCATTTCCTTTTACCACTCCCGCGGCATGCTGCAGGACGGCGTAACGTACTTCGAGCTTGGCGGCGTCAAACACGAGAACAAAGTGATGATCGCCAGAGACTAACGAACCGCAATCCGAAACACCTCAAGTCACCGCCTCAACCCGGCAACGGAAAAACCCATGACAGACCGCGAATTGATCATCCCGCCGACGATGCAACCCATTGTCGAGCGTGCAGGCTATGTCCCCGCCGTGAAAGTCGGCGCCACCGTTTTCTGCGCCGGCCAGGTCGGCCGTACAGCGGATCTCGACGTCATTGCCGATCCCGAGGCGCAATTTCTGGCCTGCTGGGAGAACCTGCGCGTAGTACTGCAAGCGGCCGGTTGTACGTTCGAGGACGTTGTCGACATGACGACGTACCACGTGCAAATGAGCACGCATATGCCGGTATTCCGCGAGGTCAAGAATCGCGTGTTCCCACGAGGCACATACGCATGGACCGCCATCGGCGTATCCGAACTCGCCGTTGCGTGCTTGCTGGTCGAGATAAAGTGCGTCGCGATCAAGCGGGACCCGGTGGGACTCGACTTTCCGTAAATCAGGAACTCGACAACCGGGATCGTGTCAGCAAGAGTGCCAACCGTCTCGACGATATGGACCTTTGGCGCTTGCTTCGAAACCAGTCGATAGTGCGAGTTTCTACAAGGAGAGTGCAATGGCCGAGCTAGTAACATGCCTGTGGTTCGATCAAGGCAGAGCACGTGAGGCGGCGGAGTTTTACGCCGCGACCTTCCCCGATAGTCATGTCACCGCAGGTCATCCTTCCCCTATGCCGGGTGTGGGCCAGGGCCCGGATCTGACAGTCGAGTTCACCGTGCTCGGGCGGCGCTTCGTGGGGCTGAACGGCGGCCCCAACTACAAGCCGAACGAGGCGATCAGTTTCATGGTTGAGACGGATACCCAGGAAGAAACCGACCGCTACTGGAACGCCGTTGTGGGCAACGGCGGAGCGGAAGCGCCTTGCGGATGGTGCAAAGACCGTTGGGGCTTTTCGTGGCAGATCACGCCCCGGCGCTTGCTCGAACTCGTCACCGGGTCCGATCGCGAAGCCGGAAAACGTGCGATGGAAGCCATGATGACCATGAAAAAAATCGACATCGCCGCAATAGAACGCGCAGCCGCAGCAAAATAAACGTCACGTCGTTTTACCGAACCGTCATCGCCAATCGGCCCATTCCGGCCGTTCGGCGTTGACGGTTTATTCATTCAAAATCGCCCCGCATTTAACAGTCGGCAATCTGATAATCGCCCTCGCCGCGACCCACACACCTTGTTATAATTCTCCCATCAAACCGTACAAAACATAACGACCTCCCACATCGCGCGACAGGAACTCCATGCTGAAACCCGATCGCCTCCGCGCCCTCGCCGAAGCGCTGGCCAAGCAGAACGTGATGCGCTTGCGCGACGCCGCGAGCCTGCTGAACGTTTCGGAGATGACTGTCCGCCGCGACATCGCCGGCAGTCCCGAACGATTCACCTATCTCGGTGGCTACATCGTCAGCGCGACGGACGTGCCGAATAACGCCGGCTACTCACTCGAAGAAGAGAAAGACCATTTCGCGCAGGCCAAAGCGGAAGCGTCCGCCGTGGCGGCGGGTCTCATTGGCGATAACGAAACGCTGTTTATCGATTGCGGTACGACGCTCACCACGTTGGCGCGGCTGATTCCCATTGAACGTCACGTGACCGTGGTGTGTTATTCGCTGAACGTCGCGGAGATTTTGCGGCGCAAGCCGAATGTGCGAATGATTCTGCTAGGCGGCGTCTACATTCCTTCTTCGGATTCATTCGCAGGGGAAGAAAGCCTGGAAATGCTGCGCCGCATGGGCATCAACAAGGCGTTTATCTCGGCGGGCGGCGTGGACACCGCGCGCGGCGTCACCTGCTGGAATTTCCATGAAGTCGCGCTCAAACAGGCGGCCATGGCAAGTGCCGTGGAGCGTCATCTGGTGGTGGACAAGAGCAAGTTCGGCGTCGTCAAGGCCGTGCGTTTCTCGCAGGTCGACGACTTCGATTCGATCATCACCGAAGCCGGTCAAACGCCGCGCAAGCGTAAATAAGCCGGCTTGCCGCGGCGCGCGTCATAACGCGTCGCGTCGCAAGCGGCAAGCGGCAAGCGCGGCAAACCGCGTTCAACACCACCGCATTCAATTCTTCCGCTGAAACGCGAACAGCGTGCCGGCAATCAGAATGAACGCGCCGATAATCACCTTCTGCCAGGTACTCGGCACGCCCACCAGAATCAGCACGTTGTTGATCAACGTCACGAGCACCACGCCGAGCAGCGTGCCCGCCACCGTCCCCGTGCCGCCGGTAATGCGCGCGCCGCCCAGAATCACCGCGGCAATCACATCGAGTTCCGAGCCCACCAGATCGAATGGATTCGCGAGCCGGTTGTTCGATACATGCAGAATGCCCGCAATGCCGGCCAGCATGCCGGTATAGCCGAACACGAAGAGATGGATCGCGCGCAGGTTGTAGCCGAGTCGCTCGGCAATCGCGAGGCTGCCGCCCATTGCGTAGACACCGCGCCCCATCATCGTCCGGTTCAACAGCCACCACGTCACGAGTGCGGCCGCCACCAGCGCCACGACGGAAACAGGCAACACGGCGCGCAAACCATCCGCCGTTTGAAAAGACACCAGCGGAATGCGGCCGAAGCGATCCATGCTGTGCGGAATGTTCATGAAGAACGACGTGCCGATGAACGTCAGCAACAGCCCGCGATACAGGTACTGCGTGCCGATCGTGACGATCAGCGAAGGCGCTTTCAACCGATGCACCAGCAAGCCGTTGATCACGCCCAGCATCACACCGCCAATCCCGCCGGTCATCAGGATCAGCGCAAACGGCGCATCGGGCCACCACGCGAACACCGCTTTCGTGATGCCGTACATGGTCAGCGCGGCGATGGCGGTGAACGACACGTCGATCCCGCCGGACGCGAGCACGACCAGCGTGCCCAGCGCAAACAGCGATGTCGTGGTGGCCGAATGCAGCAGATCGAACAGCGTGGCCAGTTGAAAGAAGCGCGGGTTGATCGCGCCGACGATCACGCACGTCACCACGATCAGCCCGACGGTGAACCACTCGGGATTACGCGCGAGTCTGGCTCGCAAGCTCGGCGGCTTGACCTCCGGGGCGACTTCGACGACGGTCGGTGTGGTCATGGTCTGGTTCATGCGCGAATGGATGCGCGAGTTCATGAGTAGGACGTCCTTTCTGCAGCTTGTGCGCTTATGCCGCTTCCGACAGCAGCGCGTGGTACAGGTCGGCTTCGCTCAACGTATCGGCCTGATATTCGTTCGCCACGCGGCCCTTCT
Organism: Burkholderia sp. 9120; assembly: GCF_000745015.1. Lineage (NCBI taxonomy): Bacteria > Pseudomonadati > Pseudomonadota > Betaproteobacteria > Burkholderiales > Burkholderiaceae > Burkholderia > Burkholderia sp. 9120. The sequence goes on along the minus strand of NZ_JQNA01000002.1, from coordinate 3,270,808 downwards.
TCATCATCAGGATGCGGTCGCAGTTCTGCAGCAGTTCGGGCAAGTCGTCGCTGATCAGAATAATGCCAATCCCGCGTTGCGACAAACGCTGCATGATGCGATAGATGATGTCTTTCGAGCCGACGTCGACACCGACCGTCGGCCCATGCAGGATCAGCACGCGCGGATCGATGGCGAGCCAGCGGCCGATCAGCACGCGCTGCTGGTTGCCGCCCGACAGCGACTGCACGGGTTTATCGACACCGGGCGTAGCGATCTGCAAATCCTTCACCGTCTGTTCCGCGAGCGCCGTCGCGCGTGTCCGGTCGATTTGACCAAAGCGGTCGCGCAAGCTGGAGATCATCGCGGTGATCACGTTGTCGCGGATCGTCTTGTCGAGAAATAGCCCTTCATTCAGGCGATCTTCCGGCACATAGCCAATGCGATGATCTTTCGCGTCCGACGGCGTGCGCAACCTGATGCTCTTTCCGTCGAGCACGACTTGCCCGGTTTGCGCCGGCGCCACGCCCGCGAGCGCGCGCGCGAGTTCGTTGCGCCCGGAATCGAGCAGACCGGTCACGCCGAGAATTTCACCTGCATGCAGCGCGAACGAGACATCGTTGAACTGGCCGCTACGCGTAAGGCCACGTACTTCCAGCACGACGTCCTGCCCTACCGCACCTTCGCGATAACGTTCGGTGGACAAATGGCGGCCCGTCATCAGTTCGCTGATCTGCGCCTTGGTGAAATCCGCGATCGGTCCTTGTGCCATGGTTTGTCCGTCGCGCAGCACGATCACTTCGCCGCCGATCGCGTAGCACTCGTCGAGCTTGTGGCTCACGAACAGCACCGTCACGTCCTGCGCGCGCAGATTGGCGAGCACCGCGATCAGGTTGTCGACTTCCTTTTGCGTCAGCGACGTAGTCGGCTCGTCCATGATGACGAACTTCGCCTCGCTGGCAATCGCGCGAGCGATCGCCACGAGTTGCCGCGTGGCGAGCGGCAATTGTTCGATGAGCGTCGCCTGAAACCCGGCGTCGCCGGGCAGGCCGACCGATTCGAGCGCGCGCGCCGCCGTGCGCGCCAGCGCGCGGCGGTCGAACGTGCGGGCGAGCTTGCCCGCATGCCCGGCCAGTTCGGCGGTCAGCGCGACATTTTCCGCCACGCTCATATTGGGCAGTAGCGAAAGATCCTGATAGACGGTTTCGATGCCGGCCGCGAGCGATTCGAGCGCCGAGAGCCGCGCATGACGCACGCCTTCGATCACGAGTTCGCCTTCGTCAGGCGGCTGCGCGCCGGAGATGATCTTGATGAGCGTGCTCTTGCCGCAGCCGTTTTCACCGAGCAGGTGATAGATCTGGCCACGCTCGAACGACAGACTCACGCCACGCAAAGCATGCACGCCAGTGAAGCGCTTGTGGACGCCGACCACTTGCAAAAACGGCTGCGCTGCGTCGGAACTAGCTGAAGATACGTCTTGATTCATGGTGCGATTCATCGTGACGTGAAACTGTTGCGGCGTCCCCGCAGGAAGTCCGTTGAGGACGCCGTGACCGACAAGGCAAACTGCGCAACGCGCTCAGAACGGATACTGCTTGTAGTTCGACTTGTCGACGTTCACCCAGCCCTGACCGCGCACGATAATGCCCTTACCCGGCCCTTTCGCAACGGTGACCTTCGTGTAACCCGGAATGCCGAGGTCGGCGCCGTTCTCGACCGTCTTGCCGTCGATCAGCATCTGCGCGATCTTGTTCATTGCAATGCCCGCGAGTTTCGGGTCCCAGAACGCAATGCCGTTGATCGCGCCGCTTTCGAGGAACTTGCCCGCTTCTGTCGGCAGGCCCGTACCGTACACGCAGATCTTGCCCTGCATGCCGGCCTCTTCGACCGCGCGGCCAATGCCGATCACGTCGAGCGACGACGAACCCTGGAACCCCTTCAGGTCCGGGTGCTTGCGCAGCACTTCTTTCGCGACTTCGTACGCGCGCTCGCCGTCGTTATTGGTTTCGAGCTTCGGCTCGACCAGATCCATCTTCGGATACTTGGCCTTCGCGTTGCCGATCCCGCCGTCGGCCCACTGCACCTGCGAACGGCTGCCGAGCGAGCCGACCAGCACGGCCCACTTGCCGTCGTCGTGCATGCAGGAAGCGAGCCGTTCGTTCAGGCCCGCGCCGTACGCGGTGTTGTCGAACGCTTCGATGTCGACCATCGTGTTCTTTTCGTTGTCGGCCTCATGCGTCACCACCTTGATGCCGCGATCCATCGCTTTCTTCAGCGCGGGTTCGAGTGTGGGCGGATCGTAGGGCACCACGGCGATGGCCGTGACCTTCTTCGCGATCAGGTCTTCGATGATCTTGAGTTGCTGTGCTGCATCCGCGCGGCCCGGACCGGTCTGATAGGCGGTCACGCCCGGATTGTCTTTCGCGAATTGCTTGACGCCGTCGTCCATCCGGTTGAACCAGTTGATGCCGGTCACCTTGACGACGGTCACGATCGTCTCATTGGTCGCCGCATGCGCCGCCGCGATCACGCCTACCGCAAGCGCGCCGGCTGTCAACGCGGCGCTCAGTCGAGTCAGTTTCATGCCAAGTCTCCTTTATTCGTTCGATGTCGCCCACTTAATCGTGACGGACAGCCAGGGCTCGTTGTCCGCTGTGTACTGAATCCCTGATCGAGCGCGCTGGCGCTCGCTAACGTTTCTGCGCGGCGTCGGGGCCTGGACTTGGGCCTGACCCCGTTGCGCCCGTCCCGCCGCCGCCGAATCCGAAAATGGTCCGCACCCGCTCGCCACCCGCAAACGCGAGCGACAGCAGCAACAGAAAGCCCCAGGCGCAATCGCCGAAGAACTGCGAGACGCCCATCAGATTGAACAGGCTGGACAGAAACTGCAGCACCGTCGCGGCAAAAAACACGCAGATGATGCGGCCATGACCGCCGGCGGGATTCACGCCGCCCATCACCGCGATCAGAATCGCAATCAGCAGATAGGAGTTGCCGTAGTCCCATTTCGCGCTGGACGTATGCGTCGCGCTAATCAGTCCGGCCAGCGACGCGAGCACGCCGCACATGGCATACGTGGTGATCAGCATGCGCGCACGCGGAATGCCGGCGTAGAAAGCCGCTTTGGGATTGGTGCCCATCAGATAGAGACGCAAGCCGAACGGGCTGCGCCTTAGCAACCAGCCGAGCACGATCACCGCGGCGATAAAGATGCAGAACGCGATCGGCACCTGAAACACCGTACCGTTACCGATATCCGACAGCGGATCGACATAGTCCACATGGACCGAGGCGCCATTACTAAGCACCACCGCGAAACCCGTGAACAGTAATTGCGTGCCGAGCGTGCAGAGAATCGGCGTGAGCCTGAGCCGCGCGATCACCACGCCGTTCAACAGCCCGCCAAGCAATCCCATCACCACCACGATCACGCAGAACAGCGACGTATAGAGCGCGGGCGAATTGTCGCCATTAACAAAATGCGGCACGATCAGCGCCGCGACCATGCCGGACAGGTTCGCCAGGCCGACGCCGGACAGATCGATACCGCCGTTGCCCGAGACCATCGAGAGCATGATGCCGAGCGCGAGCAGACCGAGTTCGGGGAGTTGCCCACCCATCGACTGCAGATTGTCGATATCGACGAACTGACCATGCGAGAGCCACGTCGCGATCAGCACGACGAGCACGTTGACGATCAGCAGAAAATTCAGTTGCCGGTCGCCGAACAGTTTTGCTGCGGTGAACGAGGACTTCATGGTGACAACACTCTCCTCATGCTTCATGAACTTCACGCGCTGGCCGAAGTTCACAACGGGCCGGTCAGGATGCCTGCGAGTCGCTGGCCGACTGATTCAATACACGATTCACTTCATCCAGCGTCGGCATGGAAGGCGCTGTGCCCGGACGCGTAACGGAAATACCGGCCAACGCGCAACCGAACCGCAGTGCCGCGATCGGATCGTCGCCACGCGCGAGCGCCGCGGCAAAACCGCCGGTGAAGCCGTCGCCCGCGCCCGCTGTTTCCACCACGCGGCCACAGTGATAAGCCGGCACGAAGACGGATTGCGTCGCCGAATGCAGCAGCGCGCCGGCTTCGCCGAGCGTCACGATCACCGTGCCGACGCCTTTGGCGAGCAGGACGTCGGCGGCACGGCGAGCGTCGTCGGCGTTCGCGATCGGCACGCCGGTCAGCGCAGTGGCTTCGGTTTCGTTCGGGGTGATGTAGTCGCACAACGGAAAGATGTCGTCGTCGAGCGGTAACGCGGGCGCGGGATTGAATACGGTAATGACGCCGTGCCGCCGCGCCACTTCGAGTCCGCGACGCGCGGCCGGCAGCGGCTGTTCCAGTTGCGTAACGAAAACTCGCGCACCGGCAATGTCCGCTTCAATCGCGTCGACGTCGGCCGCATTCATCGTGCCGGCCGCGCCGGACGCGACGATGATCGCGTTCATGCCGCTCGTGTCCTCGACGAAGATATGCGCTGCGCCGGTCGAGACGCCGTCGATCACCGACGCCCGCGCCGTAATGCCTTCCCTGGCCCACGTCGCGCGGGCGATTTCACCGAACGCGTCGTTGCCGAGACGTGTGCAGAACACCACGTCGGCGCCGGCGCGCGCGGCGGCCACCGCCTGATTCGAGCCCTTGCCGCCCGGCCCCATCGCGAACGCGGAGCCGGCGATCGTCTCGCCGATCAACGGCATACGCTCGGCGCGAAACGTCAGGTCGGTCACGTAAATGCCCAGAATCACGACGCGACCGCGCCGTTCGATCGAGTTGTTCACACTCATGCGCGTTCCCCTTGCATGGTTCGGCTCGGGGACACGAAGGCGGATACCTGACGTGCGCACGGCACGTCGGCATCGAGTAGCAGTTGCAGATTCTTCAGCACGTTGTCTCCTCCATTTTCTGGTTGGCGTGCAGGTCAGTCGGTCGCCTCGCGGACGCTAATTAATGAGGCTGTCCGTCAATCGCCATAAGGTATCCAGATGTTCTTCACCTGCACGGCCTGACGCAGAAACGGCCGGCCTTCGCTCGAATGGTCGTACCAGTCGAACTGGCGGCCATGATCGACGAAGGTCCGTTTCAGATTGCCGACCGATTCACGTTCGACCAGCGTCGAGTCTTCCGCGCTGCCGAAGCACCAGACCGCGTCGATGTCGTCATGGCGGGCAAGCGCGGGCAACAGCGCGGCGCGTTCGCCCGTCACGATGTTCAGCACACCGCCTGGTACGTCCGAGGTCTCGGCCACCTGATAGAAGTCGGTCACCGTCAGCGGACAGGCCGCGCTCGGCAACACCACCACGCGATTACCCATGGCCAGCGCGGGCGCCATCAGCGAAACGAAACCGAGCAACGGCGCTTCGTCCGGACACGCAATGCCGATCACGCCGAGCGGTTCATGCATTGCCAGCGCGACGCCGCGCAACGGCGGCGTGTGCACCGCGCCGTCGAACTTGTCGGCCCACGCCGCGTAGGTGAAGAGGCGCGTGACCGACGCGTCGACTTCGGCACGCGCCGCGTTTTCCGTCGCGCCACTGCGCACCATGAGCTGCCGCACGAACTCGTCCGCGCGAACCGCGAGGTTCTCCGCCAGATAGAACAGCACCTGGGCGCGGTTATGCGCGCTCGCCTGCGACCACTTCTGCGCGGCTCGCGCTGCTTCGACCGCGTTGCGAATGTCTTTGCGATTGCCCTCGCCCACTTCGCCGACCGGCGTTCCGTCCGGGGCGCGGACCGGCAGCGAATAGCCGCTGTCCGGACGCACCTGCTTGCCGCCGATAAAGAGCTTCGCGGTACGGTCGATCAATGCGACGTTCGAACTCGGCTCGAAGCGGCCTGCGCCGGCTTCGCGAACAAGCGGTTGACGCTTGCCAAGGTTGAGCCAGTCACGCAGTTTCAGATATTCGTAGATGCCCTCACGGCCGCCTTCCCGCCCGTAACCCGACTCGCGATAACCGCCGAAGCCGACCGCCGCGTCGAACAGGTTCGTCGCATTGATCCATACCACCCCGCAAGCAAGACGCGGCGCGATATCGAGCGCACGTCCAATCGTTTCGCTCCACACGCTCGCGGCCAATCCGTAGCGTGAGTTGTTGGCGAGTGCAACGGCTTCGTCGGGCGTGCGAAAGCTCATTGTCACCAGCACCGGCCCGAAGATCTCTTCCTGCGCGAGCGTCGAGGCCGGTGCAACACCGGTGACCAGCGTCGGCGGATAGAAGCAGCCGCTGGCGGGCATCGTCGTATCGGCCGCTTGCCAGATTGCACAGCCTTCGCGCCGCCCGGCTTCCACCAGCGACTGAATCCGTTCAAGTTGCACCGGATCGACGATCGCGCCGATATCGATGCTCTTGTCGAGCGACGTGCCGACGCGCAACGTCTCCATGCGCCGCTTCAGCTTCGCGATGAAGCGCGCTTCGATGCCTTCCTGCACGAGCAGCCGCGAGCCCGCGCAACACACCTGGCCCTGGTTGAACCAGATCGCGTCGACGACACCCTCCACCGCGCCGTCCAGATCCGCATCGTCGAATACGATGAAGGGCGACTTGCCGCCCAGTTCCAGCGTCAGCGATTTGCCCGTGCCCGCCGTGGCGGCACGGATCAGACGACCCACTTCCGTCGACCCGGTGAACGCGATCTTGTCGACTTGCGGATGCTCGACCAGCGCCGCGCCGGTGCTGCCGTCACCCGTGACGACGTTCAGCACGCCCGCCGGCAAGCCGGCCTGATGCGCGAGTTCGGCGAACAGGAGCGCTGTTAGCGGCGTGTATTCAGCGGGTTTCAACACGACGCAGTTGCCTGTTGCAATCGCCGGCGCGATCTTCCATGCGAGCATCAACAATGGAAAATTCCACGGCACGATCTGACCGACCACGCCCAGCGGCGCATAGTCGGCGAACTCGCTGTCCTGCAGTTGCGCCCAACCCGCGTGATGCAGGAAGTGCCGCGCCACCAGCGGCACATCGATATCGCGCGTTTCGCGGATCGGCTTGCCGTTGTCGAGCGCTTCGAGCACCGCGAACAGGCGGCTATGACGTTGCACCATGCGCGACAGCGCATACAGATGCCGTGCGCGCCCCGCGCCGCCCAACGCGAGCCAGCCCGGCTGCGCGGCGCGCGCGGCGGCGACGGCCGCGTCGATGTCGGCGGCGTCGCCTTGAGCGACTTCGGCCAGCATTTCACCGCTGGCGGGCGCATGCGAAACGAAACGTTCGCCGGCCGCGGGCGCATGCCACGCGCCGTTGATGAAGTGCCCGAAGCCCGCCTCATGGCGCGCGAGCCAGGCGCGCGCGGCTTGATCGTCCTCGGGTGCGGGACCGTACTCCATCGATGAAAAATACTCGGCTACGCTCATGGGATCGGTCTTCTGTTCAGGCTACGGGGTGACGGTTGAAAGCGGAATAACGGCCGCTCACGTGATGTTCGAGTTGGCGTTCGATATCGGCGAGCAAGCTCGATGCACCGATACGGAACAGCGCCGGCTCGAGCCAGGCGCGGCCCAACTCTTCCTTCATCAGGATCTGATACGCCAGCACGGTCTTGGCGTTCGACACGCCGCCCGCCGGTTTGAAGCCGATCGGCACGCCGGTGCGCTCCTGGTATTCGCGGATCATCCGCACCATGACGAGCGACACGTCGAGCGTCGCGTTGACCCCCTCCTTACCCGTCGACGTCTTGATGAAATCGGCGCCGGCCATCATGCAGACCATCGACGCGCGCGCCACGTTGGAGAGCGTTTTAATGTCGCCGGTCGCGAGGATCGTCTTCAGATGCGCGGGACCACAAGCGGCGCGGAAGTCGCGCACCTCGTCGTACAGCGCCTGCCAGTTGCCGGTGAGCACGTATTCGCGCGTGACCACGATGTCGATTTCCATCGCACCGTCCGCGACCGACGCCTCGATCTCCTTCAGCTTCAGCGGATGAGGAATCAGGCCCGCCGGAAAACCGGTCGACACTGCCGCGACCGGAATGCCGCTACCTTGCAACGCGTCCACGGCAGCCGCGACAAAGCGGTGATACACGCAGACCGCACCGGTCGTGATGCCCTGCGGCGCGATACCGAGCGCTTCCAGAAGATCAGCGCGCACGGGCTGGCGCGCTTTCGCACAGAGACGCCGCACGCGGCCCTCGGTGTCGTCGCCATTGAGCGTGGTCAGGTCGATGCAGGTGACGGCCTTTAACAACCACGCCGCCTGCGCGTCTTTCTTGACCGTGCGACGCGTGGCCAGCGTCGCCGTGCGCCGCTCGACGGCGGACTGATTGACGCGCAAGCCGTCCAGCCACGACGCGTCGAACGGCGTGCCGGGATTGCGCACGGGATGAACGAGCGGCCCGCCGCGCAGCGCGACGACCGATGAAGACAACGAAGGAGCTTCAGGCATAAGACATCCGGAAATTTGGCGCAGCGCACAACGGCCGCTGACAATTTGTTCGCACTTATGCTACAACGATTGATAGAATCATAACAAGCATTACGAGCAAATCTTCACATGAGCGGGTCAGAAGGCCCGTTTTCTTGCGACGAATGTTATTGACGCACCAAAATCATGGTGCGAGCATCACAACTCGGAGTTTTCCGAGCGCACGACACAAAGAAAAGAAAATCGTCGACATTGACGAAGGAGACATGCCAGATGAGTGAACCGGTTGCGGTCGCGGCCGCGTCATCGCCTCAGGTTCCATTGATCCGTGTAGCGGGCGTCACCAAACGATTTGGCGGCGTGCAAGCGCTGCGCGGCGTCAACCTCGACGTGCTGCCCGGCGAGGTCCATGCGTTGCTCGGCGAGAACGGCGCGGGCAAATCCACGCTGATCAAGATCCTCAGCGGCGTGCACGCTTATGACGAAGGCGTCATCGAAATCGATGGGCAGAAGGTGGCATTCGACTCGCCGGCGCGATCGCGCGAGGCGGGGGTTGCCGTGGTTTATCAGGACCTGAGTCTGGTCGAGTCGTTATCGGTCGGCGCCAATCTGATGCTGGGGCGCGAGCCTCGCACGCGGCTCGGCTTTGTGAAGAACCGCCAGTTGATGGCCGAGGTCGGCGAATTTCTCCGCTCGCATGGTATTCCGCTCGATCCGAAAACACCGGTCGGCGCATTGCCGTTCGCGTACCGGCAAATGACCGAAATCTGCAAGGCATTGATGGGTCACGTGCGGGTGCTGATTCTCGATGAACCCACGTCGGCGCTCACGGGGGGCGAAGAACAGATTCTGTTCAACGCGATTCGCGCGGTAACGAATCGCGGCGTGGGGGTGATCTATGTGACGCATCGGTTGAATGAGGTGTTCCGGATTTCGCAGCGCGTCACGGTCTTTCGCGATGGGGCGAATGCCGGCATGTTCTCGACCGCGCAGACCGATATGAAGCAACTGGTCGCGGCGATTGTCGGTCCGAAGCACGCTGCCATGCAGGCAAAGGCAGAGGTTGCTGGCGATGAGGCTTCTTCTATGGCCGCGCCTGCTACGGCTTCTAACGCTACGGCCTCCGCAGTGCTCAAGCTCTCCAGCGTGAGCAACGACCGGCTCCGCGCTGTCGACCTCGTCGTTGAACGCGGCGAGATTCATGGGCTCGCGGGATTGATCGGCAGTGGCCGCACCGAGATTCTGCAAACCATCTTTGGACTGAGAAGCGTGGAGGCAGGGACAGTCGAGATCGACGGTCTTGCACGCTCGCGCGTCTCACCCGCCGACGCGATCCAGCTCGGCGTGGCGCTAGTGCCGGAGGATCGTCACCTCGAAGGGCTCGTGCTGGAGCATTCGATCGAACGCAACCTGACCTTGCCGCGACTGCCGCAATTTTCCCGCTGGGGATGGTTGCGCAGTCAAGCAGCCGAGCAGCAGGCGAAACGCTCGATGAAAGAACTCGCCGTTAAAGCGCCGGGCTCGTCGACGCCTGTCAAGTTTCTGTCCGGCGGCAATCAGCAGAAAGTGGTCTTCGCGAAGTGGAATCATCCGCGCCCGAAGTTGCTGCTGCTCGACGAACCGACTGTCGGCGTAGACGTTGGCGCGCGCGAGGAAATCTATGGCGTGGTCCACGACGCCGCGCAAGCGGGCACCGGCGTGCTCGTCGTGTCGTCCGATCTCGACGAGTTATTGCGCCTGTGCGACCGGATTTCGATCGTCGCGGACGGCCGCATCGTCAAGACCGTTGCACGCGCTGAACTCGCCAACGCCGAAGCGTTGCATCACCTGATCCAACTTTCCCGTTCTTCTTTCGAGTCCCACGCGGGGACTTCCGCCGGAGCGCACGCAACATGAATGAATCTGTCTCGCCGCTGACGGCCGAACGGCAAGCCTCACTGCCGCAAAAAAGCCGCGCACGGCGCATCGCGCAACTTCTCCTGCAAGGCGACCGCCCGTACGCGCTGTATGGTGCGTTCGCGATTCTGCTGGTCGTCTTCAGTTTCGCGTCGCCGTGGTTTCTCTCCATCGACAATTTCCTCAATATCGGCCGGCAGACCGCGCTCGTGTCGATCATCGCGATCGGCATGACCTTTGTGATCATTGCGCGGCAGATCGATTTGTCGGTGGGCTCCACGCTCGCGTTGTCGGGCATGTCGGCGGCGCTCGCCATGGCGTATGTGGGCGACAACTGGATGATCGGCGCGATTGCAGGCATCGGCACCGGTGCGATTGTCGGCGCGCTGAACGGCGTGCTGACCACGCGGCTGAACATCCCCTCGTTTCTGGTCACGCTCGGCACCTTGAGCGCCGCACGCGGTCTCGCGCTGATGGTGACGACCACCCATCCCGTGATCATCAGCAACGACTCGTTCATCGCGATCTTCGGCGAAGGCGATCTTTTCGGCGTACCGGTGCCGATCATCTGGACGGTGCTGGCCGTGATCGCCGGCATTCTGCTGCTGCACTACAGCGTGTTCGGGCGGCAGATCTATGCCGCCGGCGGCAACCCGACGGCCGCGCTCTACTCCGGCATCAACACGCGCCGCGTGACCACGCTGGCGTTCATTCTCACCGGCATGCTGGCCGGACTCGCCGCGCTCGTGCTGTCCGCGCGCTCGCATGCGGCGCGGCCCGATGTGGTGCAAGGACTCGAACTCGACGTGATCGCCTCGGTGACGCTCGGCGGCTGCAGCCTGTTCGGCGGCCGCGGCTTCGTGCTCGGCACGCTGCTGGGGAGTCTCATCATCGGTACGCTGAATAACGGGCTGGTGCTGCTTGGCGTCAGTTCGTCGCTGCAACTGGTGATCAAGGGGGCGATCATCGTCGCGGCCGTGGCGTTTACCAGGAAGTGACGAGGGCACGTCGACCACTCGTGATGGGCGGAAACCGCGCGATGTGCCCGCGTGTTGTCCGCGAATGGCAGGAGACAGGTTAAGCCGTAATACAAACGTGAAGACCAACGGAGGAGAATCATGAAGCAACATCGTCGTGGCTCAAACAGGGTATTAGGTGGCGTCCTCGCAGCGGCCGCCGTTGCAACGCTGGTTTCGTCGGGGGCTTACGCGCAATGCGTGACCAGCCTGCCGGTCGGTTCGATCGGTCCGAAGACGATTGTCGGCCAGGGGCCGAATGGCGAGAAAGCCGCTTCAGTGGACGCCGTGCAACTGAGCGCCGCCGACGTCGCCAAGATCAAAGCCGGTAAATTCAAGGTCGGCATTTCGATGCAGACCATGAACCTCGACTGGTCGCAATTGCAGGTGCAAGGGATTACCGACACGCTCAAGAAGTACGGCGTGGAAGTGATCGGCACGGCATCCGCCGAATACCAGGTCGACAAGCAGATCGCCGATATCGAGAACACAATTCAGCGCCATCCGGACGGGATCATTTCCATTCCGGTGGACGGCACCGCGACGGCCGCCACCTACAAGAAGGTGTCGGAAGCCGGTATCAAGCTCGTGTTCATGGACAACGTGCCGACGGGGTTGAAGCATCCGGAGCAATATGCGTCGATGATTTCGGCCGATAGCGAAGGCAATGGCCAGATCGCGGCCAAAGTGCTCGCCTCGTGCGTGCCGAAAGGCTCGACTATCGGGCTCGTGAATTTCGGTGTGGATTACTTCAGCACGAAAGAACGCACCAAGGCGGTCAACGACTGGATGAAGAAGAACCGTCCGGACCTGAAGATCAAGCAGGTCGACTTCACCGATCCGTCGAAAGTCGGCCAGATCGCGGGCGACTTTCTGACGGGCAATCCGGACGTGAAGGGTTTGTTCGCCGTTTGGGATCAGCCGGCGCTCGACACGCTGACGTCGATGCGCGCGCAGGGGGTGAATATTCCCGTGACGACGGTCGATCTGGGTCTGCAATCCGCGATCGAGATCGCCAAGGGCGGACCGCTCAAGGCGACGGGCTCGCAACGTCCTTATGACCAGGGCGTCGCGGAAGCATTGGCGATGATGAAAGCGCTGATCGGACAGACGCCGCCGGCGTGGATCGGCGTGCAATCGTTGCCGGTGGTGCAGTCGAACGTGCTTGAATCTTATAAGACGGTGTTCAAGAAAGATCCGCCGCCGCAGCTTGCGGATGCGTGCAAGAAGGCGAAGCCGGCTTGCGGTTGAGTTGGGTTTGAATTGGGGAGGTGGGCGACGCGCGCGTTCTGAGAAGGCGTCGCCCACTCCCCGGCCCGGTCGGATCTATGCCGGCCACCGATAACCGAGCACCGACGCTAGCGGATAAGCCAACTCGCGAACCTCGTCCAGTTGGTTTCCACCAAACAGATAGATCGACTCGGCGTCATGTCGAACGTAAAAACCGACATGTCCTTTCCAGCTGGTGGGATCGTCCCGTGTCAATACGGCGATGCAACCATAGACGGGATTTTCAAGCGGCGCGCCCCAATCGAGCCACGACCGCGCTAACGCCGAGCGCGTGCCATCGACGCCCACGCCTGCCAGACACCAGTTGATAAACGAGGAACACCAGGACACCTTGTCGTCATAGCCGACCAGGTTGGTGTGATTGTTGTACTCGACGATGCGCGGATTCGTCTCGCCGATCGGGAAACGCGCGACGCCAATTTCGGCAATCGCAACAGGCATCCACGCGGGTCCGTCGGCGCGATGTGAGGTATTGGAGTTCATAGGCCATGCTCAGTCATTGACGGTTTCCGCCGGGCGAAAAACACACCTCGCAAATAACCGTTCGGAGGCGGTGTTTCCAATGACTATCTTCGCACATGCGCCAGGTTGGCCCTGTGCATGGAGCAACGCGAGCCCGCTCGGAGAACGCGGCTTCCCATCAATAAGGTCAATACCTCAATGCCCGTTGCAATAGACGGCCGTGAGAAGAAACGGAATCACCTCGTGAACGGTTGCCTCGCTTCCCGCACGGCGCACGCTCGCTTCGACCGACGTGGCGGGCGCGGTCACCACCACGCCGTATGTCGAGGGTTTGACGGGTTGACCGCTTCCCCGTTTGAACATCGGCTCGTCCTGCTCATAGCCGAACACCGCGTAGACGTGAAAGCCGAACGCGCTCAATTTGGTCCCGCGCGTCGGGCGAAACGAGTTGACCGAGTTGGCTTCGATACGCATGGGTTTCGGGTCGATGGACTGGTTGTCCAGAAGCGCGCCGATGAACTCATGCGGGCTCGATGTGCAGTCCATTTGCCGATCGAGCTCGTCGCCGTAGCACGGCAGCGGAACAAAAGTGACCCCTAGCGACGCAATGGCCGCCAGCGTGTTGAAAACAGTCGATTTCATCGTAATGCCCCGACGGGTCCGCTCATGTCTCACTGTGCCATGGTTGGCGCCGGCTGTTCGTGCGGTGGCAATCAATGCCGGCGACACGGTGCACTCTGCCGGTGCGTGTTTTCACGCGTGGTGCGAGACCTCACGCGCTTGCAACACCGTCTCCGCTTCATCAAAAGAACGTCCGTTTTAAATTGCGCGCCGGGAGAGCCCGACAAAACCGGCGCCGGAACAGCCGCCGAACGCGTCAAACCAGTAGCGCAGACCGCGCTTTGAGCCAAAGGCCGAAGTCCCGCATCACCTCGACAACCGGCCTTAGACGTTCGCCGTCTTCGGTGAGCTGATACTCGACCTTAACCGGTACCTCCGCAAAAACCGTGCGCAGTACGAGGCCGGCTTCTTCAAGCGCGCGCAGGTCGAGAGTCAGCATGCGTTGCGAAATGCCGGGCACGTCCCTGCGTAAATCGTTGAAGCGTTTGGGGCCATCCAGAAGATAGGAAACCAGCAACAAACGCCACCGTCCGCCCAGCAGGCGCATGGCTTCCTCGACCGAACATCCGGTTGCACTGCTCTTCATTCGCCCGTCCTCGGTAAGTATATTTTTTGTACCTTCACCACAATATTCTGCCTTCTTCCTTTTTTATCCCGCTTGCCGGATATTAGCCGCGTTGCCGCAACAGCGCGAAGAACATCCTATTTACCTGGAAGAGAAAATCCGATGAAGCTCTATCACGCACCCGGCAGTTGTTCGCAGGCGATTCATATCGTCCTGCAGGAAACGGGACTTCACGCGGACATGATCAAGGTCGATGCGCGCAGGCATCTGATCGAAGGCGGCGCCGACTATTACGGCGTGAACGAGTTGGGCTATGTGCCGCTACTCCAACTGGACGACGGCAGTTACCTGCGTGAAGGGCCGGTGATTGCGCAGTATCTGGCCGATCAACGGCCGGCATCCTGTTTGACGCCGAGCCACGGCACCATGGAACGATACCGGCTTCTGGAGTGGCTCAACTTTCTGACGTCGGAAATCCACAAAGGCTTTATTCCGTTGCTCTACGCCGTTGCGGCGGGCAAGTATGTCGACACCGCGAAACCGAAGCTCGAAAGCCGGTTTGCGTGGCTCGATAAACAACTATCGGACAAGCCGTTTCTGATGGGCGAGGTCTTCACGATCGCCGACGCATATCTGTTTGCGCTAACCGGTTGGGGCAAGGCCGCGTGGATGAAATCGGTGTACAACGCCGACATCGATTTCACCCCGCTCGTGCATCTGCAAGCGTGGTACGAGCGCGTGCGGAACCGGCCCGCTGTGCAGCAGGTTTTACGTGACGAAGGTTTGTCGAGCGAGTGACGGAAGGCGTCGCCATCGAAGCGACGCTCCGCATGCGCCCCGTCGCCTCTCTGTGTCAGGACGTGTAACGTGAAGCAGGTGCTTACTGCCATCCGCTATAGTCGGCGGCCTGCACCGAATAGCCGTAGCGAACCGGACGCGGTTGCCGATAAGGACGCGCCCAATAAGCGCGCCGATATCCCGCGTAGGCCTGTGGGCGGCGAACCATCATGACCGGCTGCACGAGGACTTGGGGAGGCGGCTGCGGCACGTATGCGGGCTGTCCAACCATCGCCACATACTCGACGCGCTGCGGCGCCTGAGGCGGCGCACCGTAGGCCTGCGCGACGTACGCGGGCTGTTGATACTGCTGATACTGCGGAGACTCGTCCTCGGCTTCAGCGTAAGCCGGCGCTTCGGCGTAGGTCTGCGCTTCCGCGTATTCCGGCGCCGGCTGATACTGCATGGCCCGTGGCGGCGCATATTGCGGCTGCTGGTACGCCTGGCGGTATTGCGGCTGGGGTTGCGGTTGTGCTTGCGGTTGCATTAGCTGCAGTTGCGGTTGCGGTTGCGCCGGCAACGCGCGCTGCGCTATCTGCGGCTTCTGTACGGAGGTCACCTGCGCCGCCTCATCGCCCGGCATGCCTTCGGGAAGCGGCGGCATGACCTGCGCCGCGGCGGCCTTCGGCGGACGCTTCAATTGCTCGCGCAACGATGTGTACGTCTCGGCGTCTTCCTTGGCCCGCGCGTTGTAGCCATTGTGATAGGCATCGCTCAGATCTTTCAGGCGCGCGTTGTTCTCTTCGTCGGCGGTCATGCGCTCTTCGCCCGGATCGAGCGAGGCATCGGCAGCGCCCTTGCCATAAGCCGATGCCGGGCCGTCGGCGCGCGCGGAAACGGGATGCAGCAGCCCGGCAAAAGACACCAGCGTCACTGAAACGCCCAGCAGCCATTTCGTTCCCATAGTTTCACCTCGATATGCAACGCGACGACGGACATGTGTGATCGACGACGACCGAATCCGGTCCATCGATGAACGGGATTTCGATGCCGGCATGTCTCTACGTTATCGACGCTTTTCGCGAGGTCCTAAAGGGTAAAACGGGGTAAAACGCATCAGGGAAACTCCGAACCTGCGCCAGGCAAACCCAGGCTAATCCAGGCAACGCACGATCAGAACGCCGCATGCTTACAAATCAAAAATTCTCTGCTTACATGTGCCTCACCGCGTCCGCGCCACGGTTCGCTGCTGCCGCAAAATCCTGACGAAGTTCAGCACGGTCGGCGACTTTTCGCGCGGCCGGTGAATCAACGCAATACCCGTCGAAAGCGGATTACCCTGCAGCGCGTGATATGACACGCTTTCCACCTGAATCTGCCGGATCGACGCGGGAACCACGGCAACGCCGAAGCCGGCCGCCACCAGGTTCGCCGCCGATGAAATCTGCGGCGACTCCATGCCGATCGACGGCGCGAAGCCGGCTTCCTGGCAGGCGGCAATGATGGAATCGTAGAGATCCGGGCCGATGGGTCGCGGAAAGAGAATGAACGGATCAGTCGCCAGGTCCGCGAGATTGATGCGCCGCCGCCGGCTCAAACGATGGTTCGCCGGCAACACGGCCAGCATGTCTTCGTCCACGAGTGGCTCGACCATCAGATCCCGGCAGTTCAGCGGCATGCGCACGAGCGCGGCGTCGAGTTGCCGCTCGGCAACTTTATCCAGCAGCAGCGAACTGTTGCTCTCCTCGCAACTGATCGACACACGTTCGTACGCATGCCGATAGCGCTGCATGGTTATTGCAACGGTCGGATGAAACACCGTCGACCCCGCGAAGCCGAGCAAGAGCCGCCCCGTTTCGCCACGTCCCGCGTTCTGCACTTCGACGAAGGCCTCTTGCGTATCTTCGATGATGCGCCGCGCGCGTTCGCGAAAGAGCCGCCCCGCTTCAGTCAGTTCGACTCGGCGCGGATGGCGGATAAACAGCGGCGTGCCGATTTCCCGTTCGAGCTTCAGGATCTGCTGGCTCAAAGGGGGTTGCGCCATCCCCAGATGGGTCGCGGCGTCGGTGAAATGCAGGTGCTCGGCGACGGCGAGGAAATAACGCAGTTGGCGAAATTCCATATGTTTTTCGTCTCCAAATAGCGATTTCAAGATATTGGACTAATGACCGGTCTGATTTTAATCTTCGTGTCAACCTGATGCGCTCAAAGGTCGCAGCCCAAACCATCGGACGAAATCGACACGCGTCACACCCAACGCCTATGAGGAGAATTCGATGTCCGCAGCGCACACACCGCTAGTCGCCGAACGGGACGACGTGGCCCATACGTTGATCAACGAGCTGCGCGCCATCGTCGGCAAAAAGCACACCTTGACCGACGACGCCGCGACCCGGCGCTTTCGCACGGGCTTCCGTTTTGGTGCAGGGAAGGCACTCGCGGTGGTCCAGCCCGGCACGATCGTCGAGCAATGGAAAGTCCTGCAGGCGTGCATCGCGGCGAACGTAATCGTGATCGCGCAGGCATCGAACACCGGACTCACCGGCGGCTCGACGCCCGACGGCGACGACTATGATCGCGACATCGTGATTGTCAGTACGAGCCGCATGAAAAAGGTGATGGTGATCGACGGCGGCAAGCAGGTGGTCTGCCTGCCGGGCGCCACGCTCGATCAACTGGAAAAGACGCTGAAGCCCCTCGGCCGCGAACCGCATTCGGTGATTGGCTCGAGCTGTATCGGGGCGTCGGTGTTCGGTGGTGTCTGCAACAACTCGGGGGGCGCGCTGGTGCAGCGGGGGCCCGCCTATACGGAAATGGCGGCATTCGCGCAGGTGGATGCGGCAGGCAAGCTGCAATTCGTGAACCATCTCGGCATCGAACTCGGCGACACGCCCGAGGATATCCTGGGGCGTCTGGAGCGCAGCGCGTTTTCGGACGCCGACGTCCGGCACGACGCAGGCGCCGGATCCGACCATGGCTACGCGAGCCACGTCCGCGAGATCGACGCCGACACACCCGCGCGTTTCAACGCCGACCCGCAGCGCCTCCATGAAGCGTCAGGCTCGGCCGGCAAGCTGATGGTGTTTGCCGTGCGGCTCGATACGTTCCCGATCGAACAGAACGCGAAGGTTTTCTATATCGGCACCAACCGCCCGGACGAACTCACCGAGATCCGCCGTCACGCGTTGCACGACTTCAAAGCCGTGCCGATCTCGGGCGAATATCTCCATCGGGACGCCTTCGATATTGCCGAGGAATACGGCAAAGATACGTTTCTGGCGATCAACTATCTCGGCACGTCGCGACTGCCCGCGCTGTTCGGACTCAAAAGCCGCTTCGACGCGCTATTCGATCGTCTCGGCTTTCTGCCTTCGCATCTCACCGACCGCGTGTTGCAGGCCGCGAGCCGGCTGTTCCCGAGTCATCTGCCGCAACGGATGAAACAGTACCGCGACAGATACGAGCATCACCTGATGCTGAAAGTCGCGGCCGGCAGCGTCGACGAAACGCGCGAATTTCTCTCGGATTTTTTTGCAAAAGCGACCGGTGGTTTTTTCGAATGCACCGACGAAGAAGGCACGAAAGCATTTCTGCATCGCTTCGCCGCCGCTGGCGCAGCCGTCCGTTATCGTGCCGTGCATACCCGCGAGGTCGAGGACATCGTCGCGCTCGACATTGCGCTACGCCGTAACGATCGCGACTGGATCGAGACGCTGCCGCCCGAGATCGAGGAAACGATCGTCATCAAGCTGTATTACGGGCACTTCTTGTGCCACGTCTTCCACCAGGACTACATCGTCAGGAAGGGCAACGACTGCCTGGAAGTCGAACACAAGATGTGGAGACTGCTGGACCGGCGTGGCGCCGAATATCCGGCGGAACACAACGTGGGCCACCTGTACCACGCGAAACCGCAGCTTGCGGCGTTTTATCAGCAACTCGATCCGTGCAACTGCTTCAACCCCGGGATCGGGCAGACGTCGAAATTTTCCCAATACCGGGAGATCGCGGGCCAGGCCCAGCTTTCCCGGTGAACAGGTGTCGGAACGAGTCAGTTGTGAGCCGCCGTGTCCTCAAGGCTGGCGAGTACCTGACTCCCGTCGGTGCGTGCAGCGTCTTCAACCGGAAAAGTACTCTCACTGAACGCGATCACTTTGAATCCGCTTCCCAGACCTCGCGGAATCGTAATGCCCCAGTGCCAGCCACCGGCTTGTTCGAAGACGTGCAGTACAGGGACGGTCGGAGTGGATGAAGACTGAAGCGTCGTCATGGCGCATTCTCCCGTCGTGGCAAAACTGCGAGCGCACCCATGCGGTCGCTCATCATTGAGTCTATAGACTGTTTGCTGCATTGCAATAAAAATCTGTGGTGAAAATGTCAAATCTTGGGGTGTCACAATTTTGAAAAATACTGCTCTCCGATTTGGATGTGCGAGTATGGATTGACCAGCTTCAGAACTTAAGATTGTGATCTACGGGGGCTCCATGAGTAGTCATTCACTCATTTGGGCAGCGGTGCCGCACAACAGCGACGGCGTCGTCTTCCAGGTTCGTATCGTCCACGGACTGCAACGTTTCTACGTGTCACGCCGTGTGCTCGAGCATGTATTCGATCTCGAGCCGAAAGCCACGGACGCAAGACAACTCGAACTCTTCTATAAGTTCTTGAAGCGCATTCTGGCGCGAGCCGGCATCAAGCGTTCAGTGGCCGGTTCGGACACGGTTGCGCTTCAGGCAACGGATTTCATCGTACAGGGCAGGAGCGACAGCAGTTCGACGCTGCAATCGAGCTCACGAACCACGATATAAGCACCGCTGCAGCGAGCGTCAAACGTTCAGCTTACGCGTGAACGTTCGCCGCGTGTGCTACATGTGTAGCGTGTGCCGCCTGGCTCGTCGTCGGCCAGGTCGCATGACGCGCCAACCCTTCCCGTTCTCGCCGGAGTAATGGCGCATAGCCGTGCAAATCGCGCGGTGCGATATCGAACGCGCGGCGAAATGCGCGGTTGAAACTCGATGCGCTGTTGAAGCCGAGTCCCGCCGCGATGTCCCGCACGTCGAGATGCGGAAAGCGGACCAGTTCATCGGCGGCCATGCGCAGCCTGCGGCTGGCGATATACGTGGCCAGGCCACCTTCATGCTCGAACAGACGGTACACGCTGGCACGCGACACATGCAGCGAGGCCAATACGCGCTCCGTCGACAACTCCGGGTCGTGCAGATGCGCCTCGACATAGCGCCGCACCTGTCCGTACACCGCGGCGCGCACCGCCGCGCGCGCATTGCCGGATAGGCCCGCTTGCCGGCTGAACGCAGCGGCCAGTAATTCCACCGCGGTGAGAAAGGACTGACGCGCGTCGTCTTTACTCAGGCCGACGATCTGCCGGTTGAGCGCGATCAGATGCGCTATCAGCGTGCGGGTTAATGGCGTTGTCGCTTCGACCCGGCGGCCATGGAGCGACGCGGCGTCGGGGAAGGTTTTTTCGACCAGAGCGCGCGGCACGAAGAACAACAATATCCGGCCATGAAAGCTCCGAACGGCGCACGGCTGATCCATATCCAGCGCAAGAATGGTCGGCACGGATGCGATGGGCGATGCGTCGCGCGCTCGCTTGCCGCTCACGAATTCACCCGGCCGGCCTTCCAGAAACACGCTAAAAGAAACATCGCGAATGTTCTCCGTCGACACGCGTCCCAGTGAGCGTACGGCCAGATTCGGACCGGTGCGGAAATGGAAAAAGCTGAGATCGTCGATCGAGTAGCGGGACATCGCTGCGTCGAACGTTTCGTCGACGCGCTTTGAGGCAGGTTGAATGTCGTAGACCGGACTCATGCGCTCCTGCCACGCGAGGAAGCTATGACGGCCGTCGCCCTGCACGCTGAAATTGCTATGTACGATTCCCGGTGCAAGCTGGGGCGGCTCGGCCGCTAACAACAGGTGGCTCAATGGCATACAGGCGGGCGGCGGATCGCTGACTCGTTGGTGCGCACTGCTGGTTGGGTCCAGTTGCGTTCCACCTGAGCGGGCGCGCTTGCCTGCCGGGTCGAAAGGCCACCTCTGCGCACGTGGAGGGTGGCGAGAAAGCATAGCGTGTCCGGGCTACCGACGCTATTGGGCAATGCGAGCCACGCGACGCGCAGAGTGAAAGCATCGCGTGGCATGACGCTATCCGCGCGTTGGTTGTCCGCGCATCGATTTGAAAAACCCTACTAATCCTGCGGTCGCGAGCCGAGCAACAGGATATCGATCAGCCTTTTGGCACTCTGCTGCCAGTCCGGCGCGGACGCGACATTTGAAACGCCCACGAGTGCGCGAAGCAGATCCAGCGGATCGAGATCCGCCCGGATATCACCACTCGCGACGGCGCGCGCGACCAGCGACTGGATCGCGCCCATGATCTGCGCCCCCGACGATTCGAACAGTTTGGTCGGCCCGCCGACCATCGAATTCAACGCAGGCGCAATGATCTTCTTCGTCGCGATGTAGTCGATGAAAAGCGTCATCCAGGCGCGCAGCGCTTCGAGCGGCGGCAGCGAATCGGTCAGCTTGCGCGCCTCCTCCGCCAGCTTCTCCACCTCGGCACGATAGACACTCTCGAGCAGGGCGTCGCGCGTCGGAAAGTGCCGGTATAGCGTGCCGACGCCAACGCCGGCCTGGCGGGCGACCTCCTCCAGACTGATCTCGCCTTGCGCATGGGTAAATGCCGTTTTTGCTACATCAAGAATGCGCTCGCGATTGCGCAGCGCGTCCGCCCTGGGTTTTCGTTCTTTGGGTGTCGGTTCGTTCATCGATACGTTTGAGTGCTTGCAAACGGAGGCTGGCTCCGTTTAGTATAGTTAAAAGCGGAGGCTCACTCCGTTTTATCCCGGGCAGGGAATGACGTCAACTCTATTGTGATGGAGCGGCAAAGATGACTGAGAAATTGGGTGCAACCACAACGACCGACGAGGTACTCGCGGGCGTCGACCTTCACGGCAAGCGAATTCTCGTAACGGGCGTCTCCGCGGGGCTGGGCGTGGAGACGGCACGGGCACTCGCCGCGCGTGGGGCGAACGTGATCGGCGCGGCCCGGGACCTGAAAAAGGCGCAGCAGGCGACCGCCGAAGCACAACGCGAGGCCACAGCCGCAGGCGGCAATATCGAGCTGATCGAACTCGATCTCGCGAGCCTCGCTAGCGTTCGCGCTTGCGCCGACAAGCTACTCGTACAAGGCCAACCGCTCGACGTGATCATCGCCAATGCGGGCGTGATGGCCACGCCGTTCGGCAAAACAGCGGACGGCTTCGAGACGCAGTTCGGCACGAATCATCTGGGGCATTTCGTGTTCGTGAATCGCGTGGCGTCGCTGATCCGCCCGGGTGGTCGTGTGGTCATGCTGGCGTCGTCAGGGCATCGTTTCGCGGACGTGGATCTCGACGATCCCAGCTTCGAGCACACGCCCTACGATCCGTTCGTCGCATACGGTCGCGCGAAGACCGCGAATATCCTCTTTGCGGTGGCCTTCGATCAACGTCACAAGGCGCGCGGTGTGCGGGCAGCGGCCGTTCATCCGGGCGGAATCATGACGGAACTGGCGCGCCACATGGACGAAGGCCAGTTGACCGCGATGCTGGAAAACATCAACAGTCAGCTTGCGTCGGAGGGCAAGGAGCCGTTCCAGTTCAAGACAGTTCCGCAAGGCGCGGCAACCTCGGTATGGACCGCAGTGGTAGCGGCAGCCGACGAGGTGGGCGGCAAATACTGCGAAAACTGCCACGTCAGCGAAATCGTTGCGGACGATGTGGTCATTACGCCCATCAGCGAAGGCGTTCGGCGTTATGCGCTCGACACGGATCATGCTGCCGCGCTCTGGCGCAAAAGCGAAGCGATGGTCGGCGAGTCGTTCTGACGCGTTTCCCTGCGCAACACAATCCATTACAAAAAAGCCACCTTCTGATTGCGATCCCGCTGGAATAAGTCGAACGACATGGGCGTTTACGACGGGTGTGATCGTGTCGAAGGTAGTGCTTTGGGCGCTTGTTACGCTTGCTGCGCTTCACTCACGTGGTCTTTCAGCCATTCAACACCAGGAGTGAATCCATGCAGTCGTCCGAGCGCGCCCCTTCCTATTCGAAGCCCGCCATGTTTTTCCATTGGGCGACGGCGGTACTGATCGTCGTTGCGCTCTTTGCCATTGAAATACGCGGTCCGAAAGGATCGGATAGCCGCATCGTCTGGAACGCCGTTCATATCTGGGCCGGATCGCTGATTCTCAGCCTGTCGATTTTGCGCTTACTGTGGCGGCTCTGGCACGGTTCGCCCGCGGAACTCACGCACTCGCCGGTTCAGCTCTTCATGGCGCGGCTCACGCATCTCGCGCTCTATCTGCTGATCTTCGTGCAGCCTCTGCTCGGCATAGCGATGGTCAATACCGGTGGGAACGCCGTGACGCTCGCCGGCATCGAATGGCACATCCGCCTGTTTGGAGCCGATCCCGTTGCCCATCAATTCCTTCACAACGCGCACTTTCAGATCGGTAACGCCGCCTATTGGCTGATCGGATTACACACGTTCGCGGCGCTCGCCCATCACTTCGTGTTTCAGGACGCGACGCTCACGCGTATGACCCGGCTTTCCCGCCACAGGTGAGTCCGCACGGCCTTGCTTCAATCCGCCGCCCGCACATCGTCCTCCCAGTTCTGATGAACGGTATTGCGGCGTGGCGTGATGGCGATCAAGACCGACGGTTCATGCACGATCAGCCGATGCCATTGCGCAGCCGGCACAACGAAGGCCGCTTGCGAAGGCAAGCGCGCCGAGCATATCGTCTTTCCATCGCGCACTTCCACTGAGAGCGAACCTGAAGCAAGAATGAGGAGTTCATCTCCGTCAGGGTGCATTTCCCAGGTCGGATAGTGCACGTCACGCGGGCTGCTCACGTGAAACATCGCGAGCATGCGGCCGTCTGTCAACTCGGGATCGCTGCCCGATTTCCTCAGGGTCTCGGCGGTTTTCGCATAGGAGCGCACGGTTCCGTCTCGCGCCAGAAAGATACAGGTGTCGTTCAGGTGAAGCGCCGTCGGACCATCATGAAGTGGTTGCGGATTCATTCTTCTCGTTCCTCGTATTGGATGAGCCGTTTTGACAATCGACTCAACGGCATTCAGGCGACGGTTTCAAGGAAGTCTGTCATGCGGTCCTGATTCGGCATGACGTTGTTCTTCAACAGAATCACCCCGGCGTTGCCGCGATGATAGGTACCGTGCAGGCAGACATGCAGAAGGATCTCGCCGCGCGTCATGCGAGCCGGCGTGCCGTTGATATAAGCAAAATCCACGGCTTGCTCCACTGCCTGCGTGGATAGATTCTCGACGTAGGAAACGTACCAGTCGTCGACCTCCATCGCGTCTTTAGCGAGTCGATCCATGTCGGGCATGGCATCCGAACGCGCCGCACGGAACCCGTGCGGCCGCCCCTGAAGATGATGCTGGAAGATCCGCTCGACCACAAAGATATGATCGAGAATACGCATGAGGTTCGCGGCATCCTCGGCGTTCAGTCGATCGATGTGATGACCAAGCACCTCATAGAGGCCACGACTCGCCCATTGCTGATAGCGCACGAGCTGCGAATAGGAATTGGTGTTCATGACGTGTTAGCGTGATGGGAGTGAATGGCGCCGCTGCAGCGCCCCGTGATTGCGTCCATCGAATATCGGACAAATCACTGGAATTGACTATTCGCATTTCCCGAGCACGCTTATAGGGCCGCCCAATGGACGTAAAACCAAGGAAATCGCCGCGTCAGGCGCGCGCCAAAGCGACCGTCGACGCAATTATCGAAGGCACTATTCAGGTTTTGCTGGACGAAGGCTACGAAAGCTTTACGACAGCACGCGTGGCCGAACGCGCCGGCGTTAGCGTCGGCACCTTGTATCAGTACTACCCGAACAAGGCGGCGCTGGCCGTGGCCGTGGTCGACCGCTGCTGCGAAGAATTTCTGATCGCTTTCGAAAACGCGCTCGACGAACGTCGCTGCACGACGCTGGACGATTGCATTCGCGCGCTCGTCGACTTCGCGTTCGTCTCACATCACGTGACGCCCGAACGTCATCGATGTGTACTCGAGCTGGCGCCACGACTCGGCGTGGCGGACCGTACAGAAGTCGTCAGAAAAACAGC
Organism: Burkholderia sp. 9120; assembly: GCF_000745015.1. Taxonomy (NCBI): domain Bacteria; kingdom Pseudomonadati; phylum Pseudomonadota; class Betaproteobacteria; order Burkholderiales; family Burkholderiaceae; genus Burkholderia; species Burkholderia sp. 9120. Next base: position 3,245,681 of record NZ_JQNA01000002.1, on the reverse strand, counting down.
GGTAAAAGTACTCGAATCCACACTCAGAAGACATGCCGATGAAATCGCGCCGGAAATCGATTTGACCGTGGCCGCGACGATGATCGAAACCACCATGGAAGCACTCGCTCATCGCGCGGTAATGACCGATCCGGCGCAAACTCAGAATGACTCGTTAGCGAAAGAAGCGACCCGACTGATCACGCTTTATCTGTTCACCGGAAAATGAACGCTTGCGCATAATTTGCACGCACCAGGCTGATAAACTGCCGCAGCGTTTCGGTGACGAAGATAGGCGTATTAAGCGAGTCGGCGTGAAGGCAATTCCATTCGCATGGATTGTTCTGCTGCGCGGGCTGCATGATCAAATCCAAACACTGAGGAAGCTTCTGCCATGTCGTCTTTAAACTTTCACGAAGGCCGCAGCATCCGGCAACGCGTCCGGTCGTCGGCCAGTTTATGTTTCGTGCTTGCTTTGCTATCCACTAGTGCATTTGCCGACGACGCACAGCAATGCGCCGCGAATGCTGGAACGCTGCTCGTCGGTCAGGTTGTGTCTGCACCCACCTTCAAACACGGCATGTTCCGCAAAGGCGTCGAGCTGTCGCATACGCATTTAACGCTGAAGGGCGACGCGGACGGTGCCGATTACGACGTCGCCATCGACAACGTCTTCGCATCGGGTTATCAGCAGGATGCAGCCGTTGTGCCGCCGCCGTTGAACAGCATTGCGGTTGGCGACCGACTCGAACTATGCGGCCTTCCTTTTCAAGGCGGCATTCATTGGGTTCACACCAATTGCGGCGACGCACCCACCTCGCAAGATCCGAATGGATGGCTGAAAGAGATCGCGACCGACGGCACCGTCGGCCCCAGTTTCGAAGACAGTCAGCAATACTGTTACCTGTGGCCGCATAACTAGAACCAGGCCAAATAAGCGGCAGGTCAGAGAGAGCGCTCAATCGCCTGCCGCAGCAGTGCCAGACCCAGATCGATCTCTTCTTCGCGGACGGTCAACGGCGGCGCGATTCGGAACACACCGCCCATACCCGGCAACTGCACGATGTTCATGCTGAGCCCCAGGTTCATGCACTCGCGGGTAATCTTTGCACCGAGTCCATCCGCCGGTTCTTTCGTGCGACGGTCTTTGACGATCTCCATGCCCAGCAGCAGGCCGCGTCCGCGAATGTCGCCGATGCATTCGAAGCTTTCCATCAGATCCAGCAAACCGCGTTTGAGTCGCGCCCCCATCACGTTCGCACGCTCGACCAGCCCGTCGCGCTCGACCACATCCAATACGCGCAAACCGACGGCGGCGGGCAGTGGATCGGACACGTGAGTCGTATAGAACAGGTAACCCAATTCGTGGGCCCGCTCTTCGATCTGCGCGGAGGTCACGACCGCCGCGAGCGGCAGACCGGCGCCCAGTGTTTTCGATAGCGTGAGAATGTCGGGCGTGACGCCGTCGCGCTGACAGGCGAACATCGTGCCCGTACGCCCCACTCCGGTTTGCGCTTCGTCGAGGATCAGCAGCATGCCGCGTTCCTCGCATTTGCGCTTCAACGCGGCCATGTAACCTTCCGGCAATTCGATGATCCCGCCGGAGCTAAGAATCGGCTCTGCAATAAAGGCAGCCAGATTGCCGCTGGATTGACGGTCGATTAGATCGAACGCGTAGTCCAGTTCCGCCAGGTAATCGTATTCACCGTGACGCTCGAAACGCGGCCGGTACGGAAACGGCGCGGGAATCGCGTAAGAGCCGACCGCCGCGGGACCGACGCCCTTACGACCCGCGCTATAGGTTGCAGACGCGGCGTTCCCCGTCATGCCATGCCACGACTGCGCAAAACCGACAATTTCATATTTGCCGGTGACCAGCTTCGCCATGCGAATAGCGGCCTCGTTCGACTCCGCGCCGGTGCTGAGCAACAGCGCACGGTCGAGTCCGTCGGGCGTGATGTCGGCGAGGCGTGTTGCGAGGTCGACCACCGGTCGCGACAGCATGCCGCTGAACAGATGGTCGAGCTTGCCGGCGTATTCGTTGATGACCGACACGATGTCCGGATGACTGTGCCCCAGCACCGCGCTCATTTGCCCCGAGGTGAAGTCGAGAATCGCACGGCCGTCCGCGTCATAAACAAAGCTGCCCTGAGCGCGCTCGATAATCAACGGCTCGAAGGTGCCGCCGTAGCGGATCAGGTGCTGCCTGGCGTTGCGCCAGAACGTTGCGTCGTCGTTGCGGGACACTGTGCTTCTCCTTGACCGGGTAGCGGGAATAGCTTGCAGTCTAGATGGCTCTCTGGTTTCATAGAAACGAATAGTTCTAATGGAAGCTAGAAGCGAGTCTAATATCTTGAGCCTCTCACTCGAAATCGATCTGCTGCGTTCGTTTGTCGTGATTGCCGAAGTCCGGGCGCTGAGTCGTGCGGCCAATCGGATCGGGCGAACCCAGTCGGCGCTGAGTCAGCAAATGAAACGCCTTGAAGAAATCGTCGATCAGCCGCTGTTCCAGCGCACGGGTCGCGGGGTGGTGCTGACGAATCCCGGTGAACGGTTGCTGGTCCACGCCCAGCGCATTCTGCGGCTGCACGATGAAGCGATGGCGGATCTTTCTGGAAAAGGTTTGTCGGGGACGATCCGCTTCGGGTGTCCGGACGACTACGCAGCCGTCTTTCTGCCGCATTTATTGCGGCAATTTTCCAGTCAGCATCCGCAGGCTTTGGTGGAGGTTATGTGCGCCCCTACCCCGCGCTTGCGCGAACAACTGGACATGCATGCGCTGGATCTGGCGATGATCTCACTGCCGGAAGACGCGGCCGATGCGCACATCATTCGCCGCGAGCCGCTGGTTTGGGTGGGCTGTGCGGGAATGGATTCCGCGCACTTCGATCCGCTGCCGCTGGCGCTTTCGGATCCGGATACGCTCGATCACGTGGCGGCATGCGAGGCGCTGCAGCGTGTGGGGCGGCGTTATCGTATTGCCTATGCGAGTAGCAGTCTTGCCGGGCTCACGGCATTGGTGCGCTCAGGGCAGGCTTTCGCGGTGATCACGCAAACGGCGGTTGCTTCGGATCTCTGCGTCATCAGCGACGATCCGCAGTTGCCTGCTTTGCCGGCTATCGGCATCACGCTGAAGTTCGAACGGGATCGGCCTTCGCATTTGACCACCGCGTTTGCGGAGCATATTCGCGTGACGTTGCCGTTGCTTTGATCCGGCAATCGCGTGAGACAACGGAGTACCTTGATCGTCAAAGCTTTGCCGGCACCTTGGCCGGTTAAGGTCAATTAAGAAAACTACAAAGATTTTCAAGCTTCAGGCCGATACGCTCACTCCACTGATCGTAATACTTAAGGAGAAAACGTATGGCTTTCAGCTTTGACCCGACCGACTGGCAGATCGTCCCCGCGCGCACCGTTCACAATCAGCGGGGCGAACTGGTGTTGTCCGGGCAGCATAAATACCTGCTGCGGACGATGGCCTGATCATTACCGTTACTGCCGCTGCAAACCATCAATCAAGGGAAGAGACCATGCCTGTTTCGTTGCCACCCGAACCCGTCGTCACTCAGGAAGTACGCATCGTCGATCAACAAGGCCGTCCCCGCATCGTGCTGTCGGCGAGCAACGGTGTACCGACCTTGGTGCTACTCAGCGAATCCGGCACGGTCGGTGCGACTGTCGCACTCGATGCCGCGGGCAGGCCGTCCGTCACGCTTGCCAATCCGAATCCGGCGTGGCCGACGGCCGCGCTTGCAGTCGACGACAAGGGCGCGCATGTGAAGTTCGACCGGCCAGGTGGCGCGTCGAATTATCTGTTCCTCAATAACGCGGGCGGGTCCGGCGTCGTATTGGTGGACAACGCGGGCAAGCGCCGGCTCAATGCGACGGTGGCAGCGGACGGCACCACTAACGTCGAGCCGTTGAGCCCAGATGGAAAAGCGCCGCAATAAAAAGCATTCCATCCGCGGTAAGTGTGCCGCTACCCACGTCCCACTGCCGTTAAAGGTCACCGTGCGCTGCGCGAACGTGTGCCGGACAAACTCAGCGTCAGCACCCAGCCCGCCGAAGCGATGCCGGTGAACTTCGTGAATTCCCCCCTTGAGTGTAACGAGTGTTTCATGTAACGTTCGCTTCATGAACAGAAAAGACACGCTTCGCGACCAGGCGCTGGCCTACTTCCTTGAACACGGCATCGCCGATCTTTCGTTACGGCCGCTGGCCGAGCAGATCGGAACCAGCGCACGGTTGTTGATCTTTCACTTTGGTTCCAAAGACGGGCTCATCGCCGAAGTCATGGGCGAGGTGCGGCAGCGCGCGCAACAGTCCTTCACCGCCTTGATGCGCGAATCAGGCGGGCAAGGCGGCATGATGATTTTCTGGCAGTGGTCCACGCATGCGAACAACGTTCCTTACGTGCGCCTGCTGTACGAAGTGCAGGTTCTGGCCATGCAGAACCCCGCCGTCTACGCGCCTTTCATGGACGACAACAGTTCGAACTGGTTGAGCTTTGTCGAAAGCACGCTTCCGCCTTCGCCGCAGCGCCGCGCCACGGCCACGCTGTATGTCGCCGTGATCGACGGCTTGATGCTGGAATTTCTGAGCACCGGCGACCTGGCCCGAACCAGTGCGGCGCTGGAGGTGTTCATTTCGATGTCCGGTAATGCTCCTGGCAAATCGCGAACCTGACTTGCCCGACCTTAACGCTACGAAGAGAGTGACCCATGAAGAATCTTGCGAGTCCGGATCTGGCAGCTTCGAATCAGGCGGGCGCACCACGCGCTCTATTGGCATCACCAAGACACACGCTTCATTTCATGGCTGTCTGCCTGGCCCTGACCGTAGTCAGCGCCATTAACGGCATGCACAACTCAACAGCGGACTCGCCCGCTACGCCGAAGCAGTTGAACCTGTTTTATGCGTTCGTGATTGGCATGGAATGGATGTGGGTCCGCTTCGTTTACAAAGGCATGCGCGAGTACCAACGGTCTATTGTCGAGTTCTTCGGTCGCCATCGGTTGACGCTCAAAGAATTCGGAAAAGACATCGTCTACGCGACACTGGCTTTCGGCGTCGACTATTTTTGTAACGCGGGCCTGGTCGGCCTGCTGCAACATGGCGCGCAACCGGCCAACCCGGTACTGCCCGCATTGCCGGTTGGCCTGCTCGCCGTCACGTTGTGGGTATGCCTCTCGCTAAGCGCCGGTGTGTGCGAGGAAATCGTGTTTCGCGGATATCTGCAACGCCAACTTACCGTCATCACCGGTAGAGTAGGCATCGCAATCCTGGCCCAGGCGATTCTGTTCGGGATCGGACACGGCTATGAAGGCATCGTTTCGGTTCTCAGCATCGTGCTCAATGGGCTTGTGTTGGGAGCACTTGCGGCCTGGCGCGGCAATATTCGCGCGGGGATTCTGATGCACGTGGCGTGGGATGTTCTGGCGGGGTTTGGGATCGTGTCATAACGACAGAGTGCGAACTCGCTGTCCGCGTAAGCCACGTCGATACTCTAAAATTTCGTTGACCCGGCCCCAGGGGCCGCCCTCATGCTTACCGCAACTGGTCAACAGAAAGAGGTGACTGAATGAGCTCTTCCGCCCCGTGTTTGAACGCATCAGAAGCGGCCAGTCAGCTCGGCGTGTCGATCAAGGCATTGCGGTTATATGAGCAGCAGGGACTGGTCACTCCGGGCCGAACGGCGGCCGGATATCGCGTGTATGGTCCGAAGGAGATGGATCGCGCCGGCGAGATTGTGGCTCTGCGTGCTCTCGGCCTCAGTCTTGCCCAGGTCGCGCGCGTGCTGGATGGCGATCCACAAAGCCTGGCCATTGCTTTGGCGACGCATGCAACCGCATTGAATGAGGAACTGCAGGATCTTGTTCAGAAGCTGGACAGAATCCGGCGCGTTCGCTCTGATCTCGCGCGTGGCCAGATGCCGGTTGATGGAGAGCTGACCCAGCTTATCGACCGACCGGGGATTAGCGTGGCATTTGCGCTGCCTTGGCCTTGGGGCGGAGAACGTTTCGAACTTCGCGACATTCGTCCGCTTAACTACATCATCGGTTCTCTGGGCAGCGGTAAGACCAGGCTGGCGCTTCGTCTCGCGGAGACTTTGCCTGACGCGGTATTCCTCGGATTGGACCGGTTGCAGGATAAAGGCGCGGCGGCGCTCGATCTGCTGAAGGCCGATACGGCTTTAAAGTCGCGCGTCGGTCGGGCCGTCGAGTGGCTTATCGATGAGGGCGCAACTGAATCTGAAGCATTGACAATCCTGCTGGTGGGGTTGGAAACAGATGGCCCCGCCGCACTGGTTGTCGATATGGTCGAACAGGATCTCGATGGGCTCACTCAGGAAGCGTTGATCACGTTTCTTCGCCTTCGTGCGAGTGCCAGTATGCGATCTCTTTTCCTGATGACTCGCTCTTCGGCGATTCTGGATTTGGCGGCGGTCGGACCCTATGAGGCGATTATTCTTTGTCCCGCGAATCATAGTGCGCCGGTTCGTGTGGCACCGTACCCCGGCGCGCCGGGTTATGAAGCGGTTGCTACCTGTCTGGCGACGCCTGAGGTGCGGGCGCGGATCGCGCGTCGGCCTGAAACCTCTGCTGGCGAGGCTACAATCTACAAACCTCAAACCCACGCCCCACGGGACCCATAGTCACCGCTCATGTTGAAGATCCTGGTCAGCGCCTGCCTCGTCGGCCACCCCGTTCGCTACAACGGCAAAGCCAAACTTACGCACGACGCGTGGTTGTCCCGCTGGCGCGACGAAGGTCGCCTCGTCACCGTCTGCCCCGAAGTGGCAGCCGGCTTCCCGACTCCGCGCCCACCGGCGGAAATACAACTGCGCCGCACAGGCGTGGATGTTCTGGCGAGCAATGCGACGATTGAGGACAACACCGGCGCGGACGTGACCGCGCTCTTCATCGCAGGCGCCCGTCATGCGCTCAACCGCGCCAAGGCTGAAAACTGCCGCTATGCGCTGCTAGCGGACGGCAGTCCCTCTTGTGGTAGCAGCTTCATTTACGACGGCGCATTCAGTGGGGAAACGCATCCTGGCGTCGGAGTGACTGTCGCGTTGCTGCGAGAGCACGGCATCCGCGTGTTCGCGGAGTCGCAAATCGATGAGTTGGCGGCGGAGATCGCCGGAAACGATGGGGAACAGGGGGTCTTGTGAAAGGCGCGTTCGGAGCATAGTGCGAGGACGGCTCCAACCCTGCGAGAATGCTTTTTGCCTCAGCCACAGGTGGTTTAGCTAGAATCAGTTTTCGATCCAACTATTCGTCTATAAACGGAGACAAACGTGCCAGGCTTACTTCCCGATGTCGACCGCGAGGGGCTCCTCGAATATTCAGTCGTTTACACCGACCGATCAATCAATCACATGTCGCAACTCTTCCAGGGAGTCATGCGCGACATTTCCGCTTCGCTAAAAAAGGTCTACAACGCGAAGTCGGCCATTGTTGTCCCGGGTAGCGGGACTTTCGGCATGGAAGCTGTTGCCCGGCAATTCGCGACGAACAGAAAGTGCCTGGTCATCCGCAATGGCTGGTTCAGTTTTCGCTGGTCGCAGATTTTCGACATGGGCAGCATTCCGTCTGAGTCGATCGTGGTGAAGGCGCGTCCGGTCGAACAAGGGAGACAGGCTGCTTACGCGCCGCCCCCGATCGAAGACGTGGTCGCTGCGATCCGCGAAAACAAGCCGGATCTGGTGTTTGCGCCGCATGTCGAAACCGCATCCGGGATCATGCTGCCGGACGCCTATTTGCGTGCGGTGGCCGATGCTGTGCATGACGTCGGCGGCATGTTTGTACTGGATTGCATTGCTTCCGGCACGGTCTGGGTCGACATGCAAGCGAGCGGCGTCGACGTTCTGATCAGCGCCCCGCAAAAGGGATGGAGCGCGTCGCCGTGCTGCGGGCTGGTCATGCTCAGCCCGCTTGCCCGCGAAAGAATCGACGCAACAACCAGCACCAGTTTTGCTTGCGACCTTCGCAAATGGCTGCAGATCATGGAAGCCTACGAGAACGGCGGGTTCGCGTACCACGCCACGATGCCCACCGACGGACTCGCGACGTTGCGTGACGTCATGAAGGAGACCGAGGCATACGGCTTCGAAAAAGTGCGAGCGGAGCAGCTTGAACTCGGCAAACGCGTTCGCTCACTCCTCGCGGAAAACGGTTTCAAAAGCGTGGCGGCCGAAAGTTTCGAGGCGCCGGGCGTGGTCGTCAGCTACACGGACGATGACGGAATACGATCCGGCAAGAAGTTCGCCGATGCCGGCTTGCAGATCGCGCCAGGCGTTCCGCTTCAATGCGACGAGCCTGAGGATTTTAAAACCTTCCGCATCGGGTTATTTGGGTTGGACAAACTGCATGACGTTGAAGGTGCGGTGGCCAGGTTTGCGAAGGCGCTGCACAGTTTTGTTTAGAGCGGTTTTTTGCTGAGGATGTGCGTATTGCCTGTCATCGCAAGCGGCTGGGCAGGAGGAGCCCGAAACCTTGCGGACAGGCTATGCGCACTTTCCTACTTCGCGAGAACAATGTGCGTGGCTCGCTCCGTCGCTACATGCTCGACTGTGCGATATCCCAAGGCGCGGAGATCCAGGCCGCTAAAGAGCGATTCGCCCTGACCGAGCGCAACTGGAACAAAGGCGAGATGAATCTCATCCACGTAGCCAGCCTGAACGTATTGCCTCACGGTCTCGACTCCGCCGCCAATCTTGATGTCCTTTCCGCCCGCCGCTTCGCGCGCTTTTTCTAGCGCGTCTTCAATGCCGCCCGAAACAAAATGAAATGTCGTTCCGCCTAGCATCTCAATGGACGGTCGCGGATGATGCGTGAGTACGAAGGTTGGCGAATGGTACGGCGGATTGTCACCCCACCAGCCCTTCCATTGATCGTCCGGCCAATCCCCACGAATCGGGCCGAACATGTTTCGACCGAGGATGAAGGCACCGAAACCTTCCATGGCCCGTTGCGCGAATTTGTCATCGAGGCCGGTGTCACCACCTTCTTTGCCCAGCATCTGCAGAAAAGTCCGCGTCGGGAAAAACCATTGAAAGATTTCCTCGCCTCGCACGCCAAGCGGTTGATCTAGGCTTTGAGCGGTTCCCGCACCAAAGCCATCAAGCGAGACACTGAACCCGGCAACTTTTACTTTAGTCATTCACTTCTCCGTTGGCACGCTAAGTGATGGAGCTTCGAAGCCAGATGATAGTTTGGCTTTCATTCACACGACGCGCGATGTGATGGCAAATCGACAATGATTCGACCTGGTGAAAACCCGGATGTGGAATCTGCGCTGTCGTGTTCCGGCCAAACTGGATCGTGTTCACTGTTTTTTTTGTGCCAGAAAAAAGGCGTATGCCCGTACTCGCCTCACTCCAACGTCAACAAAACGACGATGAAATGATAGCGGCGCTCGGCGAGCGAATGAGCGTTTGCGGCCGAGGCTGTGTGAAAACGCATGCTGAACGCGGTGTTCTAAAAAATTGACCCTTCAGATCGCGCCATATCGGTTTGCGGACACCTCGGGACCCGAAAACCGAGTAGTTTTGCGTCTTCACACAGCCTCGGCCAAAACCGGTCGGTCAACATAGGCATTCAGATCGTCAACGAACGGGCACTCTGAGGCGCTAACGCGCCGACAGACGATGCCGCGGCTCGTCTAAAATCAAGCTCGACTCCAACTACCACTGAACGCAGTGAATTTCCATCTGACTATTCGAACCGCGCGAGGCGCTGATGCTGACATCCTTCAGTCGCTGTATCGTCAGTTGATCGACGACGAGAACGTCAAGGCAACGGCGCGCCAAATCCAGATTCTTGAGGACGACGCTCGCACTCGCTTGCTAGTCTGCGAGATTGATGGTCGTATTCGAGGTACCGTATTGGTTTGCCTCTGTGCGGATGCCATGTACGCCGGACAGCCTTTCGCCGTAGTTGAAAATCTCGTCGTTGATCAGGAATGCCGTGGGAATGGAATCGGGCGGGCACTGCTACGTGAGGTCGAGCAATTCTGTCGATCGCGAGACTGTTCGAAGATAATGCTTCTTAGTTCGGCGGCTCGCATCGACGCGCACCGATTCTTCGAGCAGTTTGGCTTCCTTGGTGACCGAAAGCGAGGTTTCGTCAAGTACCGCAGCCAGTTTGCTGAAACGGCTTGCGATCTCCTGTCGCTCGCCGGCCAGAAACGGATGGTCGACGACAGCATGTAAATCGTTGAAAATCTCGCGTCGTAGGTTCGAGTGCAGTTCACCTTAGTGTTTTTTCATTACGGAGACTCCTCAACGGAGATATGAGCGATGGCCTTGAAAAGCATCCGCCGGGCAACGGCAGATGATGTACCCATACTTACACAGATTCGAAACGATGCGCATGCGAAGAAGGTCGCCTACCGCGACTATGCATGGGGGAAGGACGGGGACGGGTTTTCGGAAAACTGGGTACGAAACAATGTCTCTCAAAAGGAAGTGTATGTAGTTGAACTGGAAGGCACCCCCGTCGCAACGTTTTCGCTCGTTCTGGATGAGGACAAGCATTGGGGGCCTCAAGAACCGATCGCCGGTTATGTCCATGGTCTTTCTGTGCGGAAGGACTTTAACGGACGTGGACTTGGCAGCTTTGTGCTTGATTGGTGCGGTGACAAGATTAGCGCCTTGGATCGGTGTTTTATTCGACTCGACTGCGCCGTCCACAACGCAAAGCTGTGTGCCTATTACGAGTCGTTTGGATTCATCCGCGTAGGGCAATACGTCGAGCCAGAGACCGGTGGCTATGTATGGTCACTCTACGAGAAAGCGGCGAATCCGTTGCGCAAGCGGCCATCGGCCAGGCTTTTAATAACCACTCCAAAGCGGCGCGTGTTGTTATTCCGTTTCGCCCACAAATCTGGCGCCCTCGCTGGGACGGCCTATTGGGCAACGCCGGGCGGCGGTGTCGAGCATGGCGAGACGTTTGCAGACGCGGCGATACGCGAGCTCCGCGAAGAAACAGGCATTCACAAGGCGCGGATATCACAGCCAGTGGGACGACGCGAACTGCTCTTGCAGTTGCCGGACGGCGAGCACGTGTTCGCCGTCGAGCAGTATTTCGCCGTCGATACCGACACGGAATCCATTTCACGCGACAGTTGGACCGCCGAAGAGAAGGAAGTGATGGTGGATCATCAATGGTGGAGCCGGGACGAACTGTCCAGCACCACCGAGACTGTCTACCCTGAAGAGCTAATTCAGATGCTCGATAACGCCGGAGTTTTCGGCGCTGAACGTCCGCTATGAGGCAAACCAGACGGCCGGAATGGGTCCGCTCTATGCCGTTCGCATACCGACGACAAGCAGCGGCGAATCGCGGTCTGCATCGGGCACGGCTCGGCCAGGAACGGTTGCTGGAACAGTGCTCATAAATCGGCGACAATCGGACATTCTGGAAAGCCATTCTTTCAACTGCGCTGATGTCCTGTCCACTGAGTGCTTAAAGTGCAGCCGGATTTGCGCCGCTCTTGTCCACGGTAACTATCTCGCGCTCGCCGTTCTGTTCACCTTCTCGAAGTAACAGCGAGCTAATTGACCGTGCTACCGCGTCGAAACCTTCCAGGCCTTCAAGGACGTAGGGCCCGAGACACATCGAACGCCACATCATGACCACAACGAGAAGCCTGGCGCTCATTCTGGCATGCGTGTTTGCCTCTTCTCAGCACGCCCACGCGCAATGTGTCGACCTGGTCGCCAGTCTTGACGATGGTCAGTTGATGCAGTCGCGGATTGCGCTGGTCGACCGTGCCACGCCTGGCGAGCAGATCCGCATCCTCGCCTACATCTTCGAAATCGATCAGACCGGCGGCCTGCTGTTGCGTCATCTGGTCGAGGCCGCAAGCCGAGGTGTGCCGGTCAAGCTGTTGATCGACGGCATCGGCCCCGAGCCGCACTTCCCGTTCGAGGACGAGTTCATCGTCGCCCTGCACGAGGTGGCTCCCGGCATCGAACTGCGAATCTTCCATCCACGATCAGATCTCATCGAGATTTCGCATCGCATGCACGACAAGCTGTTCCTGGTTGGCGACACGGCCGTGATTGGCAGTACCTCGATCTGGGATGCGAGCTTCCTCAACTGGCTCAGCGAGCGCGATCTGATGGTGTCGGGCGACCCCGGCCAGGATGCGTCCTCCCTGCACGCCATGTACCAGCATTTCGCCTTGTTCTGGGATAGCCCGGAAGTGGTTCGCCCCGAGCCGGAAAAATTCCTTCAAGTCGCAACGCCTTATCGCATCTCGCAGGGTTATGCGACGCTGGACCCGGCGCGTATCCATTATTGGCGCGAATGGCTGCTGGCTCCGATCGACGCTGCAACCCGGGCGACGGACCTGGCCGTTACCGATACACCAACGGCCTCCGATACGCCCAATGATCCCGCCGCTCCGCCCGCTTCCGGGGCGGATTTTGATCCTGCCTGGATGCCGATCGCCTGCGATCGCCTGCGCTATGCCTACGACTGGCCCGACAAGCGCTCGCCAGGCACGTTGCAGGACATGCTGCAAGCGTTCGATACGGCGCAGCACGAGATCCTGATCATCAACCCCTACCTGATCCTGGTGCCGGAACTGCGCGAGGTTCTTGAGCGCAAGCGGCGCGAAGGTGTCCACGTGATCCTGGTGAGCGCCTCGCTGGCGAGCATCACGCAGGAATTCCCCGCAGTCGGACGCGCCTATGCCGACGATCTGCCCGGTTTGGTGAATGCCGGGATCGAGGTGCGTGAATATTCCGACCGGGAGAACCGCATGATGCACGCCAAGCTGGTCCTCATCGACGGCCATCGATATTATCTCGGCAGTTTCAATTTTGATTCGCTGTCGGCCCACTTGAATACCGAAAACGGTCTGTGGATAGATATCCCTGAGGACGGGCTCGATCCTTTGCACGACAGCGTGGCGTACTTCCTGCGCAACTCAAGTTCGGTGAGCGACGTCAATGGCCGCCTTCTGGCGGATCCCAATGCGCGCTGCCGGGCCGCCGGCTGCGGCGGTGCCTGGCGGTGGGTGACGATGCTGATCAGGAACTTCCTCTGAGCGCGGCGTGGCCTATCGCTAAGCTACGTGGCCAATTCGGGTCGCCGTTCCGCGCCGTGTCGCGCAGTAGTCGGCCATGTTCGGTCATTCGATATCGCTGCGGAGATCGTCGACAATGTGTGGGTTCAAGGCGACAGTAAAAGAATTGCAACGGATGACGGGACGAATATGAGTTTGCAAACACGGTGGCTGGCTTATATCAACACTCTGGAAATGCCTTGATGAACAAAACATGTGCCTTCGCTGCATACATTTTCGCGGCAACGCTATCGTTTGCGCAGTCGCATCCTTGGATTGCGCGGCCTCAACATTGGTATGCACAGCCCCAACATTGGCCTTTGTTTTATCTTAGCGATCGAGGCTGTGTGGAAACTGTGTTGATTTGCACTGAATCCGGACCCAGGATTTGCATCGAATACTGACCCACCCTTTGATCCAGTTTTGGGGTTCAGGTTGGGTGTTTCGGGGTTCGTTTTCTCTCCTTTTCAGGCTGTGTCGTGCTGTTCCTGAAACGATAGCTATCGTTGCCGGTTTCTACAATGTGGCAGTGGTGTGTGAGCCGGTCGAGCAGCGCCGTGGTCATCTTCGCGTCGCCGAAGACGTTGGCCCACTCAGAGAAGCTCAGATTGGTTGTGATGACGACGCTCGTGCGCTCGTAGAGTTTGCTCAGTAGATGGAAGAGCAAGGCGCCCCCGGTCTGGCTGAACGGCAGATAACCCAGTTCGTCGAGGATGACGAGGTCGGCGTACATTAGACGCACAGCCAGTTGCCCAGGCTTTCCAGTCAGCTTCTCCTGCTCAAGCGCATTGACGAGTTCAATGGTGGAGAAGAAACGCACGCGGCTTCGATCATGTTCGATCGCCTGCACGCCAATCGCCGTCGCCAGATGCGTTTTGCCCGTGCCCGGTCCGCCGACCAGCACGACGTTGTGTGCCGATGTCATGAACTCACACCGATGCAACTGACGCACGGTTGCTTCGTTGACATCGCTGCAACCGAAGTCAAAGCCGTTGAGATCCCGATACGCCGGGAAGCGGGCGACCTTCATCTGATAGGCCAGTGAACGTACCTCACGGGCCGCCATCTCCGCCTTGAGCAGACCTGCCAGAACTAGCGATGCCGACTTGTACGCGGGGGAATCCTGCGCGGCCAGCTCGCCAAGCGCCTGGGCCATGCCGTGCAGCTTCAGTGACTTGAGCATTTCCATCATGGCGTCAGGCTGCATGATGATCCTCCCGGCCTCTCAGGTCGTCATAACGGCCGACGTTGGCTTGCGGCTCGACGCGCAGGGCGAAGGCCTGGGGCGTCTGCAGCGGAGGCACGGGAGCCCCGTCAAGCAGCCGGCTCAGGACGTTCATCACCGTTTGCTTTGAGGGCGCACCGGCCTCAAGTGCCAGCTCGACGGCGGTGAGTACGGCCTGTTCGTCGTGCAGCAGCACCAGCGCCAGTATCTCGACCATCTCCCGGTCGCCACCGGCGTGCTTCAGCAGGATTGTCTGCAGCCGCTTGAAGGCGGCAGGAAACTCTGCGAACGGCGCGCCGTTGCGCAATGCTCCAGGCTTGCGCTGCAGGACTGCGAGGTAATGACGCCAGTCGTAGATGGTTTCTCCGCGATCATGGCTGCGGTTGATACGCCGGACGTGCTCCGCGATGACCTGCCCTTCGGCGACGAAGACGAGCTGGGCCGCGTAGACGTGCAGGCTGATGGGCCGGTTCGCAAATGCCGCCGGCACGCTATACCGGTTGCGGTCGAAACTCACCAGACACGTGGGCGAGACGAGTTTGGTGTGCTCGACAAAGCCGTCGAATGCCTGGCCGACCGGCATCAGATGGGGTCGCTCGACCGACCACGCGTCCCAGATCGTTGTGTCCTGCTCAGGGTGCTGCGTCTGCTGCCAGAGCAGGACACACTGGTCGGCCAGCCAGTCGTTTAATGCAGAGAGCGAACCGAACGCCGGCACGCGTTGCCACAGCCGGTGACGGCTGTCCTGAACGTTCTTCTCGATCTGCCCCTTCTCCCAGCCTGAGGCCGGATTGCAGAATTCGGCGTCAAACAGATAGTGACTGACCATGGCGCTGAAGCGCGCGTTGACGTCCCGCAGCTTGCCACGACGAACCTTGTCGACAGCGGTCTTCATGTTGTCATATATGCCACGGCGCGGAATGCCGCCCCACGCCACGAACGCGTGGTAGTGAGCGTCGAACAGCATCTCGTGGGTTTGCAGCAGATAGGCCCTCAGGAAGAACGCCCGGCTGTGACTGAGCTTGAACTGCGCAACCTGCAACTTGGTGCGCTCGCCGTTGATCACGGCCCAGTCCTCGCTCCAGTCGAACTGGAATGCTTCTCCGGGTGCAAAGGTCAGCGGCACAAAGGTGCCACGTGCTGCGCTCCTTGCCTGCTCCTGCTGCTCCTGTCGCCAGCGGCGCGCAAAGGCGGCGACCCGGTCGTAGGACCCTGTGAATCCCAACACGGTGAGGTCAGCGTAAATCTGCTTGAGGGTTCTGCGCTGTTTGCGCGGCCGGTTTGCTTCCGTCTTTAACCAGCCGGCGAGCTTGGCCGCAAATCCGTCGAGCTTGCTCGGGCTCTGCCGTTCCGGATAGGTGGGCACTACGGTGCCGGCACGTATATAGCGCCTGACGGTGTTTCTTGAAACGCCAAGCCGTTTGGCGATCTCGCGTAGCGAGACATGATCGCGATAATGCCAGCGTCGGATGATGCTCAATATTGCCATGTCGATCACTCCGTTCTCCCGCTAGCTGCACAGCGGGCCAGTGTGTTCCACGTGGGTCAATATTCGATGCAAATCACCGTGTCAGGTGGGTCAGAATTCAGTGCAAATCAACACGCAATAGCACACCGGTCGCGATTGGCCATCTTCCGGATCCTCGTTGGCGTGGGGCCGCGCGGTTTGCCCGCAGGCGAAATTTCCGTGCGACTGGGAATCGTTCGGTCCAGCCTGTCTTTCCATCTCAAGGACATGTCGCGAGCGAATCTTGTATCGGGCCGCCGAGAGGGGACCTTCATTTACTATGCCGCGGCCCTGGATACCATCCACGGAGTCATCGACTTTTTAACTGAGAATTGCCTTACGTGCCCGACCAGAATTCCTCCCCCAGATTGCGAAGAGACGAGTTCCGCGATGCGGACAACCGTTTCTCCTGCGGGAGCGGTCACAAAAGCGGCGTCCCGTTAGACGGCGGCAACGGGTCGAATTGAGGCACTCACCAGCGGTCTTGGTTCGGCCACTTTCGGACGTTCGACAGTGCGTCGATGCGTGACGCTAACGTTTCGGTGTATCGGTCGGGTGAACTATTGCGCGCGAAGGAGGATCGAATTTAATAAGATGAAATGTCGTCTCTCGTCGGTGGGAACGTTGAGCTCGGCGACGGACCGAGTTCGACCCACAGCCGTCGGCCTGCCAAATCGACGGCATGACCGCGACGAGGCGCTTTCGGGCGCCACTTCTTCTGAGTATGTGCCTTTGTGGGTGCGCTCCCCGAATGCGAACATCATGGCATTGCTTGCTCATTTGGCCCGGGTTCGCTAACGGGTGCAGGTAATGAAAGGCCCAGTCGCGGTTATCATCGCGGTCAGTTACCGGGCGGCATTCCGCCAGTCCTCCTCTTTAATCCGCTCCCGACTTCTATGAAAAGAATCGAATCGGTCGTGCTTGCTGCCGACCTTGCCGGCACCGCTGTATTCGCGTTCGAAGGTGCGTTAGCCGCGATGCACGGCGGCCTCGATCTGCTCGGCGTGATGGTGCTGTCGTTCGTAGTCGCGCTGGGTGGCGGCGTGATACGCGATCTGCTGATTGGCGCGACGCCGCCGAATGCGGTACGCGACTGGCGTTATCCCGTGCTCGCGTTCGCGACGGGACTGCTGACCTTCGTCTTTCACGGCGCCGCGCGCGAACTTCCTCCGCTGCTCGTCACAACGCTCGATGCGGCAGGGCTCGCGCTGTTCGCGGTGGCGGGCGCCCAGAAGGCGCTCAACTTCGGAATCGGACCGTTCATCGCGACGCTCATGGGCACTGTGACTGGCGTGGGCGGTGGGGTGATCCGCGACCTGCTGCTCGCGCGCGTGCCGAGCGTTCTGGTCACCGATATCTATGCGAGTGCGGCATTCGTCGGCGGTGTTGCGCTCGTCGCCGCGCGACGCTTCGAGGTGCCACCGGTCGCAACTGCGCTGCTCAGCGGCGCGGTCTGCTTCGTGCTGCGGATGCTTGCCGTCACACACGGCTGGCAACTGCCGAAGGCTGCGATGTAGACAGACCAACCGTCGCACGGCCAATTTCGCGCGCGCCGTCAACCGCGTTATAGCCCGGAGTGGACGCCGGGCGGGCAGTAAGGCGAACTACGCTTAAAGCGCAAGGGGTGTGACACCCGACGCCCGCTGTATGGTTTGCGGTGGCTGACCGAATGCACGCAGGAACGCTTGACGCATCCGCTCCCGGTCACCAAAGCCTGTCTCTCTCGCAACGATCTCGATCGGGTGACGAGTCGTCTCCATCATCAGTCGAGCGGCTTCAACGCGAAGCCGCTCGATTGCCTTCGCGGGCGATTGACCCGTTTCCTCACGAAACACGCGGCTGAACTGACGCGGACTGAGCCGTGCCGCTTCGGCCAGCCGCTCGACCGACAAATCGCTCGCCAGGTTTTCGCTCGCGTAAGCGAGTGCCATCTGAACGCGGTCTGAGCGCGCGCCCATCTCCAGCAGCGCCGAAAACTGCGACTGACCGCCACCGCGACGCTGATAAAGCACCAGCTTGCGCGCAACCATGCGCGAGGTGTCCAGCCCGAAGTCGTTTTCGACGATCGCAAGCGCGAGATCCACGCCGGCGCTCATGCCGGCCGACGTCCAGACCTGTCCATCCACGACGAAGATGCGGTCTTCTTCGAGTTGTACGTTCGGATACTGCTTCTCGAAGTCGCGCGCGTGGAACCAGTGTGTCGTTGCGCGCTTTCCTTCCAGCAGACCTGCAGCAGCCAGAACAAATGCACCGGTACAGATCGACGCAATTCGTCGCGATTGGCGCGGCGCTTTTCGAAGGTAATCCACGAGCGCAGCCGAAGGAAGGCGGCATTCGTTGTCGCCTGCCACGATGAGGGTGTCGTAGCCCTCTTCGGCAAGTGGTTCGCTATGAACCGAAAAACCCTGGGACGAAGCGATAGGTCCACCGTGCTCGGACACGATGCTGAATTCGTAAGCTGCTTCACCGCGCAGCAGATTGGCATATTCGAAGACGCTCGCCACTGCAAGCGCGAGCGACTGGAAGTTGGGATAGACGACAAGTCCGACGGAATGCATTGATGCCTCGCGAGTCATGGCTTGATTCGTTGAAGGTAGCACATAACGGACATCAATGTGGAGGAGGGAGTGTCCGGAATCATTGCATATATGGCATTGAGGTCGTGGACGGCCGAGTTCAGAATTCGCTCCATGAACCAACGCCTTGTTGGTTCAACAATTCACTCAAGGACTAAAAATGACTTCCTCTACAAACGGTTTCGCGCTGATCACCGGTGCGTCGGCTGGCATTGGCGCCATCTACGCCGACCGACTCGCCAAGCGCGGCTTCGACCTTATTCTGGTGGCACGCAACCAGAGGCGCCTGAACGCTCTCGCAGAGCGCCTCACGAAAGAGACGGGTCGCTCGATCGAAACGATTGCCGCGGATCTCAACGACAAGGCTGCGCTCGCGAAAATCGAGACCCTGCTTCGCGAAGACCCGCGTATCACGATGCTGGTGAACAACGCGGGCATCGGCTCGGTTGCATCGGTTCTCGACGGCCACGTCGACGCCATGGAGTCGATGATCAACCTGAACATCACGGCGCTGACGCGTCTCACCTACGCGGTTGCGCCTGCGTTCGTCGCCAGGGGCTCGGGCACGATCATCAACATCAGTTCGGTGGTCGGCATTGCAGTCGAGCTGTTGAACGGTGTGTACAGCGCCTCGAAATCGTACGTGCTGAGCTTCGGTCATGCGCTTCAGCGTGACCTCGCAGGCAAGGGCGTGCGTGTGCAGACCGTGCTGCCGGCAGCGACGGCAACCGAGTTCTGGGACGTCGCCGGCTATTCGAAGCAAAAGGAAGCCGCGAGCACGATGACAGCCGACGATCTGGTGGATGCCGCGCTCGCGGGCCTCGATCAGGGCGAACTCGTGACCATCCCGACGCTGCACGATGGTGACGACTGGACGAAGTGGGAAGCCGACCGTCGCGCGCTGGCTCCCCGGTTCGCGAACGCCAAGGCCGCGCCGCGCTACACGCCGAGCGCCACGACCGCCCAGTAAGTCCGCCAACCCATCTTGCGAAAAAGAGTAATCATGAACCTCCTTAAGTTCTGCGCCGCTGCGCTCGCGATGGCCACTGCCTTTGCATTGCCGGTGGCCGTGTCGGCACAGTCACGCCGTTGGTGAACGTCATGGGTAATGCAGTAGCGGTTGGCGTAGTATCGGCGTGGGAGGGGGAACTCAATCGGTCGATGATGCACGCGGCGCTCTACGGAGAGCGGGATCAACGCGTCTCGATCGATGGATCGGTAACGCTGAATGGGTCACAATCTGTCGATAGCAAGGCGTATTAATCGTAACGTGCAATCGCAACAGGAGAGCAGCATGCCAACTTATACCGTCATTGCGGCCGCTGGGCGGCTTACCGATCCGCAGAAGCGGGAGATCGCGCGAGACATTACACGCGTACACAGTGAGGCGACCGGCGCGCAAGGTTTTTTCGCGCAGGTGATTTTTCAGGCCATTCCGGCTGGCGATCACTTCCTCGGCGGAGCACCGCTCGTGTCGGATCTGTTATTCGTCCAGGGACAGATCCGTGCGGGCAGAAGCGCGGATCAGAAGAAAGGTTTGCTCGAAGCTCTCGTCACGCTTGTCGCAAACGCGACGGGGGCCGAAAAGCGCTCCGTTTGGGTGTATCTCTCGGAGTTATCGCCGTCCCAGATGGTTGAGTACGGTAAGGTGTTGCCCGCACCTGGAGCCGAATCGGAATGGCTCAATTCAATGCCCGAGTCCGATCGCGAATTCCTTCTCGGTATTGGGAAATAGTTGTCTTTACTTCAGGACTATCCGTCTCGCAGGTTGCTGCAAGCGGGCCCAGGAGGCGGAGATTCCGAAGGGGTTCGGCGAAGAGCGCCCAGCCGATCGTCATCGCGCAAAAAGTGCGGCCAGGCGCCATCATTCATCGCCCTATTCACTGGCCCGCAACCGTCCCCCGCTGCGCCAGTCCCCGCCTCGCTTTGCCTCCAACAACCGCCCCAAACCGCCAGCCCACTCAGACAATAACCAGCCCCACCCGTCCAGTCGGCTATCATGCGACTCCTCTCCGAAGTAGCTCCTTATGATTTCCGTCCGTAATCTCACCCTGCGCCGCGGCGTTAACGTCGTACTCGACAACGCGTCCGCCACCTTCACCCCCGGCGAAAAGATCGGTCTTGTCGGCCGCAATGGCGCCGGCAAGTCGTCCTTCTTCGGCCTGCTTAACGGCACGTTGCACGAAGATAGCGGTGAATTCTCGATTCCCGCCGCATACCGGATGGGCCAGGTCGCGCAGGACATGCCGGAAACCGACCAGAACGCGACCGACTTCGTCGTCGAGGGCGACACCGTGCTGCTGGCCGCGCAGGCCGAAGTCGCCGCCGCCGAGGCCAGCGACGACGGCATGCGCATGGCGCACGCCTACATGGAACTGCACGACGCCGGTGCCCACGACGCCCCCGCGCGTGCCCAGGCGCTGATCCAGGGTCTTGGCTTCACCGCTGAACAGCTTAGCCAGCCGGTCAACAGTTTCTCCGGCGGCTGGCGCATGCGACTGCAACTGGCGCGCGCGCTCATGTGTCCGTCCGACCTGCTGCTGCTCGACGAACCGACCAATCACCTGGATCTCGACGCGCTGGTCTGGCTGGAAGCGTGGCTCAAACGCTATCAAGGAACCCTCGTCGTGATCAGCCACGACCGCGAATTCCTCGACGGGGTGACGCAGGTGACGGTGCACGTCGACAACGCCAAACTCGTGCGTTATGGCGGCAACTACAGCAAGTTCGAAGAGATGCGCGCTGAGCAACTCGTGTTGCAGCAGGCCTCGGTGGCCAAGCAGGCGGACAAGATCGCCCACCTGCAGAAATTCATCGACCGTTTCAAGGCCACGGCCTCGAAGGCGAAACAGGCGCAGAGCCGGGTCAAGGCGCTCGAACGCATGGAGAAGATCGCACCGGTGCTTGCCGATGCGGAGTTCACCTTCGAGTTCAAGGAGCCCCTCAACGTCCCGAACCCGCTGCTGTCGATGCTGGACGCGAGCTTCGGCTACCCCGCGCCGGCCGACGCGCCGCCGGACACGCCGCCCACGGTCATCGTGCGGGGCATCAACCGTTCCGTGCTGGCCGGGCAGCGCATCGGCATTCTCGGTGCCAACGGCCAGGGCAAGTCCACACTAGTGAAGACGGTGGCGCATTCGCTGGCGCCGATCGCCGGCGAAATCAGCGAAGGTAAGGGCCTGAACATCGGCTACTTCGCCCAGCAGGAACTCGACGTGTTGCGCCCGTTCGATACGCCGATGGAACACATGATCCGTCTCGCCAAGGACACGCCGCCGCAAATGCGCGCCCCTGGCCAGAGCAGCACCGAAC
Source organism: Burkholderia sp. 9120 (assembly GCF_000745015.1). NCBI lineage: Bacteria > Pseudomonadati > Pseudomonadota > Betaproteobacteria > Burkholderiales > Burkholderiaceae > Burkholderia > Burkholderia sp. 9120. The sequence goes on along the minus strand of NZ_JQNA01000002.1, from coordinate 3,224,002 downwards.
AATCGCTTCGCACGTTCCTCGGCACCTTCAACTTCAGTGGCGACATGGTTCATCAGGCGGTTCACACGATGAGCGGCGGCGAAAAGGCGCGGCTCGTGTTGTGCATGATCGTGTGGCAGCGCCCGAATCTGCTGCTGCTCGATGAGCCGACCAACCACCTCGACCTGGCCACACGCGAAGCGCTGGCCATGGCGCTCAACGAATTCGAAGGCACTGTGATGCTGGTCAGTCACGACCGCGCCCTGCTGCGCGCCGTCTGCGATGAGTTCTGGCTGGTCACGAAGGGCGGCGTCGAGCCCTTTGACGGCGATCTTGACGATTACCAGCAGTTCCTGCGCGACGAAGCTCGTCGTTTGCGCGAAGAGGCTGTCGCAGAGTAGAGGGTCGTCGCCGGAGATACCCTCACAGGCGAGAGCGACGGGCGTTGCGTGGGAGGCGAAGCGGGGACGCCTCTACCGCCGCCCCAAATCCAACCCCACCACCCGCGCCGCCGCCGCAAGATAAACCGCCGATGGCTGCCGACGGTACTCACAAAGACACGTGTACGCCAGCTTGATCACGTGATCGTCGTTCGAAGCCACGGCTAATCGCTGCACGTCGCTCCAGCTCACGGCGAGATCAGGAACATCCCCTTCCCCGCTCGCCCGCCTGCCCACCGTCACATAAGCCGCGCACAACGCAACCCACAAGCCGGGCAACAATCGCGCCGCCATCGCCTCCGGCAATTGCGCGAAAAGAATTCGCGCCGCGTGTGAGGCGGTCACCGTGTGGAGGATCGTGAAATTTCGCGAGCGCCAGTAAGCGGCAATCGTCGCCTGCGCCACGTCATCGAGTAAACATGCCGAGACTGGAGGTGCAAGGACGGCTTGCCTGAATCGCACGTCGCTTGCAACAACGCGCAGGCGTGACGTAATCGAACTCCCTTCGACAGCGCTACCGCCCATTGCGTCGACGACATGTTCAAACGCGGCCTCGACACTTTCCGCGGCACGCCTTTCATCAAACTGCACGTCGACAGGCAGATGCGAAGAAACCAACGCCGCCAGGCCCGAAGCGATCTCGCCGGAATGCGCCGCCTCAATGCCATACGTCAGCCTGATGAGCGCGTGAAAGGCTTCGCTTGCCGGTGCAAACGGCACTTCGTTCAGCACAGCCACGATGACCGGAGCCGATCCGACTTCCGTGATCCAGTCCAGAAACAATAGACGCAAAGCACCGAACGCAGCGGCATTGCCGAGGTGCCGGGACCATTCTCCGCGCGCAATGAGCGTTTCGACCGGAGACGCGCTCAACGCGTACTCTCGCTCCCACCTATCGAAGAACGCCTGCAGTCTCTCTGCGGACGCCCCCATTTCGGCCAATGCGACAAGCGCCATCGGACAATGGTTGGTTGTGCCTCTGGCCGCCAGATCGAAGCGGGCGTTTGCATCCAGAAGTTCTTCCAGCTTGAGCCTGACAGGATCTATTGACATCTCGACGCCCTCAATCAATCTCCCTCACGCGGCACCCGCACCCACCCTTCCATCAACACGCGCGCACTACGACTCATGATGGCCTTGGTCACGGTCCACTCGCCGCCGCTCTCACGCGCCTCCGCCCCCACGCGCAACGTCCCTGACGGATGCCCGAATCGCACCGCTTCGCGCTCGCCACCACCAGCCGCAAGATTCACCAACGTCCCCGAGATCGCCGCCGCCGTGCCGATCGCCACCGCAGCCGTTCCCATCATTGCGTGATGCAGCTTGCCCATCGACATCGCCCGCACCAGTACATCAACCTCCGCCGCCGCAACGCGCTTGCCACTAGAAGCCACATACTCGGCCGGCTTAGCGACAAACGCGACCTTCGGCGTATGCTGCCGCGTCGCGATCTCGTCGAGCTGCTTGATCAGCCCCATCCGCAACGCGCCATGCGCACGGATCGTCTCGAACATCGCGAGTGCTTTCTCGTCGCTATTGATCGCGTCCTGCAACTCCGTGCCCTTGTACCCGATCGCTTCCGCCTCGATAAAAATAGTCGGAATACCCGCGTTGATCATGGTCGCCTTCAACGTACCAACGCCCGGCACGTCAAGTTCATCCACCAGATTGCCGGTCGGGAACATCGACCCGCCGCCGCCCTCTTCTTCCGCCGCCGGGTCCATGAATTCAAGCTGAACCTCGGCCGCCGGAAAGGTCACGCCGTCCAGTTCGAAATCGCCGGTCTCCTGCACAGCGCCATCCGTCATCGGCACATGGCCGATGATCGTCTTGCCGATATTGGCCTGCCAGATCCGCACGATAGCGACGCCGTCACGCGGAATCCGGCTCGGATCGACGAGTCCCGCGCTAATCGCGAACGGCCCGACCGCAGCGGAAAGGTTGCCGCAATTCCCGCTCCAATCGACAAAAGCCTGATCGATCGATACCTGCCCGAACAGGTAATCCACATCGTGATCGGGCTTGCTGCTTTTGGCGATGATCACCGTCTTGCTGGTGCTCGACGTCGCGCCGCCCATACCGTCGGTCTGCTTGCCATAAGGATCGGGGCTGCCGATCACGCGCATCAGCAACGCGTCGCGCGCGGCGCCGGGTACTTGCGCCGACTCGGGCAAATCCTGCAGGCGAAAGAACACACCTTTGCTGGTGCCGCCACGCATATAGGTAGCCGGAATCTTGATCTGGGGTGAGTGGGCCATGAAAGTGTCCTGATATGGCGAGCGGCTCTAATAAACTCTGCCGCTCGCACCCTGCGTTACGTTCGCCGCCGGGAGCCGCATGAAGCGATAAAACCTCTTCAATGCAATCCCAGCGACGCAACCAAGCCAACCAATCCAACAGAAAGGCTAGAAAAGCAGCCTTAAGCCGCCGCCTTCGACGATTCCAGAAAATCCTGCGCGAAGCGTTGCAACACGCCGCCGGCTTCGTAAATGGAAACCTCTTCCGCGGTATCGAGCCGGCATGTCACCGGCACGTCGACACGCTCCCCGTTCCTGCGATGAATCACCAGCGTCAAATCTGCACGCGGTTTGCGTTCACCGATCACGTCGAACGTTTCAGTACCGTCGATAGCCAGCGTAAGCCGGTTCACCCCAGGTTTGAACTCCAGCGGCAACACGCCCATGCCGACGAGATTCGTCCGGTGAATCCGTTCGAAGCCCTCTGCCACAATCGCTTCCGCACCGGCAAGCCGCACGCCCTTGGCCGCCCAATCGCGCGACGAGCCCTGGCCATAATCAGCCCCGGCAATCACGATCAACGGCTGCTTGCGCTCCATATACGTTTCGATGGCTTCCCACATGCGGGTAACCTTGCCATCAGGCTCGATACGTGCCAGCGAACCGGCCTTCACCTCGCCGTCCTCGACCACCATCTCGTTCTTCAGCGTCGGATTCGCAAAGGTGGCGCGCTGCGCGGTCAGGTGATCGCCGCGATGCGTCGCATACGAATTGAAATCCTCTTCCGGCAGGCCCATTTTCGCGAGGTATTCGCCCGACGCACTATCCAGCAGAATCGCGTTGGAAGGCGACAGGTGATCCGTCGTGATGTTGTCGCCCAGCACGGCCAGCGGACGCATGCCTGCGAGCGTGCGCTCACCTGCAAGCGCGCCTTCCCAATACGGCGGACGTCGAATGTAAGTACTCATCTCACGCCAGTCATACAACGGATTCGCCGGCGCGCCCGTGTCCACTGAAACCGCGAACATCGGCTCGTACACCTTGCGGAATTGCTCCGGCTTCACGCTAGAAGCCACGATCGCATCGATCTCCGCATCGGTCGGCCAGATGTCCTTCAGCGTGACAGCGTGACCGTCGGCGTCGACACCGAGTACATCTTTCTCGATGTCGAAACGGATCGTGCCCGCAATCGCATACGCCACCACCAACGGCGGCGAAGCGAGAAACGCCTGCTTCGCGTACGGATGAATCCGGCCATCGAAATTCCGGTTACCCGACAGCACAGCGGTCGCATACAGATCGCGCTCGACCACTTCCTTCTGAATCACCGGATCCAGTGCACCGGACATCCCGTTGCACGACGTACACGCATACGCGACCACGCCGAAGCCGAGTTGCTCCAGTTCCGGCAGCAAGCCGGCCTCTTCCAGATACAACGTGACGGCCTTCGAGCCCGGCGCGAGCGACGTCTTCGCCCACGGCTTGCGGGTCAGGCCGCGCCGGTTCGCATTACGCGCGAGCAGACCGGCGGCGATCATGTTGCGCGGATTGTTGGTGTTCGTGCAGCTGGTGATCGCGGCGATAATCACCGCACCGTCCGGCATCAAACCCGGCTCGTTCTCCACCTTGCCGCTAATGCCGCGCGCCGCCAGTTCCGACACCGGCAAACGGCGATGCGGATTCGACGGCCCCGCCAACGTGCGCACCACCGTCGACAGATCGAACGTGAGCACGCGCTCGTACTCGGCGTGCTTCAGGCTATCGGCCCACAAGCCAGTTTCCTTCGCATACGTCTCCACCAGCTTGACGAGTTCGTCATCGCGGCCGGTGAGCTTCAGATACTTGATGGTCTGCTCATCGATATAAAACATCGCCGCGGTCGCGCCGAATTCCGGCGCCATGTTGGCGATCGTCGCGCGGTCGCCGAGCGTCAAACTCGCCGTACCCGCGCCATAAAATTCGAGGTACGCGCCGACCACTTTTTCCTTGCGCAGGAATTCGGTCAACGAGAGCACTACATCGGTTGCCGTGATGCCTTCGGCCGGCTTGCCCGTCAGTTCCACACCGACCATATCCGGCAAGCGCATATACGAAGCGCGGCCCAGCATCACGCTTTCCGCTTCGAGTCCGCCCACGCCGATCGCGATCACGCCGAGCGCGTCCACCATCGGTGTATGGGAATCCGTGCCGACCAGCGTATCGGGAAACGCCACGCCGTCTTTCACCTGCACCACCGGGCTCATCCGTTCGAGATTGATCTGGTGCAGGATGCCGTTGCCCGGCGGAATCACGTCGACGTTCTTGAACGCGCGCTTGGTCCAGTTGATGAAATCGAAGCGATCTTCATTACGACGATCTTCGATCGCGCGGTTCTTGGCGAACGCGTCCGGATCGAAGCCGCCGCATTCGACGGCCAGCGAATGGTCCACCACGAGTTGCGTCGGCACCACCGGGTTGACCATGGCGGGATCGCCGCCTTGCGCGGCGATCGCATCGCGCAGGCCGGCGAGGTCGACCAGCGCGGTCTGGCCGAGAATGTCGTGACACACCACGCGCGCCGGAAACCACGGGAAATCCAGCTCGCGTTTGCGTTCGATAATCTGTTTCAGCGACGCGACCAGCGTCACCGGATCGCAGCGCCGCACGAGGTTTTCGGCCAGCACGCGCGAGGTGTACGGCAAGGTGTCGTAAGCGCCGGGCTGGATCGCGTCGACCGCGGCGCGCGTGTCGAAGAAGTCCAGTTGGGTGCCGGGAAGGCGTTTGCGGTTGGCAGTATTCATGGCGTAGGGGACGAACAGTAATGATCCGGGGACGACGGCTGGTGCCGGTCGCCATCCGCTGATCCTTTGTTAGCGGCGCTCGGCCGGCGGATCAGTCGGACAGTGTGAGTAGTTTAGCTCGCTGTCGCGCGCTGGTTTGCTGCTGGCCGGGTAAACGCGCCGTGGCATGCCGCTGCAAAAAACGACCTTGGCTCGGGGTTTCAGCGAGCCAAGGCCTAACTTCATTGCATCGCGCTCTAGAGACGCAATGGAGGAGAAAACACAAACGGTGTTACACGCGCTTCGCGAGCGGCACGAACGGCAGATCGTCCGGACCGGTGTAATTCGCGCTCGGGCGGATGATCTTGTTATCGATCCGCTGCTCGATGATGTGCGCGCTCCAGCCGGCCGTACGGGCGATCACGAACAGCGGCGTGAACATCGCCGTCGGCACGCCCATCATGTGATACGACACCGCGCTGAACCAGTCGAGATTCGGGAACATCTTCTTCGCTTCCCACATGACCGATTCGAGCCGCTCGGCGATGCTGAACAGCTTGTTGTTGCCCGCTTCTTTCGAGAGCTTTTTCGCGATTTCCTTGATGACCTTGTTGCGCGGGTCCGAAATCGTGTACACCGGGTGACCGAAACCGATCACCACTTCCTTGTTTTCCACGCGACGGCGGATGTCCGCTTCGGCTTCGTCCGGCGTCTGATAGCGCGACTGGATTTCGAACGCGACTTCGTTGGCGCCACCGTGTTTCGGGCCGCGCAGCGCGCCGATCGCGCCGGTGATCGCCGAATAGATGTCCGAACCCGTGCCCGCGATCACGCGGCCGGTAAAGGTCGACGCGTTGAATTCGTGCTCGGCGTACAGGTTCAGCGACACATGCATCGCGTCGACCCACGACTTCGACGGCTCCACGCCATGCAGCAGGTGCAGGAAATGGCCGCCGATCGAATCGTCGTCGGTTTCCACTTCGATGCGCTTGCCGTTGTGCGAGTAGTGATACCAGTAGAGCAGCATCGAACCGAGCGAGGCCATCAGCTTATCGGCGATGTCGCGTGCGCCCGGCAGGCTGTGATCGTCCTTCTCCGGCAGCACGGTGCCGAGCACCGAGACGCCGGTGCGCATCACGTCCATCGGGTGGGCGGCGGCCGGAATCCATTCGAGCGCGGCTTTCACGTTCGCGGGCAGGCCGCGCATGCCTTTGAGTTTGGTCTTGTAGGCCGTTAGTTCGGCTTGGGTCGGCAGCTTTTCGTGGACCAGCAGATAAGCGATCTCTTCGAATTCGCACGCGCCGGCAATGTCGAGAATGTCGTAGCCACGGTAATGCAGGTCGTTGCCGGTCTTGCCGACCGTGCACAGCGCCGTGTTGCCTGCCGTCACGCCCGACAGCGCGACGGATTTCTTCGGTTTGAATGCGCCTGCGGCCGGCGTGCTGTTGTCTGCTTCGCTCATGGGTATGTCTCCAGATGCATTGGGGGTGCTTTGACTTTGACTGCAGCCTGAAATGCAAAGAACGGGCCAGGCGCGGCAGACGGAGCTAAGTGACTGATTTAACAAAAAACCTCTGTCTGGCATCATCCACGAACGATTTCATAATTGAAATTGAAATTTCAAATTGGAAATCGACAGGCGCATAATAGCCGGACCTCCTACGCCCGCCGCGAGCACGCCATCTTGAGCACACCGCTTTTCGAACCCGGCCAGCGCCCTCGTATCTGGGCGCTCAGCATTAGTCGCCTGCGCGATCTGTTTTTCGACATCGCCGGTGAATACGTGGAGCGCGCGGATTTGCGCATCGTGTCGCACGGTTTCGAAGACGCGGTGCGCGAGATCGAAGCGGCAGGCGCGGGTCGTCCCGATGTCGTGATCGCGGGCGGCTCCAACGGCGCGTATCTGAAAACCCGCGTGTCGGTTCCGGTCGTGCAGATCAGCCCGACCGGTTTCGACGTGATGCATGCGCTCGCCCGCGCGCGGCGCGATGGCACGAACGTCGCCCTCGTCACGCACGGCAATACGCCGGACGAAGTACGGCGCTTCGTCGCCGCCTTCGCACTCGACGTCACGTTAGCGTCGTATCAATCCGCGCAGGACGCGGAAAGCGTCGTGCTCGATCTGCGCGATCGCGGCATCGACATGCTGGTCGGTCCCGGCCTCGCCACCGACCTCGCGGCAAACGCCGGCATGGGCGCAGTGTTTCTCTATTCGCGCGCGTCGATACGCGCCGCCTTCGACACCGCGCTCGAAGTCGCGCAAGCCACCCGCCGCGAAACGGTGCGTCGTCAACGGCTCGACAATCTGCTGCAACATCTGCGCGATGGCGTGGTGGCGCTCGACGCGCAAGGACGAGTCGAAGCGATGAACCAGCGCCTCGCCAGCCTGCTCGGCGTCGACGCCGCGCGCGCGGTAGGCCGCGTATTGCTCGAACTCGCGCCGGATCTCGCCGGCAGTCTGCCGGAAGCGGACGGCGACGCTTTCTGCACGGTGCGCGGCGCGAGTTACGTCGTGCATCGCGGGCCGCTGGCGAGCAGCGGCGCGGCGGCCGGCACGGTGCTGACGTTTCAGGAATCGCGCGCAGTCGAACGGCTCGACCGCACGTTGCGCTCGCGGCAGCGCGTGCAGCAGTTCAGCGCACGTTACCGGCTCGACGATATCGTCGGCGCGTCCGATTCGATCGAACGGGTACGCACGCTGGTCCGGCGTTACGCGCGCTCCGACGCCACCGTTCTGATTCTCGGCGAAAGCGGCACGGGTAAGGAAATGGTCGCGCAGAGCATGCATCAGTTGAGCGCGCGGCGCGATTTCGCGTTCGTCGCGATCAATTGCGGCGCGTTTCCCGAGGCGTTGCTGGAAAGCGAATTGTTCGGCTATGAGGAAGGCGCGTTCACTGGGGCGCGCAAAGGCGGCAAGGCGGGGCTGATCGAAGTGGCGCATCGTGGCACGCTGTTTCTCGACGAGATCGGCGAAATGCCGTTGTCGTTGCAGAGCCGGTTGTTGCGCGTGCTGCAGGAACGCGAGGTGGTTCGGTTGGGTTCGACGGAGCCGACGCGGGTCGATATCCGCGTCGTTGCGGCCACGCATCGTGCGTTGACGGAGGGCATCGCAGCGGGGCGGTTCCGTGCGGACCTGTACTACCGGCTGAACATTTTGAGCATCGCGCTGCCACCGCTACGCGAGCGCCCCACCGACCTGCTGCCGCTCGCCGTCGAACTGCTATTGCAGGCCGCCGCGCGTGAGCCAAGGCTCGCGGCACGTCTGCCGGATGCCGCGGCGGCGGAACGGGTTCTGGAAGGTCTCGGCGACGCCTTGCGGCACTATCCGTGGCCGGGCAATGTGCGTGAATTGCAGAACGTGATCGAACGGCTCGCGGTGGAACTCGCCGATGCCGACACGGAGACCGACACCGACGCGCTTCAAGGCGGCACAAGCGGCGCCGCCCTAACGCGCGAAATACTGCGCACCGTCGCGCCTGAAATCACACTCGACCTTCAACCGCGCGCGAAAAAATCAGCGCTCACGCTACGCGAACGCAGCCGCCACGTGGAAGCCGACGAAATCCGCGCGGCGCTGGTCGCGCACGGCGGCGACCGCGACGCGGTGTGCGCCGCGCTCGGCATCAGCAAGACGACGTTATGGCGGAAGCTGAACGCGGCGCAGTAACGCTCACAGCACGGCCGCCAGCACGCTCGATAAACATACTCGGCGTCATCCCGCAGCATCGCTTGAAATGCCGTCCGAAATGGCTCTGATCGAAGAAGCCGACCTCGGTCGCCACCACCGAACCCGGCACGCCTTCGAGCAACAGCGTCTGCGCACGCTGGATCCGCAACCCGCACAGATACCGGTACGGCGACGAACCGTATTCCTGCCGGAACACCGTCGCGAAGCGCGACACGCTCAACGCGGACAGCGCCGCGAGTTGCGCGAGCGTCACCGGTTCGTCGAAGTGCGCTTCGATGAACGCCCGCGCGGCATTAAGCCCAAGCGACTGTGTCATGACATCACCGTGCTCGAACGGACCGCCGCCTGTCGGGTGGCGAATCGCCGAATGGAAAACGTGTCGAGCGGAATCGCCGTGCTGCCCGTGCCGACGAGTTCCGCCATCGTCTCGCCCACGCCCGGGCCAATCTGGAAACCCGAACCACAAAAACCGAACGCGTAAAACAGGCCATCGACCTTGCTGCTCGGACCGATCACCGGCTCGCTGTCGGGCAGATAACTTTCCACGCCGCTCCACACGCGGATGATATGCAGCGGCGCGAGTGCGGGCACGATCCGGCGCATCTGCTTCAGTTGACCCACCGTATTGGCCGGTAGCACCGAAGCGCGGCAAGTCACGGCATCCGCAGGCCCAGGCGGCCCGCCGCCCACGATGATGTTGCCGCGCGGAATCTGCCGGAAGTAAATGCTCTCTTCCTTGATCGACGTGAACACGCCGATCGACGACTTGAACACATACGGCACCGGCTCGGTCACGCACATTTGCGGGCCGCTCGCAATGAGCGGCACCGTTTCGCCGAATTGCTCAGTGAGACGGGTGGCCCATGCACCCGCGCAGATCACGAGTTGCGCCGCCCAATACACGTCGCCGCGCGCGCTCTCCACGCGAAACCGCCCCCCGTCTTTCTCGACGCGAACAATCTCCGTGTTCTCGACGATCTGCGCACCGAGCCGCGCCGCCGCGCGGCCGAATGCGGGCGCCGCGAGTCGCGGATTGGCGTGGCCGTCGAGCGGCGAAATCGAGGCCGCCAGCACTTCGCGGCCGAGAAACGGATAACGCTTGAACAGGGCCTCGCCGTGCAGCACTTCGAGATCGAGACCATGCGCGCGCGCATCGATCGCGTACTGATCGAAATTCTCAACGTCTTTCTCGTGATAGCAGACCCGCGTATGGCCTACCGGCAGAAACTCGACGTCTTCACCGAGCAGTTCCGCCGAACGCTGCCACGTACGCAGCGCGCGGTTCGACATCGCCAGTTGCGGCAACGAGCGGCCTTGCCGGCGAATCCCGCCGAAGTTCACGCCGCTCGCCTGCTGTCCCGTGAGACCGCGTTCGAGCAGAATCACCGAACGGTTGCGCTGGCGCAGAAAGAACGCCGTCGTGGTCCCCACAATGCCGCCGCCAATCACGATGACGTCGGCCTCGCCGCCCTTAATGGAGGAAGTCGCGCTCATTCGCTCACCTCTTCGACCAACGCTACGGGCAGCGGTTTAACCGGCGCCTGGCCGCGCAACCGTCCCACGGAAGACAGCGGCACGCAGGCCGCCGCCGCGATGATCTCCGCGCCCGCATGGCCGCAATAACGCCCCTGACAGCGGCCCATGCCGACGCGCGAAAACGCCTTCGCGCGATTGGCTTCCTGCGCGCCGCTCGCGTGCACGACGCGGCGCAATTCGCCGGCCGTGATCGCTTCGCACCGGCAGACGATCGTTTCGTCCGGCAACGCGGCAGCGAATTTCGCCGGCCACGGAAACGCTTCTCTCAACCCCGCGGCGAAGCGCGTGAAGCGCGCGAGTTCGGCGCGCAAGCGCTCCACGCCCTCAACCGGCGTGCCGAGATCCTGCAGCGCCGCCAGCGCGGCCAGGCGGCCCGAGCGTTCGGCCGCGTCGGCGCCGCGCACGCGTGCGCCATCGCCCGCCAGATAAACGCCTTTGATGCTGCTGCGGCCGTCGGCATCGATATGCGGAAGCCACTGCTGCGCGGCGTCGTCGAAGATGAAGCGGCAGCCCGCGAGATCCGCGAGTTGCGTCTCGGGACGCAAGTGATAACCGAGCGCGACGGCATCGCACGCGAACTCGAGGTGCGCGCCGCCGGGCAGCGCGACTTCCACACCGCTCACGCCGTGTTGCGGCGTGCCTTTGATCTCGACAGGCTGCACGCCGCGATGAACCGGAACGCGTGCATGGGCAAGCACACGCGTCAACGCAATGCCTTTTTTCAACGCAGCGGGAATCGCCAGCAACTTCGGCAATGCGGCCACGCGCTGCATGAACGTCGACGTATCGAGCACCGCCGCGACCTGCGCGCCCGCCTTCACGTACTGCGCGGCCACGAGATACAGCAACGGCCCGCTGCCCATCATCACGACACGCGAACCGATCGCGCAGCCCTGCGATTTCAACGCGACCTGCGCGCCGCCGAGGCTATACGTGCCCGCCTGATGCCAGCCTTTCACCGGCATCAACCGATCGGTCGCGCCGCTGCAAACAATCAGCGCGTCGAACGGCAACGTCCGGTAGCGCGTGCCGCTCACCAGATGCAACGCATTCGGCGAGATATTCCACACCAGCGTGTCCGGCAGATAGTCGACCTTGCTCTTCAACGCATCGAAACTCTGGTGCAGCGAAGCGGCACGCTCGGCCTCGGTGCCGTACAAGGTCGCGTAGCTGCGCGAAAAACCTTCCGGTTGCCGCCGATAAATCTGCCCGCCGTCGCGCCGTCCTTCATCGATCACGGTCGGCCGCAGCCCCGCTTCGACCAGCGCCTGCGCGGCACGCACGCCCGCCGGCCCGCTGCCTATCACCACTATCCGCGCGGCCATACACCCTCCCCGGCTTCCGCCAGCTTCGTGACGATCGACATGCCGGGCGCGGCGGGCGTGCTGCACGCGCGCACGCGCTCGCCTTGCGCGGTCCACACCCAACAATCCTGGCACGCGCCCATCAGGCAGAAACCGGCGCGACGTCCGTCGCCGAATTCGGAATCGCGCAAGGTGGTCGCGCCGGTCAGCAGCGCGACCATCAGCGTGTCACCCTCGGCGGCTTCGCGCGCCACACCGTCCACCGTGATGGCGAAGGTGCGACGGCCCGTTTCCGCTAGCCGTACAAATCGTCCGTTCATGCCGGGATCGTCTCCAGGGTTTGCAAGCGGTTCAGTTCCGCGGCGGGATGGTGGCAAAGAATCTCCGCGCCGGAAGGCAGCTTCTTCATGGACGGCGGCGTCATGTTGCACATGCCGTCGATCCGTACCGGGCAACGCGCGCGGAACGCGCACAGCTCGGCGATATCGGCGCTCTCGCCCATTGCCGGCAACGCGCTGGCGACGACCCCGCGACGCGCGTCGAGCCAACCGGGTTTCAACACCGGCACCGAATCGACCAGCAGGCCCGTGTAAGGGTGATACGGCGGCGCCGCAAGCATGTCGCGCTGCCCCGCTTCCACGCGATGGCCGGCATACAGCACGATCACTTCGTCGCAGATCGCGCGCACTGTCGAAATATCGTGGCTGATAAACATGTACGACACACCCAGCTCGCGCCGCAATTCAGCCAGCAGATCGAGGATCGCCGCGCCGACCACGGTGTCGAGCGCGGAGGTGACTTCGTCGCACAGAATCAGCGCGGGATCCGCGGCGAGCGCGCGCGCCAGATTCACGCGCTGCTTCTGACCGCCGGACAAACCGGCCGGTGTGCGCGTGGCGATCGACGCCGGCAGCTTGACCAGATCGAGCAGCGCCAGCATCCGCTTCTTCGCTGCCGAGCCGCGCAGATGGTGATAAAACGCGAGCGGCCGGCCGAGAATGTCGGCAATCGAATGACTCGGATTCAGCGCCGTGTCGGCGTTCTGGAACACGATCTGAATCTGCCGGTATTGTTCCGGCGTGCGCCGCGACAGTTGCGCGGGCAACGGCTTGCCGTTGAACAGCACCTCGCCGCTCGCACGATCGACTAACCCGGCCACCACACGCGCCAGCGTCGTTTTGCCGGAACCGGATTCGCCGATCACGCCGAGCGTGCGGCCGCGCGGAATCGTCAGGCTGACGTCGTCGAGCACGCGCACGGCGGGCGATCCGAACCGGTCGATGCGGCCATACCCCGCCGACAGCCCGCGAATCTCCAGCAACGGCGGCACATGTTTGCCGGGGTTGAGGGGCGCTTCCAGTTCGAGTTCCGGGCGGCGTGTCGCGGCCAGCAATTGACGCGTGTACGCATCCACGGGCGCATCGAGCACTTGCGCGACCGCGCCGTTTTCTTTCACCGCGCCGCCGTTCAGCACGACGATGCGGTCCGCCATCTGCGCGACCACCGCCAGATCGTGCGACACGTACACGGCCGTGGTGCCCAACTCGCGCACCACCTTCTTGAAGGCCGCGAGCACTTCGATCTGCGTGGTCACGTCCAGCGCGGTAGTGGGTTCGTCGAACACCACCACGGCCGGATCGGTGATCAGCGCCATCGCGGCCATCAAGCGCTGCAACTGCCCGCCCGACACCTGGTGCGGATAACGCTCGCCGATCGTCTCCGGCGCGGGCAACGCCAGCGCGCGGAACAGGTCGATCGCTTTGACCCGCGCCGCCTCTTTCGTCATCAACTGATGCAGCAGCGCCGGCTCGGTGACCTGATCCATGATCGTGCGCGCCGGATTGAAACCGGCCGCCGCGCTCTGTGCGACATAGGCCACGGTGCGCGCGCGCAATGCGCGGCGTCCTTTCGCGTCGAGCGACAACACGTCGAGTCCGCCGATACACACCGAGCCGCCGCTGATCGAGCATCCGGCTCGCGCATAGCCGAGCAGCGCCAGCGCAATGGTCGTCTTGCCCGAGCCCGACTCGCCGATCAGCGCCAGCACCTCGCCCTGCTTCACCGAAAAATCGACGCCCTTGACGATCTCGGTCACGGCCCCCGGCGCCGCGCCGGCGACGACCCGCAGGCCTCTTACTTCAATCATGTCCCGCTCGGCCATCACGCACCTCCATGGCTACGGCCGCGACGCCGCAAATTGTCGATCAGCAGATTCATCCCGATCGTCAGCGTCGCAATCGCGACGGCGGGCATCAACACGGCGGGCGCACCTTCCGACAAGCCGCCGATGTTCTCGCGCACCAGCGAACCCCAATCGGCATTCGGCGGCTGCACGCCGAGCCCGAGAAAACTGAGCCCGCTGAGCAGCAGCACGATAAACACGAAGCGCAAGCCGAAATCCGCGAGCATCGGATGAATCATGTTCGGCAGCACCTCGACCCGCGCGATATAGAAGATGCCTTCGCCGCGAGCCCGCGCCACCTGCACGTATTCGAGGCCCATCAGGTTCACCGCGAGCGAGCGCGAAATGCGGAACGCGCCGGGAATGTAGGCCAATGCCGCGACCGTGGTCAGCATCGTGATCGACGAACCGAACGCGGCGATCACCACCAGCGCGAGCACCTTGCTCGGAATCGAAATCAGCGCGTCGAACAGACGGCTGATAATTTCATCGACCCAGCGTCCGGACACTGCAGCCAGCAAACCGAAGAACGTGCCGATCACGCTGGCCAGCACGGCGGCGGCCAGCGCGAGGCCGACCGTATAGCGCGCGCCGTAGAGAATCCGGCTCAACATGTCGCGGCCGAGATAGTCGGTGCCGAGCGGATACGCCGCGCTATACCGGCCGAAAATTTCCGTCGACGTCAGCGCGCCGCCTTTGTACGGCGCGACCAGCGGCCCGACGAACGCGACCAGCAGCCAGAACGCGACCATCGTCAGGCCGATCAGCCCGAGCACGGAAAAACGCTGCACGAGCCGTTTGAACACGCCCTGCTTCAACGCGGCCGTTTCGACGGGCGCGGGTTCGGCGACCAGTTCGTCGCGCTGCACGTCGTACAGCTCCGTGCCGGCGTGCGGAACGTGGTGGGGATTGGTAGGTTGGCTCATCATCGACGTAGCCTCGGGTTAGAGACGATTTGGCACAGATCGGCGATCAGCACGAGGGCGAGATAGGCCGCGCAGAACACCATCACGCAGCCCTGCACGAGCGGCATATCGCGATTCGTGACCGCATCGACCATCAGGCTCGCGAGGCCGGGATAGTTGAAGATCGATTCGACGATCACCACGCCGCCGAACAGATACGACAGGCTCAGCGCCACCGCGTTGGCAATCGGCCCGACGGTGTTCGGCAACACGTGCCGCCACACCACCCGAACCGGCGAGGCGCCCTTGAGCACCGCCATTTCCACGTACGACGAATTGAGCTGATCGAGCACCGCGGCGCGCGTCATGCGCGCCATCTGCGCAACCAGCACGCAGCACAGCGTCATGACCGGCATCGCGTAGATACGCAGCAATGCGCCGAACGAATCCACTTCCGACAGATACGACAGCGCCGGCAGCCAGCGCAGCTTCACGGCGAAGATCAGCACCGCGACGGTCGCGATCAGGAACTCCGGCACCGCCACCGTGGACAGCGTCAGCACGTTGAGCGTGCGGTCGAGCAGCGAGCCGCGAAACATGGCCGACGCAATGCCGACCGTCAGCGCGAGCGGCACCGAGACCAGCGCCGTGAGACCGGCAAGCACCAGCGAGTTCGGCAGGCGCGTCGCGATCAGTTGGCTGACGGGCAGATTGTTCGACATCGAGATGCCGAAGTTGCCGGTCACCACCTGCACCAGCCACTCGACGTAGCGCTGCAGCGCGGGCTGATCGAGCCCGAACTGATGCCGCAGGGCGGCGACGGCCTCGGGTGTCGCCGCCTGGCCGAGCGCCTGCTGGGCCGCGTCACCCGGCAGCAGCCCGGTGACGGCGAACACCACCGCCGAGACCAGCAGCAGCGTGAGCAGCGCGAGGCCGAGGCGCGCGGCGATAAGACGTTGCGCATGAGCTTTCATTGAAAGTCGCCTCCTGGAACAGCAGGACCCATCAGACTCAGCTTTCGAGCCAGACGTTTTCCGCAAACATGAAACCCATCAAGCCGGCCAGCGGAATCGAACCGAGGCCCTTGAGCTTGTTCGTGTACGCATCGATCGAACTCTGAAACAGCGGAATGCCGATGCCGCCGTTGTCATGCACCAGCACCTGCATGTCGCCGTAAATCTTCTTGCGCTTCGCGTCGTCGGGTTCGCCGCGTGCGGCAACCAGCATCTGATCGAACTTCGGACTCTTCCAGTTCGCTTCGTTCCACGGTGCGTCGGACTTGAAGAACTGCGTGAAGATCACGTCGGCGCTCGGACGCGCATTGACCGAGCCGTAACCGAGCGGATGCTTCATCCAGTGGTTCGACCAGTAGCCATCCGCCGGCACGCGCGTCACCTGCAGATTCAGACCCGCTTGCGGCGCAACCTGCTGAAGCAGCATGGCCATTTCCACCGAGCCCTCGGCGGCCGGCGACGCAAAAATTTGGATCGGCGCGCTGCCTACCTTCGCCTTCTGAAAGTGGAACTTCGCCTTGTCCGGATCGAAGCCGCGCTGCGGCAAGCCGGCCAGGTAGTACTTGTTGGTCGGATCGATCGGCTGATCGTTGCCGATCGCGCCGTAGCCCTGGAAAATCGCCTGACGAATCTGGTCTCGGTTCTGCAGATACATCATGCCCCGCCGAAAATCGTCGTTACCGGTAATGCCGTTTTCGTCGCGCACGATCAGATCGGTGTACTCGCCGGTCTTCGTCTCCAGCACCGAGTGGCCGCCGGCGCTCTTGATCTGCGCGGTCGAACGCGGGCTCACCGAGTTGATCAGTTGCACGTCGCCGGAGAGCAGCGCATTGACGCGCGCCGATTCGTCGCCGATACCGATCAGCTCGATTTCGTCCAGATGCGGCATGCCGGGTTTCCAGTACTTCTCGTTCTTCACGCCGACCGTGCGCACGCCCGGCGAGAACTCCTTGACCTTGAATGGGCCGGTGCCGATCGCGGTTTTGAAATCTTTGGTGCCGTCCTTGATGATCACAAAGTGCGAGGTCGCGAGAATCACCGGCAGGTCGGCATTCGCGCCTTCCAGCGTGATGGTCACTTCGTTCGGGCCGGTGGCCTTCACGTCCTTGATCTGGTCGGCGAGCGTCTTGGCTTTCGAAGCCGTGGCCGGGTCCTTGTGACGCAGGATCGAATAGACGACATCGGCCGGCGCGAGCGCCTTGCCGTCATGGAACTGCACCCCCGTGCGCAGCTTCACAACCCACACGATCGCGTCTTTTGTATCCAGCGAGGTGGCCAGCGCCATCTTCGCGCCGAGGTGCGAATCGAGTTCGGTCAGCCCGTTGTAGAACATGAACCCACGAACATAGTCGGTGCTGAGCGCGCCTTTCGCGGGATCGAGCGTGTCTGAAGCGGAGGCCGATTGCGTCGCCACCCGGATCTTGCCGCCCTGCTTCGGCTTCGCTTGCGCGAAGGCCGCGCCGCTCGCGGACAACAGGCCGGCGCCCGTCACGGACATCATGCCGGCCGCGGCCATCGCGCGCAGCACATCGCGCCGCGATGCCCCCCTGGCGGTCAATCGCTCCAGACTCGTATCGAGTTGAAGCACGCCGTGTTGCGAGTTTTCCTTATTCATCGAACATCTCCGCGAGGGTAAGCGAGGTTGAATTGTGGGTGCGGCTGTGTGGTTGTGATTGCCTGATACGACGACGGGAATTCAGTAAAAAATATCTTTGATGCGGTAGTACGTGCCCACCAGCGGCAGAAACCACGGCTTGCCGGTGTGGCCCGGAATCGCGGGCCATTCGGACTCGCGCCACGGGTTCTGTTCTTCGTGGCCATCCATCACGTCGGCCATCACCTGGCCCATGTGAGTCGACATCTGCGTACCGTGACCGCTATAGCCCATCGAAAAATAGACACCGTCATGCTGGCCGGCATGCGGCAGACGGTCGGCGCTCATGTCGACGAGACCGCCCCAGCAATAGTCGATACGCGCGCTCGCCAGTTGCGGGAACATCGCGACGAGACCGTCTCGCAGAATCCGTCCGCTCTTCGCATCCGACGGCTGTTCGGACGCCGTGAAACGCGCGCGGCCGCCGAACAGCAGACGCGAGTCGGGCGTCACGCGGAAGTAGTTATGCATCAGCCGCGTGGTGGTGTACGCGCGCTGCTTCGGCAACACCTGCTGAAGCAAGGCGGGCGGCAACGGTTCCGTCACGACGATGAACGAGCCGATCGGCGCGATCCGACGCCGATACCAGCCGAACGGACCATGCCGCGACGGACCCGTCGCAATCAGCACCTGCTTCGCGCGCACTTCGCCGCGCGCGGTGGTGACGCGATAGCCGCTGCCGTCCTTCACGATCGCGCTGACGGCCGCGTTCTCATACAGCTTCGCACCACGCCGCACGGCGGCATCGGCGAGACCGACGGTGAACTTGCCCATATGCATCTGGCCGCCGTGCCGCTGCAACAGGCCGCCATGAAAACTGTCCGATTGAACCTCGCTGCGAATCCGTTCGCGACCGATCAGTTCGATATCCGTATCGACTTCGCGGCGAATCAGCTCCGCCGTCTTCTCAAGATGCGCGAGATGGTGCGGTTTCGATGCCAGCTTCAGCTTGCCGGTCGCGACGTAATTACAGTCGATGTTTTCTTCGCGAATCAGCCGCTCGACAGTGTCGACCGCGTCCGAAAACGCGCGATAACACGCGCTGGCCCGCTCCACGCCGAGTTGCGCGACCAGCGCAACGAAGTCCTGCGCAACGCCGGTATTGACCTGTCCGCCGTTGCGCCCGGACGCGCCGCCGCCAATCCGTCCCGCGTCCACCACGGTCACCGCCGCGCCGCGCTTGCCCAACGCCTGCGCCGCCGACAATCCGGTGAAGCCGCCGCCGATCACCAGCACATCGGCCTGGCCGTCGACCGGGCCTTCACACGCCGACAACAGCGGCGGTGCGGTGTCGAGCCAATAGGAATCGAGCTTCATCCGGTCTGTCCTTGAGAGGGGCAATGAGCGAGGCGGTTTTTTGTCTTGAGCGCGGGCAACCGGCGCTTACAGACCGAGTTCCGTGGCCAGTTGCGGCATGCCGTCGACCTCGTAGTACTGGTAGTACGGCGTCGACGGTTCGTGACCGCGGTTCACGAAAACCTTGTGCTTGATGCCCATGTCGTGCGCGGTCATCAGGTCGTAGCGCAGGCTCGACGACACATGCAGGACGTCTTCCGGATTGCAGTCCAGTTGATCGAACATGTATTCGAAGCCTTGCATGCGCGGCTTGTACGATTGCGCCTGCTCCGCCGTGAAGACTTTATGGAACGGCGCGCCGAGTTTGTCGACGTTGCTTTGAATCTGGTTGTTCGAGGCGTTCGACAGAATCACCAGCTTGTACTTCTTCGCCAGACGCGCGAGGCCTTCCGGCACGTCGGGATGCGGGCCCCAGGTCGGCACGGCCGTGTAGATCTTCTCGGCTTCCACTTCGTTGAACTCGACGTTCATGCGCTGGCAGGCACGGCGCAACGCGTTGACCACCACGTCGCGATACGGCTTCCATGCGCCGAGCACTTCGTCGCGGCGATAACCGGCGTAGAACGCGACGAGTTTTTCGAGGTCGTCGCCGCTCAGCAGGTGGCCGAACATTTCGCGCGTCATGTCGGCCATGCGGAATTTGGTCAGCGTGCCGTAGCAGTCGAAGGTGATGTACTTCGGTTCGAATTCGATCATGATGATGCAGTCCTATCGAGGTGGTGAACTCGCAGCGAGCTCATTAACGAAAACAGCGGAAAGCTCAGCGCTGTAGAAGATTTAATCAGCGCAAAAACATAGATGTTCCTGATTCGGGTGCTGCTGGTGACACAAACCATGCGTTTTGGGGCCGCTGGACAGCACAGAATGCGGCGACCGGCCTGAAAGCCTTGCTGGTTATGGGTTTGCGGTCGGCGTACCGCGGTGAGACAGGCTTTTGCCGCGATCAGCCGACCGGCGCGCGCTCAAGGCCGCAAATCGATCAGCACGCTTTTGAAACGCAGGTTGGCCTCATAGGCCTGGCGGCCGAGGTCCTTGCCGATGCCCGAGCGCTTGTAGCCGCCCGTCGGAATCATAAAATCGGAACTGCGCCCGTAACGGTTGACCCACACCGTGCCGGCTTCGAGGCCGCGCACGAAGCGCAGCGCCCGGCCGAGGTCGGCTGTATGCACGCCCGCCGCGAGCCCGTAGTCGGGATGCTGCGCGAGCGCGAGCGCTTCCTCTTCGGTGTCGAAGGTTTGCAGCGTCAGCACGGGACCGAAGATTTCCTCGCGCACGGCCTCGGACTGAGGCGTGACGTCCGCGAGCAAGGTCGGCGAGTAGAACGCGCCATGCGCGCCGCCGTCGACGCGCGTGCCGCCATAACGCAGCGTTGCGCCCGCTTCGAGAGTACGTCCGACGATTGCCTCGATCCGTGCCGCCTGCGGCGCGGAAATGATCGGCGAGAGCGTCGTATCCGCGGCCCACGTCGCGCCGGGTTTCAGTTCGGCGAAGAGTTTGCCGATACGCTCGCTCAGCTCATCGGCAAGGCCTCGTTGAACCAGTAACCGCGAGCCCGTCACGCACACCTGACCAGCATTGCCCGTGATCGAGCCGGCAACGCGGCGCGCCACGTCGTCCAGACGCGGGGCGTCGGCGAAGACGATTTGCGGGCTCTTGCCGCCCAGTTCGAGCGTGACCGGCTTGGTGCCGCTTTGGGCACACGCTGTCATGATCGCGGCGCCGGTGCGCGTGGAGCCCGTGAACGTGACCTTGCTGATCTTCGGGTGGCGCACGAGTTCGTCGCCGGTCACGCGGCCATCGCCCTGAATCACGTTGAAGATGCCGGCGGGCACGCCCGCCTTGACCGCCAGTTCGGCCAGCCGCAGCACCGAGAACGGCGTCATCTCCGACGGTTTCAGCACCACCGCGTTGCCCGCCGCCAGCGCGGGGGCGATCTTCCACGACGCCATCACCAGCGGGAAATTCCACGGCGCGATGGCGCCGATCACGCCATAAGGTTCCGCGATCATCATGCCCAGATGATCGTGATCGGTTGCCGCGACTTCGCCGCCCAGCTTGTCGGCGAACTCCGCGTAGAAGCGGATGCCCTCGGCGGTGAACGGCACGTCCCAGCCGACCGCCTGAGCGATCGGACGCGTCGAGCCGAGCGCTTCGAGGCGGCCGAGCGCGGGCGCGTCGGCTTCGACCAGGTCGGCGAAACGGCGCAGGATCTTTGCGCGTTCGCGCGGCGCCATGCGCGCCCAGCCGCTGTGCCGGAAGGCCTGCCAGGCATTCTCGACCGCGCGGTCCACCATCGCGGGATCGGCGAGCGGGATGGACGCGTAGATCACGCCGTCCGACGGACGCGAGACGTCGAGGCGGCGCACGCCGTCGTGCTCGTTGCCCTCCACATACTCGCCGCCGATGAAATGCCCATTGCGAATCGCGACGTCGTTCGGATTGAAGCTGTGCATGAGAGAGGTCCTGTGTGACTGGCTGGAGGGTCCACGCGGCCGGCCTTCACCACGCCGCCGCCATGACAAAATCGTAGAGCCGCGTGCCCGGCATATGTCGCCGACAAAAATCGCCGCACAGCAGAACGCGCTGGTAAACCAGGTCCAGACTGGGCGTTTTGCATCGATTTGCACGGCGGCCCGTTCCGGCGCCCCGGATAAAAAGATCGTCCTAGTCACACCGCGCAGCGGATGACACAGTGACGGCGTAAGCCTTCAGCCATTCAGGGAGTCCGGCGTGTCCGATTCGAAGACCGATTCGATTACCTATAGACGCTTCACCCTCGACGACATCGCCGCCGCGCACGCGCTGACCGTCGAGCTCAAGTGGCCGCATCGCGCCGACGACTGGCGCTTCGTCGCGCAACTGGGCGTGGGTTTCGTCGCGGAAGACGCGAGCGGCGTGATCGGCACCGCGCTGTGCTGGAAGTACGGCGCGGATCGCGCGTCGCTCGGCATGGTGATCGTGTCGCCGGCGCGGCAAGGGCACGGCATCGGCAGAAAGCTGATGGAATGCGTGCTCGAAGAACTCGGCAGCCGCGTCACGTTTCTGCACGCGACACCCGCCGGTCAGCCGCTCTATGAAAAGCTCGGCTTTCGCGCGGCCGGCACGCTCGATCAACATCAGGGCGCGGCGTTCCAGCCGCCGCTCGTGTCCTTGCCACCGGGCGAGCGGCTGCGCCCGCTCGGCTCCCGCGATACGGCACGGCTGGTCGAACTGGCTTCGCGAGCCAGCGGCCTGGATCGCGGCGAGGTGCTGCCCGCGTTGATGAGCACCGCCGACGGCATCGCGCTCGACCGCGATGGCGAACTGGTCGGCTTCGCGCTGTTTCGGCGCTTCGGGCGGGGCTTCGCGATCGGGCCGGTGGTGGCGCCCGCATCCGATGACGCGAGCCGCGCCAAGGCACTGATCAGCCACTGGCTCGCGCTGAATGAAGGCGTGTTCGTGCGGATCGATACGCCAGGCGACAGCGGTCTGACTGAATGGCTGGAACAGTTGGGGCTGCCGCGCGTGGATACGGTGGTGAAGATGGTGCGGGCCGAGGCTGGCGTCACTAACGAACCCGCACAGGCGAATGACGTTGCGTCCGCAAGCACTGCCGCCGCCGGCCACGCCGCCTGCCTTCAATACGGCATCATCAACCAGGCAATCCTCTGACCGACCATGGCCTTTCTCTACAAAGCCGACCCGGCGCGTGGCGCCCAGTGGGCGAAACTCTTTGCGCAGAAAGCGCCGGACCTGCCCTTTCATATCTGGCCCGAGCACGGCGATCCGGCCGCGATCCGTTATCTCGCCGCCTGGCAGCCACCTGACAACCCCACCCGCACCTTTCCGAATCTGGAAGTCGTGTTCTCGGTCGGCGCCGGTATCGATCAGTTCGATCTGTCGAGCGTACCGGCGCATGTGCCGGTGGTGCGCATGATCGAACCGGGGATCGTCGACGGCATGGTCGAATACGTCACGCAGGCGGTGCTGACGATTCATCGCGATCTGTTCGACTATGGTTTGCAGCAACGGCAGCAGGTGTGGTGCGAGTTACCGCTTATGCCGGCCGGCCAGCGGCGCATCGGCGTGCTCGGACTCGGCGTGCTGGGCACCGCCGTACTGGAGCGCTTGCGGCTGTTTGGCTTCGACTGCGCGGGGTGGAGCCGCTCGGCACGCGAGATCGAGGGCGTCGACTGTTATGCGGGCGAAGGCGCGCTCGACCTGTTTCTGGCGCGCACCGACATCCTGATCGGTCTGCTGCCGCTGACGCCCGCGACCCGCGGCCTGCTCGACGCGGCATTGTTCGCGAAGCTGCCGCGCGGCGCCTCGCTGATTCAAACGGGGCGTGGACCGCATCTGAATCAGCACGACCTGCTCGCCGCGCTGGAGAGCGGCCAGTTGCACAACGCGATTCTCGACGTCACCGATCCCGAACCGCTGCCCGCCGGTCATCCGCTGTGGATGCATCCGCGCGTGCGGATCACGCCGCATATCGCCAGCGCGACGCGACCGGACACCGCCGTCAACGTGGTGCTCGACAATCTGCGCCGTCATCGCGAAGGCTTGCCGATGCTCGGTCAGATCGACCGGACCCAGGGTTATTGAACACGGCGCCGGACGCAAAACGGGACCGCCAAGCCGCTTTTCAGCACCCGCAGCAGAAAATGCCGAGTTTATGCATCAAAACGCGTCGCGCGCGCTTTTCAGGCATTTGTTTAGGCAAGCGGTGAATCGTCGCTGATCAGTAGTATGGAACGGTCAACAGCCTTTTCCCGCGACGAGAACCCATCATGCCGATTCATTCGCTCATTGAAGCCGACCGTAAGCATCTGATCCATCCGGTCATCAACTACCGCGCGCACGAAGCCCGTGGCGTCACCATCCTCGAATCGGCCAGCGGCGCATTTCTGCGCGACGCGGCCGGCAACGAACTGCTCGACGCTTTCTCCGGCCTGTGGTGCGTGAACACCGGCTACGGCCAGCAGAGCATCGTCGACGCGGCGACCGCGCAGATGCAAAAACTGCCCTACGCGACCGGCTATTTCCACTTCGGCTCGGAGCCGGCTATCGAGCTGGCGCAGAAGCTGGTCGAGGTATCGCCCGCTTCGTTGCAGCACGTGTATTTCACGCTCGGCGGCTCCGACGCGGTCGACTCCGCGCTGCGCTTCATCACGCATTACTTCAACGCCACGGGCCATCCGTCGAAGAAGCACGTGATCGCGCTGCAACGCGGTTATCACGGTTCGTCGACCACCGGCGCGGGGCTCACCGCGTTGCCCGCGTTCCATCGCAACTTCGATCTGCCGCTGCCCAACCAGCATCATCTGCCGTCGCCGTATGCCTACCGCAACGATTTCGCCGACGACGCCGCGTTGATCGCCGCCTCGGTCGCCGGGCTCGAAGCGAAGGTCGCCGAACTCGGCGCCGACAACGTCGCGGCGTTCTTCTGCGAACCGATCCAGGGGTCGGGCGGCGTGATCGTGCCGCCGGTCGGCTGGCTCAAAGCCATGCGCGAAAGTTGCCGTAAGCTCGGCATCCTGTTCGTTGCCGATGAAGTCATCACCGGCTTCGGCCGCACGGGACCGCTGTTCGCCTGCCAGGGCGAAGGCGTCGAACCGGATCTGATGACGGTGGCGAAAGGGTTGACCGCCGGCTACGCGCCGATGGGCGCGGTGCTGATGTCCGATGAAATTTATCAGGGCATTGCCGATGGCGACGCCGAAGCCGTGGTGGGTCACGGTCACACGTATTCGGCGCATCCGGTGAGTGCGGCGATCGGCCTCGAAGTGCTGCGCCTGTATCACGAAGGCGGCCTGCTGGCGAACGGCGTGGCGCGAGCGCCGCGCTTCGCGCGCGGTCTCGATGCGCTGCTCGCGCATCCGCTGGTGGGCGACTCACGGCATCGCGGCCTGCTCGGCGCACTCGAACTGGTCGCCGACAAAGAGACCAAAGCGGGCTTCGACCCGGCGCTGAAACTGTCCGAACGGATCGCCGCCGCCGCGTATGAAAACCGCCTGATTTTCCGCGCGTTCGGCGACAACATACTCGGCTTCGCGCCGGCCTTGTCGTACACCGAGGCCGACTTCGACCTGATGTTCGAACGGCTCGAAAAGACCCTCGACGACGTGCTCGCGCAAGCCGACGTGCGGGCCGCGCTGAAGGTCAAAACTCACGCCGCTGCATGCTAGAGTAGAGGCACCCTCAGCCTGTCCCCCAACCGCCGGAGCGACAACGTTACGATGAGCAGCGACTGCAAGCTTGACCGGATCGACCTGCGGATACTTTCACAGCTGCAGAAGAAAGGCCGCATCACCAACGTCGAGCTTGCCGACGCGGTCGGCCTTTCGCCCAGCCCTTGCCTGATTCGCGTCAAACGTCTGGAGAAGGCCGGCTACATCATCGGCTACGGTGCGCAGATCCAGCTCGAAAAGCTCGGCGACGTGCAGATCGTGTTCACTGAAGTCACGCTCGCCGATCATCGGCGGGAAGACTTCATCAAGTTTGTGAATGCGATCCGCGACGTCGACGAGATCGTCGAATGCCATCTCGCGAGCGGCGGCTACGACTACCTGCTGAAGTTCATCACGCGCAGCGTGAGCCACTATCAGAGCATTGTCGAAGGCTTGCTCGAACGCGATATCGGCATCGAGAAGTACTTCAGCTACGTGATCATCAAGTCGCCGTTCGTGAAGAGCCATTACCCGCTCGAAACGCTGTTCTCGCAGAACCACAACTAGGCGACGAACCGCAGACCGTTGGCCTCAAGGTTCAACGGTCTGCTCCAATGCCACGCCTTCAGCCAGCGGACTCCGGCGGACTCCATTGCGCGAACTCCTCGCTCAGAAAGTCGACGCATACCCGCACCTTCGCCGACTGCGCGAGCCTCGCCGGATACACCGCCCACAGATTCGCCGGTTGCGTGACCTCGGGCAGCACCTGCTGCAACTGGCCGCTGTCGAGCAGCGGCCGCACGTCCCACATGGAACGCAGCACGATGCCGCGCCCGGCCAGCGCCCATTGCACCGCCACCTCGCCGTGATTGGTCGACAACGGTCCGGTGACTTTGATCGACACCGCTTCGCCGCGCACCGTCAAACGCCACAAACCGAACGGATGATCGCGCTCCTTGATCGCCAGACACGCATGCGAGGACAGCTCGGCGAGTTGCCGCGGCGCGCCATGCCGCGCGATATACCCCGGCGACGCGCACAGCACGCGATGATTCGACGCGAGCCGCCGCGCGATCAGATGCGGCGCGATCTCGTCGCCGATGCGAACGTCGAGGTCGAAGCCTTCGCCGGCCACATCCACGAGACGATCGAACAGATCGAGCCGTACGCTCAGTTGCGGATAACGCTCCGAAAAACGCGCCAACGCCGGCGCCACGAAACGTCGTCCGAAACCGAAGCTGCTGGAAATACGCAGCTTGCCGCCGGGAATGCGGCGCGTGGTCGACACGTCTTCCACCAGTTGATCGACATCGTCGAGAATCTTCTCGGCCCACGCGTAGACGCGTTCGCCGGCTTCCGTAATCGCGACCCGGCGCGTGGACCGATGCAATAACCGCGTGCCGAGCGTAGTCTCGAGCACATTGATCCGTTTGCTGACGTACGCCGCCGACACCGACAAGGCCTCCGCCGCCGCACTGAAACTGGATTTACGCGCCACTTCGCAGAACACGCGCAAATCGCCGAGATCGGGTGAAGGGACGGAGTTCATAGGTCGCTCGGCGGTCCATGCGTTTGCACACGAATCGTGCACAGTGGCTTAACTAAAGCGACCATTTTAGGCTCAAACAGCAGGAATAAAATAAACCCGATTGAAGCGTCGAACGTCCTAATGGAGGAGCAGCAACATGTCGAAGAAATATCGGATCGCGGTCATTCCCGGCGACGGCATTGGTGTCGAAGTGATGCCCGAAGCGCTACGCGTGCTGGACGCCGTGAAAACCCGCTTCGAGCTCGACTTCGAGTATCAGCACATTGAATGGGCGAGCTGCGACTACTACGCGAAGCACGGCAAGATGATGCCGGACGACTGGAAAGCGCAACTGCAATCCGCCGACGCGATTCTGTTCGGCGCGGTGGGCTGGCCCGACACGGTGCCCGACCACGTTTCGCTGTGGGGTTCGCTGCTCAAGTTCCGCCGCGAATTCGATCAGTACATCAACCTGCGGCCCGCGCGCCTGTTTGCCGGCGTGCCGTCGCCGCTCGCGGGCCGTAAGGCCGGCGACATCGACTTCTGGATCGTGCGCGAGAACACCGAGGGCGAGTATTCGTCGGTGGGCGGCGTGATGTTCGAAGGCACCGAGCGCGAATTCGTGCTGCAGGAATCGGTGTTTACGCGGCACGGCAGCGAGCGCGTGCTGAAGTTCGCGTTCGACCTCGCGCAGCGCCGTGAGCGCAAAAAAATCACGGTCGCCACCAAGAGCAACGGCATCGCGATCAGCATGCCGTGGTGGGACAAATGCGCGGCCGGCATCGCGGCGCAGTATCCCGACGTGACGTGGGACAAGCAGCATATCGACATTCTCTGCGCGCGCTTCGTGCTGAATCCGGATCGTTTCGACGTGGTGGTCGCCACCAATCTGTTCGGCGACATTCTGTCCGATCTCGGCCCC
The DNA here is from genome assembly GCF_000745015.1 of Burkholderia sp. 9120. Classification (NCBI taxonomy): domain Bacteria; kingdom Pseudomonadati; phylum Pseudomonadota; class Betaproteobacteria; order Burkholderiales; family Burkholderiaceae; genus Burkholderia; species Burkholderia sp. 9120. Next base: position 3,196,350 of record NZ_JQNA01000002.1, on the reverse strand, counting down.
GCCTGTACCGGCACGATCGGCCTCGCGCCCTCGGCCAATCTGAATCCCGACCGCAAGTTTCCGTCGCTGTTCGAACCGGTGCACGGGTCGGCGCCCGACATTGCCGGCAAGAACATCGCCAATCCGATTGCGATGATCTGGTCGGCGGCGATGATGCTCGACTTCCTCGGCAATCACGAAGGCAAGGAGCGCGAGGCGCACGACGCAATTCTCGCGGCCATCGAGGCTACGCTGGTGACAGGCCCGCATACCGGCGACCTGGGCGGCAAGGCGAACACGACCGAAGTCGGCCAGGCGATCGCGGCTAAACTTGCCTGAGAGCTGAGCCCACCCGAGTCGGCCCGAGTCGGCCCGTTAACTTTTTGCCAGGACACTTACGTATGAGCATCGAAGCCTATCCGATCGAAGTCGAGTTCCCCGACATCTCGGTGCATGAACACTCGTCATCAGGGATCGCATACGTCCATACGTTCGACTCCGGCGTACCCGGCCCGCACGTAATGATCAATGCGCTCACGCACGGCAACGAAGTGTGCGGCGCGATCGTCGTCGACGAACTGCTGCGCCGCCAACTGCGGCCGCGGCGCGGGCGCCTCACGCTGGGGTTCGCGAACATCGCCGCTTACCTGAGCTTCGATCCCGCGAAGCCCGACGCCGCGCGTTTCGTCGATCAGGACTTCAACCGCGTGTGGACCGCCGCGACGCTCGACGACACCTCGCGCACCTCCAGCGAATTGACGCGCGCCCGCGAGATGCGGCCGGTGATCGACACGGTCGACGCCCTGCTCGATCTGCATTCCATGCACGAAAAGAGCAAGCCGCTGATCGTCGCGGGACCGCTGCAAAAAGGCAGCGAACTGGCCGTGAAGCTCGGCACGCCGGCCACGGTGATCTGCGACGAAGGCCATCCCGAGGGCCGCCGTATGCGCGATTACGAAGGCTTCGGCGACCCCGCCAGCACGAAGAACGCGTTGCTGATCGAATGCGGACAGCACTGGGAACGCGGCGCGGTCGGCGTGGCGCGCGACACCACCGCGCGTTTTCTGCTGCTGGCCGGCGTGATCGACGAAACGGATCTTCCGCAGGACTGGCTCGCGCCGTTGCCGGCTGTGCAGCACATCGTACGTGTGACGCAACCGGTCGTGGCGACCAGCATGGACTTCCGTTTCGCCGCGCCGTACACGGGCCTGGAAATCTTCGACAAGGCTGGCGCCGTGATCGGCTGGTCGAACGGCGAGGCGGTCGTCACACCTTACGACAACTGCATGCTCGTCATGCCTTCGCTGCGGCAACTGCGGCCGGGCGTCACAGTCGTGCGACTCGGCAAGATCGAACAGACCGTCACGCGTTCCGACACCGCAGGCCGGTGATCCGTTTCAGCACATTCAAAAGGTAAAGCGAAGATGAAGGTACAGCAGCTCAAACAAAGCGTGAATCTGCGGAATCTGGAGGACTGGGGCACGGTCGGCTTGCCGGGCACGACGCCGATTCAGGTGTCCGGTGTGCAGCGCGTGATTGAAGGCAGCGAGGCGGTCGATACCGGTATTTTCGAATGCACGGCGGGCACCTATCGCCGTTCGATCAAGCAGGCCGAGGTGATGCACTTTATCGCGGGCCGCGGGCGCTTCACGCCGGACAACGAAGAGACCATCCATTTCGCGAGCGGCGACACGCTGTTCTTCGAAGCCAACACGGAAGGCCTCTGGGAAGTCGAAGAGACGATGCGCAAGGTCTATGTGATCTTCTGAATACCGCGTTAAGTGTTGCATTGAGCGCCGCGCCAGGCCTTTCAGGCCGGCGCGTCCTTCCCCGTCTTTTCCCGGCACGCCGACGCGCGCTGCGGCCTCAGCAGTCCTCCGCGCTGTCCAGCGCACTCTCCTTTCCGACGCACCGCTGCAACACGCTCGGGTAATCCCGCGTTGACCCTTCGTTGTCGATTTACTTACAGTGACGCCTGTTCGCACAAAGAATCACAGTTCTATATGCGAACAAATCACAAAAATTGATCGACGACTGGATTGCCCGGCTTGCCAGCAGGCCGGAGCAGGTCGCCTTGGAGAACACCCTCATGAATCGCAGCATCACCATGACCCGGCTCGCCTGCGCGATGGCCGCGTTGGCCAGCGCGCCCGCTTTCGCCCAAAGCAGCGTCACGCTGTACGGTATCGTCGACACGGGTATCGGCTATCAGAGCAGCCAGGCGCCTTCGCTCGGCTCGACCTCGGGCGGCAAGTCGAACGTCAGGATGATCAACGGCGTGTGGGCCGGCAGCCGCTTCGGCCTGAAGGGCGCGGAAGACCTGGGCGGCAACACCAAGGCGATCTTCCAGTTGGAGTCCGGCTTCAATTCCGCCACCGGCGGCCAGCAATACACGAACGCGATGTTCGGCCGCCAGGCCTGGGTCGGCGTAACGAACCCGACCTACGGTACGTTCCAGGCCGGCCGCCAGTACACCGCGTATTACTCGCTGCTGTCGCCGTATAGCCCGACCACGTGGCTCACCGGCTACTACGGCGCGCATCCGGGCGACGTCGACGCACTCGACACGATCTATCGCGCCAACAACTCGCTGGTCTATACGTCGCCGAAACTGTACGGCTTCACGTTCAGCGGCTCGTACGCGGTCGGCGGTGTGCCGGGCAGCCTCAACCGCGGCTCGACGTGGAGCGGCGCGGTGCAGTACCTCAACGGTCCGGTGGGCATCGCGGTCGGCTTCATGCGGATCAACAATTCGACGGTGGGCGGCGGCGCGTATGGTGCGGATTCGACCGTATCGAACAACGGCGCGCAGCCGGGTGTGTCGGCGGTGACCAACGGCTATCAGACCGCTCAGGCGCAGCAGCGCTTTGCCGTGACCGGCGGGTATAACTTCGGCAACGGCTGGGACGTGTCGGCGGCTTACTCGAACGTGCAGTACATTCCGGGCGTCGGTTCGAGCTTCCGCGACACCGCCATCTTCAACACGGCCGGCGCGGTGCTGCACTGGAAGCCGAGCGTCTCGTGGGACTTCGCCACCGGCTACAGCTACACGCGCGCGACCAAGGCGAACGGCATCACGAGTTCGGCGCAGTACCAGCAGGTCAACCTGTCCGAGTACTATGCATTGTCGAAGCGCACCGGCCTCTATGCGTTGCAGGCGTTCCAGCGCACCAACGGCAACACGCTCGGCACCGCCGGCTCGGGGCATATCATCAGCGCCACAGCCACGATCGGCGACGGCTTCCAGAGCGCGCCCTCGTCGTCGCGCAGCCAGTTCGCCGCGGGCGTAGGCATCGTGCACCGCTTCTAAACGGCACACGATCGTAGAAGAAAGAAAGGCTCGTAATCACGAGCCTTCGCGCTTTTTCGCAGTCAGGAGACCATCATGAGCCGCAGTACCGCTGTGAACGTTCAAACCTTCATCAACGAACATCCCTTCTCGCCGTTCCAGTGGCTCATCTTCTTCATGTGTTTCGTGATCGTCCTGCTGGACGGTTTCGACACGGCGGCGATCGGCTTCATTGCCCCCTCGCTGATCGCGGAATGGGGCATCACGAAACCGGCCCTCGCGCCGGTGCTGAGCGCCGCGCTGTTCGGCCTCGCCTGCGGCGCGCTCGGCTCGGGCCCGCTATCCGACCGTCTCGGGCGACGATCGCTGCTGCTCGGCTCGGTGCTGCTGTTCGGCGTGGCGTGCCTCGCGTCGGCCTTCTCGAGCAATATCGAACAACTCACGCTGCTGCGCTTCGTGACCGGCGTCGGACTCGGCGCGGCCATGCCGAACGCCGTGACGATGATGGGCGAATACTGCCCGGATCGCCGTCGCGCGACGCTGATCAATCTGATGTTCTGCGGCTTTCCGCTCGGCGCCGCGTTCGGTGGTTTTCTCGCCGCGTGGATGATTCCGCATGTCGGCTGGCGCAGCGTGTTGCTGCTCGGCGGTATCACGCCGCTGTTGCTGCTGGTCCTGCTGCTGATCAAGATGCCGGAGTCGGTCCGCTACATGGTCGCCAATAGCGCGCCGGTCGAGCGGATTCGCGCGGCGCTCGCGCGTATTTCGAGCGAGGCCGCGCAAGCGGGTTCGTTCACCATGACCGAAACCGCGCCGCAAACCGGTAGCAAGGGCATGGGCGTGGTGCTGTCGCGTTCGTATATCGTCGGCTCGGTGATGTTGTGGGTGGCGTACTTCATGGGTCTGGTGATCTTCTACGCGTCGATCAACTGGATGCCGATTCTGCTGAAAGACGCCGGCCTCACGCCGCAGCGCGCAACGCTGATTTCGGCGCTGTTCCCGCTCGGCGGCGTGGGCGCCGTGCTGTGCGGCGTGCTGATGGACAAGTTCAACGCGAACCGGATCATCGCCGCGTGCTATGCGTTGACGGCCGTGAGCGTGTACTTCATCGGGCAGGCGGTGGGCAATGTCGGCGCGCTGGTGTTTATCGTGTTCGTGGCGGGCGTGCTGATGAATACCGCGCAATCGTCGATGCCCGCGCTCGCCGCCGCGTTCTATCCGACCGAAGGACGCGGTACGGGCGTGGCATGGATGCTTGGGATCGGGCGCTTTGGCGGCATCGCCGGCTCGTTTCTGGTCGCGGAACTGACGCGGCGTCATTTCTCGTTCGGCGGGATCTTCGCGATGGTGGCGATTGCGGGGTTGATTGCGTGCGTGGCGCTGCTGCTCAAGCAGGCGGTGCGGCCGCATGGGGCGACGCCAGCGGCGTCGAACGCGGAGTCGTTTGGGCATTGATCCGCGTGCGCAAAAAAACGTCACGCGCCACTTACCGATAAACTACGCGGTTCTTTATTCGCGCGGTCGCCGCGGTGGCGCATGCCATCGCTTTCATACCGCGCTCATTTAATGACAGGATTCAGGTCATGAAACGCGTAGTCGTATCCGCCCTGCTGGCAGCGGCGTGCCTTGCCCAACCGGCGGCACAGGCCGTCGCTCAAACGGTCAGCAACCAATGTTTCGCGCTCGGCGATATCGCCGGCCAGGTCGCGTCGTGGCGCTCGCACAAAAAGACCAAGGCGCAAGCGCTCGATCAGGCAGCCAGTTACTACAAGGATCCGTCCGACCGGCAAGCGGTTGACGCGATCATCGAAAAAATCTACGCGCCGAACGCGCCGCATATGACGCCGGATCAGGCGAGCATGGTGTTCACCTCGGATTGCGCAAACCAGAACAAAGCGCAGGCGCCGGCGAAATAGCGCCTGCTATTCATACGGCTACGCGTTTGTGCAGGCGTTGCGACTAACGCTTGCGAAACGCGTCCAGCGAACTCCGCGCGTTGCCGTGGAAATCGAACAAGCACTTCTCTTCGGTTCATCTGTCACCCTCCGTTGATTGAACGGCGGCTCTTATGAAGGCCGCCGGCTCCAGATCGAAGCGCTTGAATCTCAATCGCCGACGGTTCGCCATGCACAGACGTCGCCGGTTTTTAGCTGCGCGTGGCCGAGTACAAAGTCCGCATGAGCCGGTGCGGGCGCTTGCGCGAGTTCAGGGCCGAAGTTGAACGCGAACGTCAGCTCGCCCCGCCGACGAATCCGCACGCCGTCAGGCAGCCGTTGCGTTGCGATACCGGCTTGCTGCGCCGCCTGTGCCAGCACCTCGCGATGCAACGCATGCGATAACCAGCCCGCGACGTAGCGCACGTTGCCGTGCGAGAGAATCGCCGGCCACGCGTCATCAAATTGCGCTTCGATGCGGGTCTCGCCACTAGCGCGAACGTGCTCACGCCAATGCAGCGCCACGCCATCCGTATCGCCGATCGACAGCGCGGGCGTGAGCGTGGGACGCAGCGTTTCCACTTCCAGCACCTGAATCGGCAGCACGCGTTGCAACACGCCGGGCGGCAGGGTCGAAGGAATCGCGAACAGGTTCGTTTTCGAGCCGCTGCGCGGCCCGAAGACCCATTGCGCGGTACTACGTTCGATCTGATCGACCAGCGCGTCGTCAACCACCGCGAGGCTCGGTACGACCACCAGGCGATACGCCGAAAGATCCGCGTTGCGCGGCACGATATCGACGTCGAGTCCCAATTCACGCAGCGACTCGTAATAGTCGAACGCCAGCGTCTGGTAATCGAAGCTTTTGCCATGACGCTGAATCTCGAACATCCATTGCGTCTCGTAGTCGAACACCACGGCAACGGCCGCGCGCGCAGCCGCGCCGAGTGACGACAACGCCGGGCTCGCCGCAATTTCGCGCGCCGCCAGTTGCACTTCCAGGCCGCCCGGCGACAATTCGTCGTTCGGCAGATTGAGGCCCGAATGCATCTGCTCCTGCGCATACGGACACTGACGCCAGCGGAAATACGACACCAGTTCCGCGCCGTGCGCGAACGCCTCATACGCCCAGAGTCTGACCATGCCTTTCGCGGGCACCGGATTCCACGGCGCCCAGTTGACCGGCCCTGCCTGCTGCTCCATCACCCAGAAACGCCCACGTCCGATCGCCCGGTAGCGGTCGTGATCGAATGCCGACACATCGGGATGGGCGGTCCGCGCGTAGCGGGCCTTCTGCTCGTCGGGCAGTGCGATCGACTCCGTGCGGGCGATCGGATAGCTGTCCCACGCGGCAACGTCGAGCGCATCGCCTTCGGCAAAACGGTAGTGATCGAAGGTCGTGAAGAAACCCATGAAGTTGTGCAGCAGATCCGCGTCGGGCGCATGCTGCCGCAACACGTCGATCTGCTCGCAATGGAAGCTCGCCACTTCGTCGGACATGAAGCGGCGGAATTCGAGCAAATGGATCGGATTGGCGTCGGTGGGCGTGAGGTTCGGCAGGCCGATCGCGTCGAACGACGGATACTCCATGCTCCAGAACACATTGCCCCACGCGTCGTTCAATGCGCCGACGGTGCCATAGCGCAGATGCAGCCAGCGATGAAAACGCGCCAGCGCGGCGGCGGAATAACTCGGCACGGTATCGTGACAGCCGAGTTCGTTATCGGTTTGCCACGCCACGATAGCAGCATGACGCCCATAGCGCGCCGCCATTGCGCTGACGATCCGCACGCATTCGCGCCGGTACGTGTCGCTTGAAATATCGTAATGACGGCGCGAGCCGAAGTTCCAGCGCGTGCCGTCGGCGCGCACCGGCAGCACGTCCGGATGCGCGTCGATCAGCCACTTCGGCGGCGAAGCGGTCGGCGTGCCGAGCACCAGTTTCAGTCCCGCCGCGGCCAGCACGGCGACCGCTTCGTCGAGCCATTCCCACTCGAATTCGCCGGCGCGCGGTTCCATCCGGCTCCACGCGAATTCGGCGATCCGCACGTGCGTGATGCCGAGTTCGACCATCCGCTTTGCGTCGTCGGCCCACATCGTACGGGGCCATTGTTCCGGGTAATAGCAAACACCAAGTTGCATGAACGTATCTCGTGAGTAGTTGAAGACGGGCCGGCGTTCAGCCTTTGCTCGCGCCGAAGGTCAGGCCGGCGACAAAGTGCTTCTGCATCAGGAAGAACATCAGCACCGAAGGCAACGCGGCCAATACCGAACCCGCGGCGACCAGATTCCAGGCCGTGGTCCATTGCCCCTTGAGGGCGGCGACGCCCACGGTGATCGGCGCGGCGTCGTCGCCTTGCGTAAGGCACAACGCCCAGAAGTAGTCGTTCCAGACGAACGTGAAGACCAGAATGCCGAGCGCGGCGAGCGCCGGCCGGATCAGCGGCAGCACGATGCGCCAGTAGATGGTCCATTCGCTCGCGCCTTCCACGCGCGCGGCCTCGATCATTTCGAAGGGCAACTGCTTGATGAAATTGCGCAGAAACAGCGTGCAAAAACCGGTCTGGAACGACACATGAAAAATCACCAGCGCCCACACGCTATTGAACAGGCCGACTTTCAACGCCATGTCGCGCACCGGGATCATCAGGATCTGGATCGGCACGAAATTGCCCGCGACGAACGCGAACAACACCGCCGTATTGCCGGGAAAGCGATAGGTCGCGAGAGCGAAACCCGCCATGGAGGCCAGCACGATCGCGCCGAGTACCGAAGGCACGGTAATCAGCACGCTATTGGTGAAGTAATGCAGCATTGGCGTTTGTGTGAGCGCCGTGCCGTAGTTTTCGATCAACGCAAAATGTTTCGGCCAGCCCCAGTAATCGCCTTGCGACAATTCATCGGACGAGCGGATCGACGTGACGAGCACGGCCAGCATGGGCAGCAGCCAGATCAGCAACGCAATCGGCAGCGACACTTTATAAAGCGTGCGATTGAGCGGTTTCCAGCGTTCGACGGGAAGCGGATACATGACACGAACCTCCTGAAAATCAGCGTTCTTCGCGCAACATGCGGCGCAGATGGAACACGATATAGACGAGCATGATGGCGAACAGCACGACGGCAATCGCCGCGGAATAGCCTTCGCGGTAGTACTTGATCGCCTGGTCGTACATGTAATACGCGAGTACCGTGGAGCTATCGAACGGGCCGCCGCCGCTCATCACCGCGATCAGGTCGAAGCTGCGCAGCGCGCCGATCACGGTCAGCACAACCGCCATGAAGGTGGCGGGCCGCAATTGCGGCAGGATCACGTGCCAGAGCAAACGCACGCCCTTCGCCCCTTCCATGCGCGCCGCCTCGACCACTTCCGGATTGATGCCGGTGAGACCGGTGAGATACAGCACCATGCAGAACGGCGTTTGCGGCCAGAGCGCGGCGAAGATGATGCCGAACGTCACCGTGTGCGGATCGCCGAGCACCGGAATGCCGTGGCCGACAATCAGACGCAGCAGGCCGAAACCCGGATCGTAGAACCAGCTAAATACGAGCCCTACCACCACGCCTGAGAGCACGAACGGCGCGAAGAACAGCGACTTCACGACCCGCATGCCGCGCATGTGCTGGTTCAGATACAACGCGAACAGCAGACCGAGCGGCGGCGCGAGCAGGAACAGCGCGAGCCAGATCAGATTGTTTTTCAGCGCCGTATAGAACGTGTCGGACTGGAACAGTTCGATGTAGTTGTCCAGGCCCGCGAAGGTCTTCGGCGTCATGCCGTCCCAGTGATAAAAGCTGAGCGAGATGCTGCTGAAGATCGGATAAACCACGCACAGGCAAAACAGCGCGCAACCCGGCAACAGGAAGAAAAACGCGGCGCGGTGCTGATGACGGCGCGTCGTCGAGACGTGACGGTGCTGCGCCGCGGGTAAGCGGCGCGCTGCGGATTGAGACATGGATCGGGCCTCGTCGAAGATCGAAGGCAAGCGCCGGCGGTTGCTACGCCGCGGCGCTTAGGGACTTACTTCTGGTAGATGCGTTTGCGGGTCGCTTCGAGGCGCACGAGCACGGCGTCGAGTTGCGACGGATCGCTGTAGAACTGCTGCATCGCTTTCATGCCTTCGTCGGCCATTTCCTTCTGCATGTCGCGGTCGTAGAACTGCGCGATGCCGCCCTTCGTGTTCGCGAGCGTCTGGAAGCCGACCTTGGAGATCGCGTCTTCCGGTTCAGCCGACTGACTGTTCGACGGCAGTTGACCCCAGCCCTTCGCGAGATCCGCGTTGATCTGCGGCTGTTCCATGAAGGCCAGCAGCTTGCGGGCGTCGGCCTTGTTCTTCGCCTTGGCCGGAATCAACAGCACGTTGACCGGACCGTCTTCGGCCATCGGCACGCTGGCGTCGATCACCGGGAAACGGAAGAAGCCGGTTTGCGGCTTGATCGACGGCGGAATGCTCGCGGAGAAGAACGTGCCCATCAGCATCATCGACGCCTTGCCGTTCACCAGAAACGGCGCGATCGAATCGAGGTCGTACGAGAGCGCATTGTCGATGAAGTAGTGATCGTCGATCAGCGTTTTCCACGCGGCGTAGACCTTCTTCACGCGCGCGTCGGTGTACGGAATTTCGCCCGCCATCAATTGCTGATGGAACGCGTTGCCGTTGATCCGCAGATCGAGGTAATCGAACCAGGCGGCGAGTGTCCAGCTATCGCGCGCGGCCACCGCGATCGGCGCCACGCCGCTCGCTTTCAGCTTCTTGCAGGCGTCGAGAAACTCGTCCCAGGTTTTCGGCTCGCCCTTGATGCCGGCTTTGTCGAACAGATCCTTGCGATAGAAGAACCCGTACGCGTCGTAGCCGAGCGGCGCCGCGTACTGCTTGCCCTTATACGTGGACGCTTCCTTGACCGACGCGTATTGCTGCGACCAGCCGTTCTTCGTCCAGTCCGGCGACAGGTCTTCGAGCAGGCCACGCTGCGCGTAATAGGCCATCCGTTCGCCGTCGTGCCACGAGACGACGTCGGGCGGATCGGTGGCGAGCCAGCCGCCCATCTGCACCTTGTACGCTTCCTCGGTGATGTAGGTCACCTTGAGGTCGACGTCGGGATTCGCTTTCTTGAACTTGTCGAACGCGTCCTGCCAGGTCGACCGCTGGTTGCCGCGCGCCGATACGTTGACGTTGAGCGTGGCGGCGTCGGCTGTGGCGCAACAGAGTGTGCCGGCAACCAGAGCGGCTGCGATCGACAGTTGCGCAAGACGGCGAAGGCGTAAAGCAATCATCTTGTGTCTCCTTGACTACCTTGTTGGCTGACAGCCCGCGGCTGGCAGCGATGTAACCCGCTCTGTGGCGGAATCTGGTTCGGTAAGTGTCGTGCTTCGAATGCGCGTGCTTTCAGGCGGCGACCCGTTCGGGTTCGAAGCGACTGCGCCGCAAGGCGACAGCGTCCGCGTCGAACAGATGGCACGCGGCGGACGGAACGTGAATGCGAATGCGTTCGCCCGAGCCGATCGGCGTATCGCCCGCAGCCTTCGCGACAAGCGAGCCGCCCGCGTGATCCGCGTGAATATAGCTGTGCTCGCCGAGGCGTTCCGACAGCACGGTCGTGCATTGGATCGATTGTTCGTCGCCGTCGAGGCACACATGCTCGGGCCGCACGCCGAGCGTGACCGGTTGGCCGCGCTGCAAACGCTGGCCGTCTACTTGCGCGATCAACGTCTCGCCGCTATGCGCGAGCGTGACGCTCACACGGCCCGGCTCGATCGACTCGACCACGGCGTCGATGAAATTCATTCGCGGCGAGCCGATGAAACCCGCCACGAAGCGCGACTTCGGATGGTGATACAACTCGAGCGGCGCGCCGCTTTGCGCGACGCTGCCGAAACGCTCCGCATCCGCGCCGGCGTGCAGCAACACAATGCGGTCGGCGAGCGTCATGGCCTCGACCTGATCGTGCGTCACATAGACCACGCTCGCATTGGCAAAGCGCTGATGCAAACGGGCGATTTCGACCCGCGTCTGACCCCGCAACGCGGCGTCGAGATTCGACAGCGGTTCGTCGAACAGGAACACGCCGGGTTCGCGCACAATCGCGCGGCCGATCGCAACGCGCTGACGTTGGCCGCCCGACAACGCTTTCGGATAGCGCTCCAGAAACGCGTCCAGTTGCAGAATGCGCGCGGCCTCCCGCACCTTGCTGTCGATCACGTCCTTCGGTTGCTTCGCGAGCTTCAGGCCGAACGCCATGTTGTCGAACACGGTCATGTGCGGAAACAGCGCGTAGCTCTGAAACACCATCGCCACGCCGCGTGCCGCAGAAGGCACGTCGTTCATCAGACGCCCGCCGATATGCAGCTCGCCTTCGCTCAAATCTTCGAGACCGGCGATCATTCTCAGCAAGGTCGACTTGCCGCAACCCGAAGGCCCGAGAAACACACAAAACTCATGCTGCGCGATGTCCAGATTCACGCGCCGGATCACCGGCGGATGCTCACCGTACGACTTCTGCACGTTCGTCAAACGAATTGCCGCCATGCTGCCCTCCGTGGATTTAACCGCTTAAATTTTTGTAAAAAATAAACGGCCAGACCTTGTGCGGCAGGCATTTAATCGCTTAAATTCGTGTTCGAGGGAAAAAGCCATGATGAGTGTCTCCGCTGTGTTTTTTGCAAAGTTATCAACGTCGCCCTCGGCCTGCAACATTTGAATCGCATTCCCTGAATTTGGGATAACAAGACTATGGTCACCCTGTCCGAAGTGGCGAAGCGCGCGCACGTTACCGCCGCCACCGTTTCCAACGTGCTGCGCAATCGCGACAAAGTCCGCCCGGAAACCGCCGAGCGCGTGCTGAAGGCGATTGCCGATCTCGGCTACCGGCCGAATCTGAACGCACGCGCGCTGGCCGAGGGACGCTCGTCGACGTTGGCGCTGATGCTGTCGAACATCTCGAACCCGTTCTACCCCGAGTTCGTGCTGGCCGCCGAACGCGCGGCGCGCAAAGCCGGCCACTTCCTGATGGTCTGCAATACCGACGACGACGCCGAAATCGGCCGCGCGTATCTGAACCAGATCGCGGGCACGCTCGCGGACGGCGTGCTCGTCATGAACACGGACATCACGATCAACGATCTCTGCGCGTCCGCCACGCACAACGCACCGATCCTGCTCGCCATGTGGGAACACCCGGAGGCGCCGCCCGCGCTGCCCTGCGTCGCGGTGGACTTCGCCCGCGCGGGCGAGCTGGCCGCGCGGCATCTGCTCGAACTGGGGCATCGCGATATCGGTCTGTTGATCGGCGACGGTTGCGGCGGTTTGCAGGACGCGCGGTCGAACGGCTTTCGTGCGGCGATGCGGGCGGCCAGTATCGAGGCCGACGCGGCCGCGGTGCTGCAGATTCGCGATTCGATCGACGCCGGTTACGCCGCCTGCATGCAGTTGATGTCGAACCGGCCGCAACTCACCGCGATTTTCGCCACCAACGACCTGCTCGCGATCGGCGCGGCGCAGGCGCTGATCACGCTGGGCCGCGCGGTGCCGGCGGATGTATCGGTGATCGGCATCACCGACATTCAGCTCGCGCATCAGGTGCATCCTGCGCTGACCACGGTCGCGATCCAGACGGCGGCGATCGCGGAGTTGTCGATCGCGAGTTTGATCCGGCTGATCCAGACGCCGCACCAGCAACCGTCGATGGTGCTCGCGCCGCCGCCCGAACTGGTGGTGCGCGCATCGACCGGGCCACGGCGCACGCGCTGAGGCCGCGGCGGCCTGGTCTGCGGAGCGCCATGTCGGACCACACCAGGCCACGTCACGCCGATTCAGCAGAAAATGCTGTCACGCCCCGAAAAAAACGCGTGCCACGCCGTCAACGCCGTTATTGGCGACGTCATCCACGGCCGCGCGCGCGTAGCATCGAAGTATCGATCGAAGGTACGCGAGCGCGCTGCCGCATGCCTTGATCTCATCCAGGCAACCTCAAGGAGTCACCCCATGTCTCTCGCCTTGACGCGCGACGAACTGATCCGCACGCACAATCTGATCGACGGCCAATGGACGGGGGCCGCCGACGGCGCGCGCTTCCCGGTCACCAATCCGGCCACCGGCGAGCGGATCGCCGAAGTCGCGAACAGCGGAGCCGCGGACGCGCGCGCCGCCACCGACGCCGCCGCCCGCGCCTTCCCCGCCTGGCGCGACAAGCTGCCGCGCGAGCGCGCCGAGTTGCTGCGCCGCTGGCACGCGCTGATCGTCGCCAATACCGACGACCTCGCGAAACTGATGTCGATGGAGCAAGGCAAGCCGCTCGCCGAAAGCCGCGGCGAGGTCGCGTACGGCGCGTCGTACGTCGCGTGGTTCGCCGACGAAGCGACCCGCATCTACGGCGATCTGATTCCGCAGCAGCAACGCGGCAAGCGCATGAGCGCGGTGAAGGAACCGCTCGGCGTGGTCGCGGCGATCACACCGTGGAATTTCCCGCTCGCGATGATTGCCCGCAAGATCGCGCCCGCGCTCGCGGCCGGTTGCACGGTAGTCGCCAAGCCCGCCGAAGATACGCCGCTCACCGCGCTCGCTCTTGCCGCGCTCGCTCAGGAAGCCGGTTTGCCGGACGGCGTGCTGAACATGCTGTCGGCGTCGCGCGAACAGGGCATTGCCGCGGTCGCCGACTGGCTAGCCGATGCGCGCGTTCGCAAGATCACGTTCACCGGCTCGACGCCGGTCGGTAAGCATCTGGCGCGGGAATCGGCCGGGACGTTGAAGAAGCTCTCGCTGGAATTGGGCGGCAACGCGCCCTTTATCGTGTTCGACGACGCCGATCTCGACGCCGCCGTCACCGGCCTGATGGCGTCGAAATTCCGCAATGGCGGGCAGACCTGCGTGTGTCCGAACCGCGTCTACGTGCAGGCGGGCGTTTACGAGCGTTTCGCCGATCTGCTCGCGACGCGCGTCGCGGCGCTGAAGGTTGCGCCCGCAACCGACCCGGACGCGCAGATCGGCCCGATGATCAACGCGCGCGCCATCGACAAGATCGCACGACACGTGGAAGACGCCGTGGAGCACGGCGCGAAAGTGCTGACGGGCGGCAAGCGCCTGACCGAACTCGGCCCGAACTACTACGCGGCGACCGTGCTGACCGGCGCGCAGGACAACATGATGGTGTGCTGCGAGGAGACCTTCGGCCCGGTGGCGCCGCTGTTCCGTTTCACCGACGAAGCCGAAGCGCTGCGTCTGGCCAACGACACACCGTTCGGCCTCGCCGCCTACTTCTACACGCAGGACGTGCGGCGTATCGACCGCGTGGCCAGCCAGTTGGAGGCGGGCGTGATCGGCATCAACGAAGGCGCCGTGTCCAGCGAAGCGGCGCCCTTCGGCGGCGTGAAGGAATCGGGCTACGGCCGCGAAGGATCGAAGTACGGACTCGACGACTACCTGTCGATCAAGTACCTGTGCCAGGGCGGCTTCGATCGATAAGCGGCCTGTTTCATCCGCGACGGTTGGGCGAACTTCGATCCGACGAAACGCGCCCGGCCGCCGCCGACCCGTTATCCTGTGCCTACCGGAGATCAGGTATCAGGACAAGCGTGATGAACCTTAGGGCCTTGCAGTGCTTTGTGATTCTTGCCGAGGAACTCAATTTCAGCCGCGCCGCCGAGCGCCTGCATATCGCGCAACCAGCGCTGAGCCAGCAGATCCGTTCGCTCGAAGAAAGGCTCGGCACGCAACTGGTGGATCGGGCCAGGCGTCCGCTGGTGCTGACCGAGGCCGGCCATTATCTGTGTAGCGAAGCGCGGCAGATTCTCGGCTCGGTGGAACAGGTGACGCGCGCGGCGCAGGAAATCGGCGTGGGCCGGCGCGGCTGGCTCAGCGTCGGCTTCACGCGCTCGTCGATGTACAGCGTGTTGCCGCCCGCGCTCAAGGCGTTTCATCATGCGTATCCGCAGGTCGAACTGAAGCTCTTCGAGATGCTCACCGAAGAACAGACTGATGCGTTGCGCGATCTGCGCATTCATATCGGCATTGGCCGGCAGCCGGTTGCCGTGGAAGGCTGCACGTCGTATCCGCTAATGCGCGAACGCGTCATGGCCGCGCTCGAACCGAATCACCCTCTTGCGGCACACCCGACCGTGCAGATCACGGAGCTAGCCGATACGCCGCTGATCCTTTATCCGAAGCACCAGAACGCGCAGTTCAAGCGCTCAGTGCTGTCGCTGTATCGCGATGCGGGCGTCACGCCGTTCGTTGCGCACGAGGCGTATGAAATTCAAACCGCCATCGCGCTGGTCGCCGCGGGACTCGGCGTTACGTTCATTGGCGAATCGGTGGCGCGGCATGGCCGCAACGACGTCGTGTTCCGTCATCTCGCGGGACCGGGTTCGTCGTATCGTTCGACCCTTGCCGCCACCTTCCGCACCGATGATGCATCGCCGCATCTGCGTGCGTTTCTCGACTGCCTGCCGCCACCGCTCGCCGACGCGGCACTATAAGCAAAAACCTATACAAGCATAAGTAAGCGGTCTTGGACGCCTGCTCCGCGCGTTCTTATCATGGGCTCACACATGATAAAGAACGCAGCGGCAGCAATGACTGTCGCCACACGGAGACACGTCAATGCCCTCGATCGATGAAGCCGCAACCATGCGCAAAGTGTATGGGCGCCTGATGCCCCTGCTCTTCGCGATGATGTTCTTCAATTACCTCGACCGGATCAACATCGGTTTCGCCGCGCTCGACATGAACAAACAGCTGGGTTTCAGCCCGGCAGTGTTCGGCTTCGCCGGCAGTATCTTTTTCTTCGGCTACATGTTGCTGGAAGTACCGAGCAATCTTCTGTTGCATCGCGTCGGCGCACGCCGCTGGATCGCCCGCATTCTGCTCACGTGGGGCGCGGTCGCGGCGGCCACCGCGTTCGTGTTCAACGATTCGAGCTTCTACGTGCTGCGCTTTCTGCTCGGCGTGATGGAAGCGGGCTTCCTGCCGGGCGTCGCGGTGTATCTGACCAAATGGTTTCCGGTGCGCTACCGGGCGCGCGCGGTGGGCGGCTACATTATCGCGGGCTCGTTTTCGGCGGTGCTGGGCGGTCCGATCTCGACCGCGTTGATGACCTACGCGAACGGCGTGCTCGGTTTGCAGGGCTGGCAATGGATGTTCATTCTCGAAGGCGTGCCCGCCATGCTGCTCGGCCTGGTGACGCTGCGCATCATGACCGAGCGCCCCGCCGACGCCAACTGGCTCTCCGCCGATGAAAAGCGCTGGCTCGAAGCCACGCTCGCCACGGAACGCGAAGCGCTGGGCGGCAACACGCACTTTCCGCTGCTGCGTGTGGCCGGCGACATTCGCGTGTGGAGCCTTGCGTGTCTGTTCGGCTGCGCGCTGGTCGGCATTTACGGCCTGTTTCTGTGGCTGCCGCAGATCGTCAAAAGCCTCGGCCATCTGAGCAATCTCGAAGTCGGTTTTCTTTCGGCCGCACCACCCTTGCTCGGCGTGTTGGGCACCGTCCTGATCAGCCGCAGTTCGGACCGCACCGGCGACCGCAAGAAACACCTCGCGTTCGTCTACGGCATGAGCGCGCTGGCTATTGCCGGTAGCGCGTATGCGCCGAGTCCGGTGATTGCTTATGCGCTGCTGTGCGTGACCGGCCTGTTCATCTATGCAGGCAACCCGCTGTTCTGGAGCCTGGCGTCGTCGTTCAGAACCGGCGCGGCGGGCGCGGCGACCATCGCGCTGATCAACACGATCGCGCAGTTCGGCGGACTGGTCGGTCCGTGGAGTATTGGACTCGTGCGCAACGCGACCGGCAATTTCAAGCTGGCGCTGCTGACCATCGCGGCGTTCCTGATCGTCGCGACGATCATCGCGCTAGTGATGCGCGTGACGCCGGCCGAAGACGAATCCGCCTCGCTCGCTCATGGCGATGCGGCGCCACGAACCTGAAGACCGCCCGCGCCGGATCAGCTCATTGAATCCGGCACGCGCAGGCACACGCACGAGCACAACTGAAGGGTATTGCACACCATGATCATCGATTGCCACGGTCACTACACGACCGCGCCTCCCCAGCACGAAGCCTGGCGCGCGCAGCAGATCGCCGCGCTGAAAGATGGCGGCACGCCGCCTCCCCGCCCCGCGATTGGCGACGACGAGATTCGCGACAGCATCGAAAACGGTCAACTGCGAATTCAGCGCGAACGCGGCACCGATCTGACGATTTTCTCGCCGCGCGCTGCCGGCATGGGTCATCACCTCGCCTCCGCCGAAGCCAACGCGGTGTGGTCCAGCGAGTCCAACGACCTCGTGCACCGCGTATGCGGCCTGTTTCCGCGCAACTTCATCGGCGTGTGCCAGTTGCCGCAGGCGCCGGGCGTGCCGCCCGCCAACTGCATCGCCGAATTGCGGCGCTGTGTCGAAGAGCTTGGGTTTATCGGCTGCAATCTGAATCCGGATCCGTCCGGCGGACATTGGTCCGGTTTGCCGATCACCGATCGAAGCTGGTATCCGCTCTACGAAGCCATGGTCGAACTCGACGTGCCGGCCATGATTCACGTGTCGTCGTCGTGCAATGCGAATTTTCACGCCACCGGCGCGCATTACATCAACGGCGATACCTCGGCGTTCATGCAGTTGCTGCAAGGCGATCTGTTCGCCGATTTCCCCACGCTGCGTCTGATCATTCCGCACGGCGGCGGCGCGGTGCCGTATCACTGGGGACGCTATCGCGGCCTCGCGCAAGACATGAAACGCCCGCTGCTCAGCGAGTATGTGCTGAACAACGTGTTCTTCGACACCTGCGTCTATCACCAGCCCGGCGCCGAATTGCTCGCCAGGGTGATTCCGGTGGAGAACATTCTGTTCGCGTCGGAAACGATCGGCGCGGTACAGGGTATCGATCCCGAAACCGGCCACTACTACGACGACACGCGCCGCTATATCGACGCGATCGACTGGTTGAGCGCAGCGGACCGGCAATGCATCTACGAAGACAACGCACGCAGCGTCTATCCGCGTTTATCGCGGCAACTCGATCGTCAATCCGCCACACAAGGGGCAACGGTATGAATCCAATCGGCTGGCGCGAATACGAGTCCGCGCCTCAGGCCCACGCGGCCACACTCGACGCATTGCGGGAACTGGCGGTGTCGCTGCTCAGCGACAACATGGCGCGCTCGAGCGGCATGGTCGGCTTGCGCCCGTACCATCGACCACGGCCAATGGCCGGCACCGCGGTCACGGTCCATACGCGACCGGGCGACAACCTGGCGATTCATCGCGCGTTCGATTTTTGCCGACCCGGCGACGTGCTGGTGATCGACGGCGCCGGTGATCTCACGCAGGCGCTGATGGGCGAAATCATGGCGAGTTTCGCGGAAAGTCTCGGCGTGCAAGGCCTCGTGATCGATGGCGCGATTCGCGACGTCGGCGCGCTGCGGCTACGCGATTTTCCGGTGTACGCGCGGGGCGTCACGCATCGTGGTCCGTACAAGAATGGGCCCGGCGAGATCAACGTGCCGGTGACCGTAGGCGGCATGGCGGTGCATCCGGGCGACATTATCGTCGGCGATGAAGATGGCCTTTTAGCGATCGCGCCCGCCGATGTGGAAGCCGTCATTGAAGGCGCGCGCCGCCAGCACGCGAAGGAAACGGCGTCGCTCAAAGCCATCGCCGAAGGACGCTTCGACCGCTCGTGGGTCGTGCCGCAACGGGAACGGATGATGAACAACTGACTTTCCCTGCGGCGCGAGCGCGGGCATGATAGCGGCGATGCAGCGCGCGGCTTCATGGTCCGCGCTCGCACGTGTCTTCCCACAACTCTGCAGGAATCATTTCCGTTATGGCGGACTATCTGAACGCGGCGACGCTGCTCGACCTCGCGCGTGAAGCGGAAGCGCGCGTTGCCGCGCCCTGCTCATGCACGAAAACGCCGCTCGAAGGCTGGCAATCGCAGCCGTTGTCGATCGACGAAACGCGGTTCGAAGAAGTCGGCACGTTGATGCCGGAGGACGATCCGGAGCCGACCTTCACTGAATATCTGCCGGGCAAGGTGGATTACTGGTCGCCCTCCGCGCCGATTGCACCGCGTTACTTTCCGTATAACCGCTGCGCGGTCTGGGAATGCTCGCTGTGCAGCCGCGTTTATTTGCGTTACACCGAAGGCGGTGGGTATTTTGTCGATCGGCGGATGCGCTTGTTGCAGGCGGCGTTGATCGAGGACGTGCCGCTACCGGCGTGAGTTTTTTAGGGCATGCGGTGCGGAGCGGCGCGCTCCAAAACGCCCCACGCGTCCGCAAAAAACTAATGCCCCGGCTTCAGCGCCGCGTATTTCCCCGGCGTGATCCCATACGCTCGCTTGAACAGCCGATTCAAATGGCTCTGGTCGTAAAAGCCAACCGCCGCAGCCGCGCTCGCCGCATTGTGCCCCGTCGCGAGCAGCCGTTTTGCAGCCAGCAGCCGCACTTGCGTCGCATAAGCGTGCGGCGGCAAACCGAACTCCTTGCAGAACGCACGCGTCAGGTAATAGCGGCTCAAGCCCACCAGCTCCGCGAGTTCATCGACTGAGATGTCGCGCTCGTAGTTGGCCTCGAGGTACTCGCGCACCTGCGCCATCTTGTGCGCTTCACGGCGCGCCTCGCCGTAGGTCTGCGCGGATTCGCCATATCGGCCGACCAGCATCCCCATCGCGCCCCACCAGTTCGCCTGACGCTCCAGCAGCGACACCGCGCGCTGTTCGTCGAGGCTCGCATGCGCTTTCACCAGCAGACCCGCAAGATGCGGGTCCTGATAGAGCCCCGGCGGAATCAGCAGCGGACTATCGGCGCGCGATTCCGGCGAGAACACGGCGCTCAACGCGCCCAGCCCTTCCATGTCGAGATAAATGGCCCGGTAAATCCATTCGCGGCCTTCCCACACTTCGCCGCTGTGATACTCGCCGGGTCCGAACACCAGCACGCTACCCGGTCCGGCGACGTCGCTGCCCGCGCGCGTATGGCATTGCCCCGCGCCGCTCTCCGTCATGACGATGACGAGTTCGTCGTGCAGATGCCGGTCGAACTTGTGATCGCCGTAACGGGCGGTCGCGAGACACGCGCCGTCGAGCGCGCCATCGCGCCAGCAGACCACCTCCGGTTCGCTTTTATCCGACGTTTGCATGACGGGTCCTCTGGGTGTTCATCCAACCAGTTCGATTCTGACACGACGATTGCGACGGCCTTTGTTTTCGATCTTGCCGATACGGATCTGACGCGACTGAGCGGTGTTGCTCAAATGCGTGCCGCCGCAAGCCTGCCGATCCAGATCGCCGATCTCGACGATCCGCACGCGGCCGTCCGAGGTGGGCGGCGGCGCGACCGACAAGCTGCGAATCAAGCCTTCGGTCGACTGCGCTTCGGCTGTACTGACGTAATAGATGCGCACATCCATCGCACGGCGGATCACGTCGTTGACGGGCTCTTCGAGCGCGCGCAGCGCGTCGTTGTCCGCGTCGGGCAGATCGAAGTCCATGCGCGCCGTGCCGTCGGCATTGATCTGCGCGCCGGTCACGAGCGCGCCGGCGAAACGCTGGTACACCAGCGCGTTGAGAATATGTGTACCGGTATGCAGTTGCGCGACGGTGGCGCGGCGCGCGGCGTCGATGGCGACATGCACGTCGCCGCTCAATTCGAGCGGTTCGTCGAGCAAATGCCACAGCAGACCGCCTTCCGCCGCGACGCCGGTAATGCGCGCGGCGCCGTGCGCGTGTGTCAGCGTGGCCGCGTCTGAGACCTGGCCGCCGCCGCCCGGATGCAGCGCGGAACGTCCCAGCACGACCGCGCCGGGTCGCGCGGCGAGTACCGTCGTGTCGAAATCCAGCAGATCCGGCTGTTCATGGCAAAGGTAGTGCGCCACGGTGAGGTTCCCGTATGAGATGACGAATATGGCCAAGGATACTGAGGCTCAGGGGTGGGTGTCTTGGTTAAAAATGCTCTGCTGCGCAATGCGACCGATGCGACCGATGCGACCGACTCGCGGACGGATCACCGTTGGACCACGTAGCCGACCACCGCACGTCGGCCAGTTCCCCGCAATACGTCGTCTTAAGCCCGAAGAGACGCCCCATAACCGGTCCCAATGCAAAGCACAGCCCTCTGTCAGAGCGGCACTTGTAATTGAGCCGGTAAAACCCACACTCGCCCGTATGCATCGTCTCGGTGATAAGTTCGCTTACAGACCATCCCGTACGGCGAAAAATCGATGCTCTATGAATTCGCCTTTCAGAACTCACGCCGGCACGTCAGTGGAAAACTCCGGAATAATAGTTTTGCATCCCTATTCTCTTGCCTAGGTGATCAGGTGCAAGGCAGACTCAACATGCCGTCGAAAACAACGACGGGCAAGCTTGGATGCCTGTTTGAAGTTTTACCTTGACGGGGAGCTTCGGCTCGTCGGTTCCTGGTTCAACTTCCCGGTAGCCCAACCCCGTTACTGCGCCCGCTCTTCTTCCTGCAAAACGGGACGCTCTGTTGAGTGGCGCGTCTCAACGGCAGGACCCCGACGCGTTCACACTGACTTGAATCTCCAGCACGAACCAGAAATCTACCAACAATAACTAGATGGTCAAAATAACCTTGAAATTATGGGTGGCGCTCGTCGTCTCGGGTGCTATTACGTGCGCAGCGGCGGTGAAGTATTGGCAACAGCCGTCTGTTTCGCCGGAAGAGATCGCTGCGCTTAATCCTTTCCCAATCTCTTCACCGGCCCGCCATGAACAGGAAGAGTTCCTGAACTGGCAAATGAACAATCACAAACTAGGTGACGCTGCTTTGACACCTGGCCTGGCAGACAGACAAAAAGTGGCGAGCCGCCTTATGGTTCAAGGAATGGCCAAACTACATAACGACTTGCTAGCCCAATATCTTCCGCTCGTCAGTAAGGTGCTGGGCGCTCTTGATGAAGAATCCTGCGGAAGATTTGTAAAGGGAAAGTTTCCACCGACTGAATTCAGAGTTAGGGCCAATAAAATTGTTGGCTCATTCAATGCAAACGAAGCTAGAACCTGGTTTCTTGTCGAAAAATCGGCCATTCAGTCGGATCTGGATAGTCTCCCCAACGTGTCGGCAAGCCTGCAAGACACGGCAACAAACATCACCAAGCTTGCTGCATCTCTCCCCAATGGTGAGGGAGATTCATTTCTTCTGAGATTGCGCGCTTTTCCAACGGCGAATTATGCGGAGGCATGTGCAGTCGCGCGAATTCTCTATTCACAAGGAAGCAAAATGGATGAGCCAGATCGGGGGCGCATCGCGAGGTCACTCCTCACCACCTCAGATCAATGATATGGACGCCGTTTGTTCGGTATTCATATTCCATAGTCAGCGGGACGGTTACACGGTAAAGCGACATTCCCAATAGGACGATATATCGATGGCAGACATTACGACGGCACAAAATCTGGTTATCCCGGCGGCTAACACTATCAACTCTATTGTTGGCGCAGTAGTCAGCGCGATTGGCGCGGCTAATGATAATAGCTCCCTTCATCTAACAGATGGCATCTGTGGCCGACGAAATTACCCTTGTCGCTGAATTGCGCGACGGTGACACGGGCGTCCAGATGGGGTGCAGTTTGCCGACGGCACCACCTGGACGCGCCAGCAACTGATTCAGGTCGCGGCTGTGAGTGGGACAACAGCTATCAGGCCGTGCAAACCTCGACAAATGAGGTGAAAGACAGCGCGACATTGCTGGATATTGCGCAGCGCTCGTTCACAGCGGCGCAGCGCCGATATCAGGCAGGCGTCGGCAACATTCTGGAGTTGCTCAACGCGCAAACCGCGCTGGCCAACGCACAGCAGCAACGGATTCAGGCGCTTACCGGGTGGCGTTCGACGCGGTTGCGGTTTGCGGGCAGTCTTGGGCGACTCAAATCCACCCGGCTGGCGGATAGCATGTGATCAATCGCTCATTCGTTTAGCTGACACATTCAGACTAAAAAGCACGTGCGGCCATCGACAGCCCGGCAGAAACATCGCGTGCTCATATTCTCTGTGCCTGTCCACACACCCACTCACCGCTCCAGCTCCGCAAACAACCAGTCCTGAAAGCTGCGCAGCTTCGGCAAGTCGACACGCGACTTCAACAGATTCAGCGTGTAACCCCGCACCTCCAGTCCTTCCAACCCGAACGGCGCAACCAGCCGCCCCGTTTCCAGTTCGCGTTGCGCGAGCAGCAGGCTTTCGAGGCACACGCCGAGCCCATCGACAGCGGCGCTCAACGCCATGAACGAGCGATCGAAACGCGGCCCACGCCCAATATCGACCCGCGTCTTTCGATGCAAGCGCATCCAGTCACGCCAGCTCACCAGACAGCCTTCGCTATGAACGAGAGGATGGTGCTGCAGATCCGCGACGCCCAGCAGCGGATAGTCGCCGCTCATCAGCGCGGGCGAACAGAGCGGCACGATCGTCTCCGGCGGTAATTCGAGCACCAGCGTGCCGGCGGGTTGCAGCTTGCGCGGCCCATAGCGGATGTCGATATCGACCGCGCCTGAAATCAGATCCGCCGCTTCCGACGATGCATTCAGGCGCACGTCGATATCCGGATGCGTCGCGCTGAATCGCGCGATACGCGGCATCAGCCATTGCGTCGCGAAGCTCGGCGTGCAGTGAATCGTCAGGATGTCGCTTTTCGCCACGCGGCCGATCTCGCGCGTGGCCGCGTCGATCCGCCCGAACGCCGACGTGATTTCCTCAGCGTATTGCCGCCCCGAGTCGGTCAGCAGCACCGTCCGATGCAGCCGATGGAACAGACGAATGCTCAATTGCTCTTCGAGCAGCTTGATTTGATGACTGATCGCGGACGGCGTCACGAACAGTTCTTCTGCTGCGAGCGCAAACGACGAAAGCCGCGCGGCGGCTTCGAACGCTTGTATCGACTTGAGCGTGACGCGATTGTGCATGGCAGCACCCACGTGAATTCAATTCATCTATTGGCCATCTTAATTCGTTTGAGCGCAAGCGGGCGCGAGATTACGCTTGAATCACTGGCCGCGGTGTCGATGCGGACCACAAAAAACTTTGGAGACGCCCAGTGAATCCCAGCGAAACCGCCCCCTACGCAGAACTCGCGGAGCACGCGTACCAGATCCGCCGCAACGCGCTGCGAATGGGCGAAGTGCAAGGCCAGGGCTATATCGGCCAGGCGCTCGACATCGCCGACGTGCTGGCGGTCGCCTACTTCCGCGCGCTGCGTTATCGCGCCGACGATCCCGACTGGGAAGGCCGCGACCGCTTCCTCCTATCCAACGGTCATTACGCGATCGCGCTCTACGCCGCGCTGATCGAGGCCGGCATCATCGCTGATGAAGAACTGGAGACCTACGGCAGCGACGACAGCCGTCTGCCGATGTCCGGCATGGCCAGCTACACGCCCGGCATGGAGATGTCCGGCGGCTCGCTCGGCCAGGGTCTGACGATCGCGGTGGGCCGCTGCCTCGGCCTGAAGCGCAAGCAATCGGACGCCTTCGTCTACACGCTGTTCTCCGACGGCGAACTCGACGAAGGCGCGGTCTGGGAAGGCCTGATGTCCGCCGCGCACTGGCAACTCGACAACCTGATCGCCATGGTCGACGTGAACAATCAGCAGGCCGACGGGCCGTCGTCGAACGTGATGGCGTTCGAGCCGCTGGTCGACAAGCTGCAGGCATTCGGCTGGTTCGTGCAGCGCGTGGACGGCAACGATCTTGCCGCCGTGGTCGCCGCCTTCGACGCGGCGCGCGCGCACCCTGAAGCACAGCCGCGCATTATCGTCTGCGATACGCGGATGGGCTGTGGCGTGCCGTTCCTCGAAGCCCGCGAGAAAAACCACTTTATCCGCGTCGATGCGCACGAGTGGCAACTCGCGCTGCAGGCGCTGGAAGCAGGGAGAAACGTATGAGCGCCGCCGCCCCGAAAGCGCGTTTGAAAACCTCGGCGATGATCGCCTCGATTGCCGGCGAAGGCCAGATCACGCGTTCGGCACCGTTCGGTCACGCGCTGGTCGAACTGGCGCGCAACCGGCCCGAGGTGGTCGGCATGACCGCCGATCTCGGCAAATACACCGACCTGCATCTGTTCGCGAAGGCATACCCCGAACGCTTCTATCAGATGGGCATGGCCGAGCAACTGCTGATGGGCGCCGCGGCCGGCATGGCGCACGAAGGCGCACAGCCGTTCGTCACCACCTACGCGGTGTTTGCCGCGCGCCGTGCGTACGACTTCATCCACCAGGCGATTGCCGAAGACAATCTCGACGTCAAGCTAGTCTGCGCACTGCCGGGCCTGACGACCGGTTACGGCCCGAGCCACCAGGCGGCCGAAGACCTCGCGCTGTTCCGCGCCATGCCGAACCTCACGGTGATCGATCCGTGCGACGCGCTGGAAATCGAACAGATGGTGCCGGCCATTGCCGATCATCGCGGCCCGGTCTACGCGCGCTTATTGCGCGGCAACGTGCCCGTCGTGCTCGACGAATACGGCTACCGGTTCGAACTCGGCAAAGCGAAGCTGCTGCGCGACGGCGCCGAGGTGCTGATCGTCTCGTCCGGAATCATGACGATGCGCGCGCTGGAAACCGCCAAAGAACTCGCCGCCGACCGCATCGACGTGGGCGTGCTGCATGTGCCGACCATCAAGCCGCTCGACTCCGTCACGCTGCTGCGCGAAGCGCGCCGGCCGGGCCGGCTGGTGGTCGTCGCGGAGAACCATACGGTGATCGGCGGGCTCGGCGAAGCGGTGGCCAATGTGCTGCTGACCAACGGCGTCACCCCGCCGTTCCGCCAGATCGGTCTGCCCGACGCGTTTCTCGACGCAGGCGCGCTGCCCACGCTGCACGACCGCTACGGTATTTCCACCAACGCCATGTGCGACACGATCAAAGGCTGGCTGCGCTGAGCCGCTTTGAAAACCGGCAAGCGTCGTCACCGCGTCGTCACCGCGTAGTCACCAATAGCCAGCAACGTAGCAATCCATAAGCATTCCATTCAGGAGATCCGCATCATGTCCGAATCACGTCTTCTCGACGGCAAAGTTGCTGTTATTTCCGGCGGAGCGTCGCCGCGCGGTATCGGCATGGCGACCGCTCGCATGTTCGCGGCGCACGGCGCGCGCGTCGCGATTTTCGATCTCGACGAAAACGCCGCGGTGGAAGCCGCCGCGTCGATCGGCAGCGCGCATCGCGGCTATGCGTGCAACGTCACCGATCGCGGCGCGTGTCAGGCCGCCGTCGAACGCACCGTTGCCGACTTCGGCGCGATCGACGTACTGATCAACAACGCCGGGATTACCCAGGCCGCCAAGTTGCTCGATATCGACGCGGAAGGTTGGGACCGCATTCTCGACGTCAATCTGCGCGGCGTGCTGTACCTGTCGCAAGCGGTCGTGCCGCAAATGAAGAAGCAGAAGAGCGGCTCGATCGGCTGCATGTCGTCGGTGTCGGCGCAACGCGGCGGCGGCATTCTCGGCGGGCCGCACTATTCCGCGGCCAAGGCGGGCGTGCTCGGTCTCGCCAAGGCGATGGCGCGGGAGCTCGGCATCGACGGTATTCGGGTGAACTGCGTGACGCCGGGTCTGATTCAAACCGACATCAACGCCGGCAAGATCAGCGACGACAAACGCGGCGAGATTCTCGCCGGTATTCCGCTGAATCGCCTGGGCGTGCCCGACGACGTGGCCGGCGCGTTCCTGTTTCTCGCGTCGCCGTTGTCGTCGTATATCACGGGAGCGGTGATCGACGTGAACGGCGGGATGCTGATTCACGGCTGATTCACAGCTAACGCACAGCCGATTTACGTTGCATAAGCAATAGACAAGACAGGCGCGGCGAGCCCTACGTGCAGCCACCGCGCCTCGAAAGCAGAAAACCATAACGACGCGCGATCCGGAATTGGAGGAAGACACCATGACTACCCGTTCGAAAGCCCAACAGGGCATCAGTCGCCGCACCTTTCTGAAGGCCGGCGCGACCTTGACCGCCGCCGCGCCGTTATGGAGCGTGTCGCGCCGCGCGCTGGCCGCGCCCGAGTTCTCCTACAAGCTCGCCACCGGCCAGGACCCGACGCATCCAGTCAACATCCGCGCGCAGGAAGCGATCAATCACATTCGCGACGCCACCAACGGCCGCCTCGATATCAAGCTGTTTCCGCAGAATCAGCTGGGCTCCGACACCGACCTGCTCTCGCAGGTGCGCAACGGCGGCGTGGAGTTCTTCAACCAGGCCTCGTCGATTCTGGCGACGCTCACGCCGGCCGCCGGCATCGTCAATACCGGTTTCGCGTTCAAGGATTACGACGCGGTCTGGAAAGCGATGGACGGCGACCTCGGCAATTACATCCGCGCGCAGATCACCAAGTCCGGCATCGTGTCGGTCAGCAAGGTGTGGGACAACGGTTTCCGGCAGATCAGTTCATCCACTCGCGCGTTGCGCGCGCCCGCCGATCTGAAGGGCTTCAAGATTCGCGTGCCGCAGGCGCCGATGCTGACCTCGCTGTTCAAGGCGCTCGACGCGGGACCGGCGCCGATCAACTTCAACGAACTGTATTCGGCGCTACAGACGGGCGTGGTGGAAGGCCAGGAGAATCCGCTGCCGATCATCGCCACCGCCAAGCTGTACGAGGTGCAGAAGTACATCAGTCTGACCTCGCACGTGTGGGACGGTTACTGGATTCTCGGCAATCGCGCCGCGTGGGAACGTCTGCCGGCCGACATCCGCGCGATCGTCACGCGCGAGTTCGAAAAGGCCGCGATGCTGCAACGCGCGGACATCGCCAAGCTGAGCAACTCGCTGCGCGACGATCTGAAGTCGAAGGGCATTACCTTCATCGACGTGGATCGTGAATCGTTCCGCGTCGCGCTGGCCAAGACGAGCTTCTACCACGACTGGAAGGGCAAGTACGGCGACGAAGCCTGGGGTCTGCTGGAGAAGTCCGTCGGAAAACTGGGGTAATGCGATGACCACGATCTTCTATTCGCACGACGCGCAGCACCGCTTCGCCTGCGCGCTCGATTCCGCGCTCGGGCATCTGGTGGAGATTCCCGCCGCGTTGCTGGTGCTGGCGGAAATCGGCGTACTGCTGGCCGGCGTGACGAGCCGCTACGTGCTGCATGCGCCGCTCGTCTGGTCCGACGAACTCGCGTCGATGCTGTTCCTGTGGCTCGCCATGCTCGGCGCCGTGATCGCGTTGCGGCGCGGCGAGCATATGCGGATGACGGCGCTGGTTGGCATGGCGTCGCCGGGCGTGCGGGCGTTTCTCGACGTGGTGGCGATCGCCGCGCCGATCGCGTTTCTGGCGATGGTGGTCGGCCCCGCGATCAGCTTCGCGCAGGACGAGTCGTTCATCACCACGCCCGCGCTCGAACTGTCGAATTCGTGGCGCGCGGCCGCGTTGCCGATCGGCTCGGCACTGATGCTGCTGGTCGCCGTGGTGCGGCTCGCGCGCATGGGTAACTGGCGGCTGATTCTGGCCGCGCTGGCCACCGTCGGCGCACTGGTCGGCGTCTTCGTTCTGCTCGGACCGATGTTGCGCGACCTCGGCAATCTCAACCTGCTGATCTTCTTCGTCGGGCTGGTCGCGCTCGGCGTGTTGAGCGGCGTGCCGATCGCGTTCTCGTTCGGGCTCGCCACCTTCGGCTACCTCGCGCTCACCACCAACACGCCGATGCCGGTGGTGGTCGGCCGGATGGACGAAGGCATGTCGCATCTGATTCTGCTTTCCGTGCCGCTGTTCGTGTTTCTCGGCCAGTTGATCGAGATGACCGGCATGGCCGCCGCGATGATCGCGTTTCTCGCCAGCCTGCTCGGCCATGTGCGCGGCGGTTTGTCGTATGTGCTGGTCGGCGCGATGTATCTGGTGTCCGGGATCTCGGGGTCGAAAGCCGCCGACATGGCCGCCGTCGCGCCAGTGCTGTTTCCGGAGATGAAAGCGCGCGGCGCGAAACCCGGCGATCTGGTCGCGCTGCTCGCCGCGACCGGCGCACAGACCGAAACCATTCCACCGAGCCTCGTGCTGATCACGCTCGGTTCGGTAACGGGTGTGTCGATCTCGGCGCTGTTCACGGGCGGCATGCTGCCTGGCATCGTGCTGGCGTTCACGTTGTGCCTCGTCGTGCAGTGGCGTTACCGGCGCGAGGATATGTCCGGCGTGAAGCGGGCGACGCGCGGCGAGATTCTGCGCAAGCTCGTGATCGCGTTCCCGGCGCTTGCATTGCCGTTCGTGATTCGCGCGGCCGTTGTCGAAGGCATCGCGACGGCAACCGAAGTGTCCACCATCGGCATTGCATATGCAGTGCTGGCGGGTCTGCTGATCTATCGCCGCTTCGAATGGAAACGGCTCAAACCGATGCTGATCGATACCGCGTCGCTGTCCGGCGCGATCCTGCTGATCATCGGCGCGGCCACCGCCATGGCGTGGGCGCTGACCCAGTCCGGCTTCTCGGGCCAGCTCGCGCAAACGCTCGGCGCGTTGCCCGGCGGCGCGGCAATGTTCATGGCGGCGTCGATCTGCGTGTTCGTGATTCTCGGCAGCGTGCTCGAAGGGATTCCGGCCATCGTGCTGTTCGGCCCGCTGATGTTCCCGATCGCGCGCGCCATGCACATTCACGACGTGCACTACGCGATGGTCGTGATTCTGTCGATGGGTGTGGGCCTGTTCGCGCCGCCGTTCGGCGTGGGTTATTACTCGGCTTGCGCCGTGAGCCGTATTCATCCGGACGAAGGCATGAAGCCGATTCTGGGTTATATCGCCGCGTTGATGGTCGGGCTGATCGTGGTGGCCGCGGTGCCGTGGATTTCGATCGGGTTTCTGCATTGAGCCACTGATGCGCGAGGTTGCGTCGGGTTGCCATGAGCACGACGCAATCTGGTCTCGCGCGACCTTGTTTCTTGTTTCGCCCGCTCCACTGGCTTCGCCCTTCACCACTGAATCATTCCGTTTGTTCCAATCTGTCAGATTGCCGCCGCCCGCTTCGCGGGCTGGCGTAGAGGAGCCTGTTGCCATGTCCACCACCGAAGCCCAGCCTGCAGTGATTAACGCTTCGCCCGCTTCCATTGCGCCTTCGGCATCCGCAACGCCTGCGGCTTCGACGCTCGCGCAAGCGAACACGCAGACGCAAGCACAGCCCACGTTGCCGCTCGCCGACGCGATCCGCTTCCTCTCCATCGACTCAATCCTGCGCGCCGGCGAAGGCCATCAAGGCGTGCCGCTCGGCATGGCCGAAATCGCCACCGCACTATTTACTCGACACCTCAAATTCAATCCCGCCGATCCCACCTGGCCCGACCGCGACCGCTTCGTGCTATCCAACGGACACGGCTCGCTGCTGCTTTACGCGCTGCTCTATCTGACCGGCTATAGCGCGATTAGCCTGGCGCAGCTTCAATCGTTCCGCGAACTCGGCTCGCATTGCGCGGGCCACCCGGAATACGAACCGGCGCACGGCATTGAAGCCACCACCGGCCCGCTCGGCCAGGGCATTGCCAACGCGTTCGGTATGGCGATCGCCGAAGCGTATCTCGCGGCGAAATTCGGCAGCGATCTGGTCGATCACACCACGTACGCGTTTGTCGGCGACGGCTGTTTGCAGGAAGGCATCGGTCAGGAAATGATTTCGCTGGCCGGGCATCTGCAACTGGGCAAACTGATTCTCTGCTGGGACGACAACCAGATCACCGACGACGGCAGCACCTCGCTGTCGATCAGCGAAGACGTCTGCGCGCGCTTTCGCGTCGGCGGCTGGCAGGTGATCGAAGTGGACGGGCACGATCTCGAAGCGGTGTCGGCGGCGTTGACGATCGCGCGCGCGGACCCGCGGCCTTCGATGATCGCGTGCAAGACCGTGATCGGACGCGGCATTGCGCGCTTGCAGGGGCAGCGCGGCGGCCACAGCGGCAAGCTGTTCCAGGCGGACGCCGACACGGCACGCGAACAACTCGGCTGGCCGCATGCACCGTTCGATGTGCCCACGGAAATTCTGGACGCGTGGCGCGCGGCCGGGCATCGCAACGACGCGCAACATCGCGCATGGCAGGCGCGCGTCGCCGCGTTGCCGGAGGCGCAGCGCGCCGAGTTCAAGCGGGTGCAGTCCGGCCATCTGCCGCAAAACTGGCGCGACGTGCTCGACGACTATCGCAAGCGCGCCGTGGAGCGCGGCGAAGCGCAACCCGGCATCGCCGTATCGGGCGAAATCAGCGACCTGCTCGCGCCGTTGCTGCCGGAACGCATGGTCGGTTGCGCCGATCTCGAAGCGCCCACCGGACACAAGCGCCAGTTGCACGCGTTCACCGCTGCGGACCGCAGCGGCGCCTACGTTCACTGCGGCGTGCGCGAACATCTGATGGGCGCGATGGCCAACGGTATGGCGGCGCACGGCGGCGTGATCGCGACCAGCGTCACGTATCTGGCGTTCTCCGACTATCAACGGCCGGCCATGCGGATGGCCGCGTTAATGGGCTTGCCGGTGCATTTCGTGTTCAGCCACGACTCGATCGGCGTCGGCAAAAACGGGCCGACGCATCAGCCCGTCGAAATCCTCGCGTCGCTGCGCGCGATGCCGAACATGCGCGTGCTGCGTCCCGCCGACGCCGTGGAAGCCGCCGAATGCTGGGCGCTCGCACTGGAACACCGGCATGGTCCGAGCACGCTGGTGTTTGCGCGCCAGGCGCTGCCGCTGGTGCGCCGCGAACACAGCGCCGAGTCGCTGTCAAAGCGCGGCGCTTACGTGCTCGCCGAAGCGAGCGACGCACCGCGCGCGGTCACCTTGCTCGCCACGGGTTCCGAAGTGGCGGTCGCGCTGCAGGCGCGCCGCCGCTTGCAGGACGAAGGCATCGCGACGGCAGTGGTATCCATGCCCTGCTGGGAGATCTTCGACGAACAGGATGCCGCCTACCGTTCAGCGGTGCTCGGCGCGGGCACCGTGCGCGTGGGCATCGAAGCGGCCTTGCGTTTCGGCTGGGACCGCTATCTCGGCGAGCGGGGTGGGTTCGTGGGTATGACGGGATTCGGCGCGTCGGCGTCGGCGGAAACGCTGTATGAACACTTCGGCATCACCGCGGAATATATCGTCGCTGAAGCGAAGCGGCACCTGTAAATCATCGGGGACATGACCATGCATAAGATCGTTTTTCTCGACCGCACGACGTTGGCGCCGCAAATCGTGTTGCGCGAGCCGCGCTTCGATCATCAACTGATCGAGCACGATCGCACCGCGCCGGATCAGGTGCTCAAGCGCCTGGCCGGGGCGTCGATTGCGATTACCAACAAGGTCGCGTTAACCGACGACCTGCTCGCGCAGTTGCCCGACCTGAAGCTCGTCGCGGTGGCCGCGACCGGCACGGACTGCGTCGACAAAGCGGCGTGCGAACGACTCGGCATCGCGGTCAGCAATATTCGCGGCTATGCGATCAACACGGTGCCCGAGCACACCTTCGCGTTGATCCTCGCGCTGCGGCGCAATCTGATCGCCTATCGCGAGGACGTACTCGCCGGTGAGTGGCAGAAGTCCGGGCAATTCTGTTTCTTCACACACGCCATTCACGATCTGGCCGGCGCGCGGCTCGGCATCATCGGCGAAGGGGTGTTGGGGCAGCGCGTCGCGGAAATCGGCAAGGCGTTCGGCATGCAGCCGATGTTCGCCGCGCACAAAGGCCGCGAAGGGCTCGGCCCGTTGTACACGCCATGGGACGAAGTGCTGGCGACCAGCGACATCATCACCGTACACAGTCCGCTCACGCCGCACACGCGCAACATGCTGGCCATGCCCGAGTTTCGCGCGATGCAGCGGCGGCCGCTGCTGATCAACACGGCGCGCGGCGGACTCGTCGATGAACACGCGCTGGTGCAGGCGCTCGATGAAGGGCTGATCAGCGGCGCGGGATTCGATGTGACGGCGGGTGAGCCGCCGGACGACGACAACCCGCTGCTGCGCGCCGCCGGTCGGCCGAATGTGATTCTGACGCCGCATGTGGCGTGGGCGTCGGATGAGGCGCAGCAGCGGCTGGCCGATCAGTTGATGGATAACATCGAGAACTTTGTCGATGGGACGCCGAGTAATCTGGTGCGGGGGAGTTATTGAACGGGGACGAAGACGGACGCGGTGCGTCGCCCATGCGCTGCTGTCCTGATCCGCTCACAGCAAGCGGAAAATCACCGGCAACAGCACCGCCGACGCGCAGCCCATCAGCACCATGCCGAGCGTGGCGAAGGCCACGGCTTCCGAGCCGAACTCGAGCGCACGCGTAATACCGAAGGTGTGTGACGTCAAACCCAGCGTGAAGCCCTTCACCGCCGGATCGTCGATACGAAGCGTCTTGAGCAGGAACGGCGTCAACGTCACACCAACCAGCCCCGTGACGAACACGCCGAGAATCGTCAGCGGCACGGACCCGCCGATTTTGCCCGCCACCGATAAAGCAATCGGCGTGGTCAGCGATTTGGTGCTGAGCGCCCGCTCCATCAGCGGACTCAACCCGAAGCCGCGCCCGAGCAGCAACGCGCTGCCCGTCACCGTCACGCCGCCGAGCAGGGTCGCGAGCGCAATCCGCCACAGCGCCCCTCGCGCCTTGTGGACGTTCTCGTAAAGCGGCACGGCCAGCGCGACCACGGCTGGCCCGAGCAGGTCGTGCAACGGCGCGGTGGCCTCGAAATACCGGCTATACGGCAGCCCGGCGCTCAGCAGCGCGACCACCAGTACACTGGTGGCGATCAGCACCGGTTGCAGCACGGGCAGTTTTCCCGAGCGCAGATATAGCCAGTTGCCGGCCGAATAGGCGGCAATGGTTAGCGCGATGAAGCCCAGAGAAATCGTGGCGGTCGTCATGGCCAGCCTCTAGCGTTGTGGAACGGATGACGCAAGCGGATCGGCGGCGGTGTCAACGCCAACGTCGCCGTGACCCAGCAGTGCGTTGGCGATCCAGGACGTGGCGAGACTGCCGCCCACCAGCGCGAGCACCAGCACGCAGGCGAGTCCAGGGATGCCGGACGGCACACGATGAATCAGTTCGACCACGCCGACGCAGGTCGGCACCAGCATCAATGCAAGGTAGCGCAGCAACGTGTCGGCCGGCCCTTTGAGTGGGGCATCTACCTTGCCGCGCACGACTAGCAGCGCGAACACCAGACCCAGTCCGATGATCGGTCCGGGGACCGGCAGCGCGAAACGCGTCGACAGGTCGTTGCCGACCAGATACATGGCAATGAAGAAGGCGAAACCGAACATGATCAGAGCGCTTTATCGAAGACGGCGCACGGGTGGCGCCGGACCTCAGCACTGTGACATCGGCCGGTCAACGCGAAAAGCGAGCATTTCGCAAGCTCGGATTAGTTTTGTTTGTGTCGGGTGAGCCGGCATAAGCCGGCATGAGCCGCGCTATACCCGAAAGGCTTTTCGCTTTGTCATGCGGACAAACCGGTGAATAATCGCTGTTCGCGCTTTACTTTGGCCACCGTCCGAATTCGATGAAATATCGCTTGCCGCCGTTGAACGCACTTCGCGCTTTCGAAGCCGCCGCACGGCATATGAGCTTCAAGAACGCCGCGGAAGAACTGTGCGTCACGCCCGCGGCGATCAGCCATCAGATCCGCAGCATCGAGGAATACCTCGGCATCGAGCTGTTTTGCCGCTCGAATCGCACGATCGAATTGACCGAACACGGCAAACGCTGTTTTCAGGAAGTCACGCTGGGCTTCACGCATCTGACGCGCGCCATGACCTGGGTCGACACGAGCCAGGAATCCCAGCGGCTGGTCATTACGGCGGGCCCGGCCTTCACGACCAAATGGCTCGTGCCGCGTCTGTCGGCTTTCACCGAATTGCACCCCGGCATCAAGACGCGCGTGTCGGCTTCGCTGGCGCTATGCGATTTCGTCAAGGAAGGCGTGGACGTGGCGATCCGCTTCGGCCGCATCGACACCGCGGGCTTGCATGTCGAACGCCTGATCGAGGAATCCGTGGCGCCGATGTGCAGCCCCGCGTTGCGTAACGCGGACGGCAAGCCCCTCACCCCCGCCGATCTCGCGCACGTCCCCCTGATTCACGACGAGTCGCTGCGAATGGTCGACCCGGCCGCTACCGGCTGGTCGGAGTGGTTCAAGCAGGCAGGCCTGAAAGGCGATGCCACGCGCGGCCTGTTTTTCAATCACGCGGATCACGCGCTCCAGGCCGCGGCCGAAGGCACGGGCGTCGTGTTGGGCCGGCGCGTACTGGCTGCGCCGGACGTGCGCAACGAACGCCTGATGATCCCGTTCGGCCCCGAAGTTGCAACGGGGCTGTTCTTTCACTTCGTCACGACGCCGGAGAAAAGCCGGAACGCTACGGTGAAGGTGTTCCGCGACTGGCTGTTCGAAGAACTGCGCCGTGAAGTGAAGCCGCTAGCGTGGGGAAACGGCACCCCCTAGCCGCGCATCACCCCTGACGGAACAGCGCCGAGCCCCACGGTGCGCCAGTCGTGCCACCATCCACGACAATCTCCGCGCCCGTCATTCCCGAAGCGTCGTTCGACGCGAGGAACAGCACCGCCGCCGCGACTTCTTCCGGCGTGGCCAGGCGGCCAAACGGAATACGCGGTGCGAGCGCCTCTTCAGTACCGTCGAGCGTGGCGCCCTCACGCGCGCCACGCGTCCAGATCGGTGTGCGCGTGCCGCCCGGAATCACGGTATTCACGCGAATGCCGCGTTGCACCAGTTCGGTTGCGAAGACTTTAGCCATGCCCGTAATGCCCGCCTTGGTCGCGGAATAAGCCGCCGAGCCCGGCGAGCCGAGTTCGCGCATCACCGAACCGTTCAGGACGATCGCGCCGCCGGCGCTCATCAGCGGCAGCGCGGCCTGCACCGTCAGAAAGACCGCGGTCAGGTTGGTGCGCAGAATCGCCTCGAATGCGGCGGCCGACGTGCCGCCGAGCGGCGTCGGCCCCGAAATGCCGGCGTTCGCGAAGACGATGTCGAGCGAACCGTACGCGCTGCCGATCCGTTCGAATAACGTGCCGATCGCCGCTTCGTCGTCGAGATTGGCCTGCACGCCTAGTGCGTTTTCGCCTAGCTCGGCAACCGCCTGATCCAGCTTCGCGCGATCGCGGCCGGTAATCACCACGCGCGCGCCTTCGGCAATCATCAGCTTTGCCGTGACGAAACCAATGCCGCTATTGCCACCCGTGACCAACGCTGTCTTTCCCGTGAAACGCATCATCTTTCTCCTTCATGGCGCCGCCGGCCCAGCCAAAGCGATGGCCGCGCGACACCCGAAACGGTTAAGCGGCCGAACGCCGCCCCAAATAACCAGACATCTCGACGATGTCTCATCTGATCATTCTGCATGTTGATCGTCATGCACATTTTCAGTATTATGCTCGTCATGCAGATTGTCAAGAGGCGGTGAACGAAATGGGCTACTCGCAGGCACAGAAGGCGGAAAGCCGGCAGCGCGTGCTGGAAACAGCGTCGCGGCAAATCCGTGAAGACGGGATCGAGGCGCTCGGCGTGGCGGATTGCATGCGGCGCGCCGGGCTCACGCATGGCGCGTTCTACGGGCATTTTTCATCGCGCGACGCGTTGATCGTCGAGGCGCTGGAATACGCGGTCGCTCAGAGCCGGCAACGCATCGCGGCACTCAACACGGCGTCGGGTAAAGGCGGGGCCAAGGCGAAAGAGCCTTTGCAAACCATAGCGGAATTGTTTCTCAGCGATCGCCACGTCAAGGACCCCGGCAACGGTTGCGCGTTGTGCTCGCTGGCCGGCGAAGCCCGGCATGCGAGCCCGGAAGTCCGGGACCGTTTGACCCAGTACGTCCACTCGCTGACGTCGCAGATCGCCAGGACCCTGGCGGGGCCCAGCGAAGGCATGGCGCTCGGTATCGTCGCGACGATTGTCGGCGCGGTCACGCTGGCGCGTGCGGTCGACGAAGACAAACTGGCGAAGGCGATTCTGGCTTCCTCGCTGGCGTTGATCGTTGCGCAGAACAAGGACGCGCGGCAAGCGGGGACCATGGCGTAAAGACGACTTAGCCA
The DNA here is from genome assembly GCF_000745015.1 of Burkholderia sp. 9120. Classification (NCBI taxonomy): domain Bacteria; kingdom Pseudomonadati; phylum Pseudomonadota; class Betaproteobacteria; order Burkholderiales; family Burkholderiaceae; genus Burkholderia; species Burkholderia sp. 9120. The sequence goes on along the minus strand of NZ_JQNA01000002.1, from coordinate 3,159,166 downwards.
TTAAGCGCTTTGTGAACTAGGATTGCTTCTGTACGTTCGGCACATGACGCGTGCCTGATACAACTATCGCGCATGGGACCAGAATCAGCGTGCCCACCGGAGACAGAAGATGAACGAACAATATGGGTCGTTGTGCCCTTGCTGCGGCAGCGCGGAACATCGCGCAATCAGTCGCCGTACGTTCCTGAACCTGATCGCCGGCACCGCTGCCGGTCTCGCCATACCATCCGCCTTCGCGGACACTCAATCCGCACCCGCGATTCCTTACGACTCGATTGCCAATCCCGTTCATTTGCCTAAAGACACGTATTTCGGCGAATGCTCCGGCATCGCGCTCAACTCGCAAGGACATATCTTCGTGCTGTCGCGCGGCAACACCAACGGACCGGCCTATGGCGCGGCAGCGGCGCAATTGCTGGAGTTCGCGCCCGACGGCCGTTTCATTCGCGAGATAGGACGCAATCTGTACGCGTGGTCGTTCGCGCATACGGTCAAGATCGACCGGCAAGACAACATCTGGGTGACGGACAAAGGCTCCGACATGGTGATCAAATTCACCCCGGACGGCCGCGTCGCGATGGTATTCGGCCGCAAGCAGGAAGCCGCCGACGAAGACACCGCGCCGCTCAAACACCCTAACCCGCCGCTGCCCGCCGAAGACGGCCGCTTCCGTCAGGTGACGGACGTCGCGTGGGACGTGGCGGGCAATACGTACATCAGCGACGGCTATATCAACTCGCGCGTCGCCAAAGTGGATCGCGACGGCAACTGGCTCAAATCATGGGGCGAACGCGGCACCGGTCCGGGACAGTTTCATACCCCGCACAGCATCGCGCTCGACGCGCACGACAACATCTACGTCGCCGACCGCAGCAACCGGCGCATTCAGGTGTTCGATACCGAAGGCACGTTCCTGCGGCAATTCACGATCGACGTGCCGGTCCCGCCGGGCGCGCGTCCGGCGATCGGCAACATGCCGGACGAAGCCACCTTGGCGGCCGGCACGTTTGCACCGGGCGCGCCGTGGGCCATCTGCATTTCACCGGGACCGAATCAGGTGCTGTACAGCGCCGACGGTTATCCGGGCCGTATCTACAAGATGACGCTCGACGGCAAGGTGCTCGGCGTGCTCGGTCAATCCGGCAAACAGTTGAAGCAGTTCGGCTGGATTCATCAGATGGCGTGCCCGTCGGAGAACGTGTTGTTCGTGGCCGAACTATTGAACTGGCGGGTGCAGAAGCTGGTGTTGCATGCGTGAATTCACGCCGCACGCGGCGCGGTCCGCAACATCGACCACAGCAGATAAGGTCCGCAGATCAACGCGGCCATCAAGCCCGCGGGCATTTCGTCGGGGAACAGCAGCATGCGGCCGAGCCAATCGGCCAGCACCATCAGCAGCGCGCCCGCTGCGGCGGCCGCCAGCAGTTGTTCGCGCGCCCGGCATACGCCCAGCGAACGAGCGAGATGCGGCGCCATCAACCCGACGAACGACAGCGGTCCGATCAGCAAGGTCGCGGTGGCCGTCAGCAACGCAGTCAACAGCAAAACCGCCAGACGCGCGACATCGACGCGCACGCCCAGTGAACGGCTCGTGCCCTCGCCGAGAGAAAGCAGTTCCAGCCAGCGAGCGAGCAACGGCGCCGCGCCCAAACCGAACACCGCGACGACCACCGCCACCGCCGCCGCAATCGGATCCACGTAATACGTCGAGCCGACGACGAAATTCAGCAGCAACACCGCGCGCGGATCGCCGCTCGCCGTGACCGTGCCGCTGACGGCCTGAAACAACGCGCCAATCGCCACGCCGATCAGCAACAGCCGCTCCGGCGCATATTTCACGCGATGTCCGAACCACAGCAACAGCATCAACGTGACGATCGAGCCCACGAGACAGGCGCCGAACAACTCGAGCGGCCCAGGCGCGGCGAACAGGAACACGGCGGCCACAATGCCGAGCGCGCCGCCCGAACTGACGCCGATCAGGTCGGGACTGGCCACGGGATTGCCGGTCATGCGCTGAACCAGCACGCCGGCGAGGCCCAGCATGATGCCCGCCGCCAACGCCGCCGCGGTGTGCGGCACATGCCAGAACGCCAGCGCGCCGAGCTGAGCGGCGCTCGTCACGTGCCAGCCGTTCAGGCCGCGTCCGAACATCAGCGACAGCACCGCGACCAGCACGGCGAGCGACGCCACGACCGCGACCAACTGCGCGGGACGCTTGCGCCGGAAGGCGGTCGACCCACCCGGACCATCCGTGCGCAGATCCGGGCGCGACTTGAGTTGCCGCAAAAGCCACAGCAACATCGGCGCGCCGAACAGCGACGTGACGGCGCCCGTCGGAATGAGTTGCGAGCCGAATACGCCGCTGATCGCCACCATCTGCACGACTTCGTCGGTGAGCCACAGTAGCGTTGCGCCAAGCAGCGGCGCCCAGATGAGACGCTGCTGGAAACGCCGGGCGCCCGCAAGGCGAGCCAGCGTCGGCGCGGCGAGGCCAATAAAACCGATCACGCCGACCGCGCTGACCACACATGCGGTCAGCGCCACCGCGAGACCCAACGCGGCGAAGCGGGTGCGCGGCAGCGAAACGCCCAATCCGCGCGCGGTGCTTTCGCCGGCTTCGAAGAGACTTAGCGGACGGCGCAACAGAAAGATCGCGACAGAGGCGAGCGCGAGTCGCTCGAACAAGGCGCCGCTTGCCTGCCAGCCGTGCTGATCCAGCGCGCCGCCGCCCCAGATCATGAGTCCGGTGAGCAACTGGAAATGCGAAATCGCCAGCCCGAGCGTTAGCGAGCCGCAATACAGACTCACGATCATCCCGGACAGGATCACCGATAGCGACGCAAGCCGTTGCCGCCATGCGAGGCCGAAGACCAGCAACATCGCCAGTGCGCCGCCCACCAGCGCGATCAACTCGCGCTGACTCGCCGCGGCGGCCGGCGCCCAGATCGTCGCGATCGTCAGCGCCAGATACGCGCCGGGGAAAATCCCCAGCGTCATCGGTTCCGCGAGCGGATTGCGCAGCACCTGTTGCGCAATCGCGCCCGCGAGTGCAAGCGCCGCCCCGCAAATCAGCGTGATGGCGATACGCGGCAATGCGCTGTCATGCACGATCAGTTGATGCAGATTGCCCGGCTCCGGCGTGACCAGCGCGGACCAAAGACTCGATCCCGCGAGTTGCTTCTGCAAGACCCACGCGGTCAGCGCCAATGCCGCCAGCACCAGCAGCGAGATCAGCATGGGAAGTCGGTTTTTCGGCTCCGAGGTCGCTAACCGCGGGCCTTCGCCTGCTTCGGGCATGGCGGCCGCGTTGCGTCGCCGGTTGAAATTGGGCATTGGGTTATACGACATGGCTGTTCCGCGTTGGCAGGGCGTCCACGACGGCGCGAGTGAACCGCTGAACGGAAATCAACGCGCCGCTCGGCGAGATGACCGGCAGGATCGCCGATCTGCCGGGCTGCGCGAAAGGCAGTTGCCGCCACACCGGATTGCGTTGCAGACCGGCGGCCGTGCCGTCCTCGCCTGCCCCGACCCACAGGAGATGAGCGTCCGGCGCGACGATCAGCCGTTCGAGTTCGACGATGCTGGAGGCAGCGCCTCCCGCCACCAGTGCGTCACGCGCGCCGTCCGCCGACGCGGTGGCGGCATTGCGAATGCCCAGCCTCCGCAGGACGTCGCCGAACATGCTGGCGCCGCCGAAAATCCGCAGATGACGATCGTCGATCGCCTGGGCGACATAGACCTGCGCATAGCCGCCGGTCGGCAAGGCGGCGTCGAGCGCCGCACGCGAGCGCGCGAGCACCCGGTCGGTTTCGTCCATCAGCGACTGGGCCCGCGCTTCGAGACCCAGGCGTCTGGCGAGTATGGACAGTTCGGCACGCATCGCCTGATACGGTTGCGGATCCGTCATGTACGCGCCGAGCGTCAAGGTCGGCGCAATGCGCTCGAACGAACCCTTCACGCTCGCATGCGCGGGGGTGATCACCATCAGGTCCGGCCGCAACTCGTACAGCAAATCGTAGTTCGGCTGAAACAGCAAACCGACGTCGACGACACCGGCCGGCAACGGCGGCGCCACCACGCTACTCGTGTACCACGAGGGCGCCGGTACGCCGATCGGCGCGACGCCGAGCGACAGCACCATCTCCGTCAGATCCCAGTTCAGCACGACGAGCCGCCGTGGCACGCGGGCGGCGGCTTGCGGCGTGGCGCCGTGCGCGGCAACCGTCGCGCCGAGCGCGGTCGCGGCCAGCGCGCGCAGACAGAGACGGCGTTTCTTCGAGCGATCCGGCACAACGCTCCCCGTCTTCATTGCGGAATACCGACGGCGCGGCCGCTGGCGGGATCTCGCAGCACCGTCATCGGCACGCCGTAGATCGCTTCGAGGTTCGGGCCGGTCATGATGTCGCGAGGCGAGCCCTGCATCAGGATCTTGCCGTTGCGCAGCGCGACGATCCGATCGCAAAAGCGCGCGGCCATATTGATGTCATGCAGCACGATCACGGCTGCAATGCCACGCTCGGCGCACAGCGTGCGCACGAGGTCCAGCACCTCGACCTGGTGCGCCACATCGAGCGCGGACGTCGGTTCGTCGAGCAGCAGGCAGCGGCTGTCCTGCGCGATCAGCATGGCCAGCCACACGCGCTGACGCTCGCCGCCGGACAGACTATCCACCTGCCGGTCCGCGTAGTGGGTCACGTCCGTCATTTGCATCGCCTCGGCGACCCGCTCGCGATCCTCGTCGCCGAATACACCGAGACTGCCGTGCCACGGATAGCGGCCCAGCGCGACGAGTTCACGCGCGAGCAAGCCGTCCGTAGAGGGCGTGTATTGCGGCAGATGCGCCACCCGACGCGCGAATTCGCGCGGCTTCCACGCGGCCAGCGGCTTGCCGTCGAAGCGGATCGCGCCCGCACCTTGCGCGTGATGGCGCGCCAGCAAACGCATCAAGGTGGTCTTGCCCGACCCGTTGTGACCGATCAGGCCGGTCACGCACTCGCGGGAAATCGACAGATCGATACCATCCAGCAGCGTCGTTGCACCCACATCGAATCGGACCTTGTCCAGTTCGAACAGCGACGACGCCGGCGCGGATTCCGTGAAAGACGAACTCGTATTGGCCATGAACTCTGAACCGTTCCGCAGCACGCTGCGGCTTGAAAAAAAGGAAATGCCCATCAGGCACGCGCCGAAGCACCCGCCGCGAACGTGCCGGCCGTGCCGGCATGAAAGGGGTCGCCGGACGGCGCGGCGCCGCCGCCCTGTTCGACCACCTGGCCGAAATCCAGCTTGATATAGCGATCCGCGAGCGGGAAGTAACGGTCGTCGTGCGTGATGACAACGACCGCTTTGCCTTTCGCCTTCAACTCGGGCAACAGCCGCCGGTAGAACACATCTTTAAAGAGCGGGTCCTGATCCGCGGCCCATTCGTCGAACAGATAAAACGGCCGGTCTTCCAGATACGCGACAAGAAGCGCGAGCCGCTTGCGCTGACCTTGCGACAGGTCGAGCGTCGAAAACACGCCGTTCTCGATGCGGACCTTGTGCGACAGTTGCAGTTCGTCGAGTAGCGCGTGCGCAAGCGCATCCACGTTGTCCAGCTTGATGCCGAACAGCGTGTCGAACAGAAAGAAGTCGCTGAAAACCACCGAAAAGTGCTGTCGGTAAGCATCGCGCTGCGCTTCGCCGACCGCTTCGCCGTTCAGCAGGATACGTCCGCTTTCCGGTGTGTAGAGGCCGACGATCATCTTGGCAAGCGTGGTCTTGCCGCTGCCGTTGCCGCCGATCAGATAAACGAGTTCGCCCGGACGAAAGCTCAGATCGATCGGGCCCAGCGTAAAGACGTCGTTTTCCTTTTCCCTGAAATAGCGGTGCGTGACGCCTTCCAGCACGATGCTGTCGAACGACGCCGCGTGCGCGACCAGGTCCGTTCGCTCGACGGGCAGCTCTGCATTCACTTGCTCGATGCGTTCGAGCGCCACGCGCGCCGTGCCGAGGTTCGGAATCGACGAAAGCAGGCTTTCGATCGGCATGATCATGTACAGAAAGATCATCGCGTAGCCGGACATGACATGCGGCGTCACGGGCAGATAGCGCGTCAGAACGAACAGCACGCAGCCAATGAACGCGAAGAAAATGAAGCTGCCCCAGCTCGCCGCGGCGGCATACAGCACGTAGCCGCGCGTGCGCTGTACGCGCACCGCCTCGATGTTGCCGGCGAGCGTGTCGTCGACGAAAGCGCGCATGCGCGCCCGATGCAGCTTCAGTTCTTTCGCACCGTCGAATAGCGCGCGGAAGTGATGCACCAGCGCATCTTCCCGGCGCCGCGAATTACGCAGATGGAACAGGCCGCGCGTATGGGCCACACGAAAACCCACCGCGCCGATCAGCACGGTGAGCGACGCAAAAGCGAGCACCTGCCACGACAGGAAGCCCAGATACACGAGGCAACCGGCAATCACCGCACCGTTCATCATGAGTCCGGGCAAGCTGACGAACAGCACGACGATCGTGTCGAGATCCTGGGTCAGCACGCCCAACGCGCGTGCCGATCCCTGACGTTCGATGCTCGCATAGGGCGCCGTCGAAATCCGCTCGATGGTTCTCATTCGCAGACTCGCCTTGGCGTTCTGGCCGAGACTCATGAAGAGGGTCTGCGACACCGTGCGCGTAATGAGCACGACGACGCCGATCGCGAAGAAACGCACGCCGAGTTCGACCAGTTGCTCGCGTGGCGACGCGAGCGCCTGATTGATCAGCGCGACCAGCCCCGCGTTGCCGAAACCGCTGACGAGACTCATGACGATCGCGACGAGCAAGCGCCCGCGCGAGCCCTTTACCATTGACCAGAGAAGGTGCATATCTAACCGTGTACGCCGATTACCATTGATACCTCGCCGTCCCAATCACCGAGCGGTCCGAGCCGTAGTAGCACTGCACGCTGTTCGTGCAATAGGCAATGTACTGACGGTTGAACAGATTGTTGGCGTTGACCGCGAAGCGCCAGTTGCGGACGTCATAGTGCACCACCGCGTCGACGAGGAAGTGACTCGGCACCTGGAAGGTGTTGCCCGCGTCGCCGTATGTCGTGCCGATATAGCGCGCGCCGCCGCCGAAGCCGAGGCCGCGCAGATTGCCGGCATGCAGCGTGTAGTCCAGCCAGATCGACGCCATGTTGGTGGGATTGCCCGACGGCGGCCGCTTGTTCAACGACGGATCGTCGGCGCCGGCCGCGGTCACGCGCTGATTCAGGAACGCATACGACGCGATCAGGTTCAGCCCTTCGGTGAGACCGATGCGCGCTTCGGCTTCGAAACCGCGCGAGCGGATTTCGCCCGTCTGATTCGTAAAGCCGGGATGCGCGTCGTCCGACGTTTGGACGTTCTGCTGACGCAGGTCGAATGCGGCCACGGTGAACAACGCGTTGTAGCCCTTGGGCTGATACTTCACGCCCACTTCATACTGCTTGCCGCGGGTCGGCTGGAACGGCGAACCGTCGAAGTTCGCGCCGGCAACCGGCTGAAACGATTTCGCAAAACTCGCATAGGGCGCAATGCCCGATTCGAATTCGTAGTTCAGCCCCGCGCGCCACGTGAAGGCGTGCTGCTGGCTGAGCGTGCCGACGCCGTCGGTGGTATTCGAATTGCGGGCCCAGTCCTGACGAGCACCGAGCGTCAAGGTCCAGCGCTTGTAACGCAATTGATCCTGCGCGTAGAGGCCGTACTGCGTTTGCGCGATGTATTGCTTCGTGCTGTCCGGCACGAAGGCGACGTTGCTGTAGTCGGGCGCGAAAATATCGATCGTACCCAGCGAATAACCACGGCTGATGCGATCCATCACGCGCTGCACGTCGAAACCGAACAGCACGGTGTGATTGATTGCTCCCGTGTCGAACTTCGCCTCGGCCTGCGTATCGACGCTGAAGTTCGTCAGGTGTTCGTCGTTGTTATTGGTGAAGAGGCCGGCGGTACGCTGATCGTCGGCGAGCGAGCCGAATAGCGAGTTCTGGTAGTACTGAATGTCCTGATGCAGATAGCGGACATTCTGGCGGATCTTCCAGGTATCGCTAAACGCATGTTCGAACAGATAGCCGATCGAAAACTGCTGGCGCTTGAGGCGGTCGGTGTTCGGATCGCCGAGATAGTCATGCGACGAAATGTGTCCGTTGATATTCGGCAGGATCGTGCCGGCCGCGGGCACCGGATTGAACAGGCCGCCTTGCGGATCGTACTGATAGCTGCCCAGCAGCGTGAGGCTCGTGTTCCTGTCGGGGCGGAACGTCACCGACGGCGCAATCGCGAGCCGCTGCTCCTTGATGTGATCGGTCTGCGAATCGGCGTCGCGCGCGAGTCCTGTTACGCGGTACAGAATCGTGCCGTCTTTATCGACCGGGCCGCTCATGTCGAACATGCCCTGATAGCGGTTGTCGCTGCCAATCTGCAATTGCAACTCGTGGAACGGGTAGGCGGTCGGCAGTTTGCTGGTCATCAGCACCGCGCCGCCGGGACTGCCCTGGCCGTACAGGACCGAAACCGGTCCGCGCACCACGTCGATACGATCGAGGAAATACGGATCGATTCGCGGCGACGCGTACCAGGTAGTGCGCATCAGGCGCAGGCCGTCGAGATACGTATCGCTGTCGAGGCTGAAGCCGCGAACCGTGATCTGATCGAAGCGCGTTTCGTTGTCCTGGGAGGTGACACCCGGCACGTAGCGGATCGCGGCGTCCAGCGTTTGCGCCGCTTGCGCGTCCATCTGCTCGCGCGTCACGACGGAAACCGACTGCGGCGTTCGAATCAGCGGCGTATCCGTCTTCGAACCGGCAACGCTGCGCTTCGCGACATAGCCGAACGTTTCCTTGTCGTCTCCCGAGCCTGCCGTCACCACGACTGCCGGCAGCGTGTTTTTGTCCGCGCCACCGGCTGCGTTCGCGCCGCCCGTTTGGGTGATCTCCCCTGCGCTCTGTGCATGAGCCGCGGCGGCAGCCGTCAGCCACATCGTGGCCATTGCCCAACGCGTCTTTCTCATTCGTTTCGATCCCCGACCGCTCATTTCCACCATCCCTTCAATTGTCATTATGTCGCATCAAATACGAGTACGAATGCGAATCGTTACTATTCTTTATCGCATTGGCTTGCGAAACCGCAGAAGTCGTGGAAGGATAGCGCCGGTATTGTCGCGCTGTCTTGCCATCAAACATCGCAAAACAGACACTTTTTGGCAGACTTAAACGAGAGCTTTTAGATGGATCCAATCTGGCGAGCGCAATTCGGCGTCGAATACCGTCGTCAACCGCGACCTGTAATGGCGCGCGGTTCGTCCTATACGAATGGGCAACGCGAAATCTGGCACGCGCACGAGCAGGCGCAGTTGTGCTACGCGATGAACGGCGCCGTGCGCGTGCTGACGCCGATGGGCAGCTGGATGCTGCCGCCCATGCGGGCGATCTGGTTGCCGCCCGGCGTCGACCACGAGATTCATGCAATCGGCAGCGTCGACACTTACAGCGTGTATCTGGAGCCCGACGCCGCGCCGTGGTTATGGCCGGCGTGCCGCGTTCTGCTGGTCACGCCGCTAATGCACGAGTTGACGACCAAGTTGGCGGAGGAGCCGCAAGAATATGCAGCCGATAGCCTCGGCGCGCACATTGCGCCGTTGCTGCTCGAGCTGCTGTGCCGCGCCGATTCGACGACGCAAGGCGGACTGCCACTGCCCAGCGATCGACGGCTCAGGGCGATCTGCAGCCAGTTGCTGGCCTCGCCCGACAACGACGACACGCTCGACGAATGGAGCGAGACCGTCGGCGCGAGCGCGCGGACGCTGGCGCGTCTTTTCCGGCTGGAGACGGGGCTCACCTTCGGACAATGGCGTCAGCAGTTGCGTCTGGTCGAGGCGATGTCGCGTCTGGTGGTCGGCGACTCCGTGGCGAAAGTCGCCGACGATCTGGGCTATCAGAGCAGCAGCAGTTTTATCGCGATGTTCCGGCGGGAAATGGGCGAAACGCCACAGCGGCTTCTGAAGCGGAGTTGAGAGGGAAAGTGCGGAGCACGCGCAGGCCGGCGCATTCTCGACAGCCTGTGGTCTTTCAGCGCCGCGCCCCGCGATTCACGAAGTAATCGACGCTCGCGCTTCCCGTGGCCAGAACATGCGTCTTCATCGCGCGCAAAAGATCTGCGCGGCTGAACGCCCCCGACAATCCGAGCGTGTCGACATCGAGTGCGTAAACCGTCACCCGATAGCGATGCACACGCTCATCGTTCCATGGCGGACAGGGGCCCATGTAGCCGCCATACGGACCGTCCTTCATGAAGGCCGCGAAGCCGTTCTGACCTCTGACACCGTACACCGTGCGTTCAAGCGGCAAACCGCCCTGAAGGTGGCCGTCGCCGTCCAGTGCTTCCGGCAAGGTGGTCCGATCCCCGGGAATATCGGCGAGCACCCAGTGGACGAACTCCTGGCGAGGCGCGTCGAATGCGATGCTCGTGCCGGGCTGGTTCAGCGTCGACAAGTTGAGCGGTACATCGGGATCGATCAGGGTCAACGCGTAGGATCGCGTGCCGGCCGGTCCTCGCGACCAGGTCACCGGGAGACTCCGGTTCGCGCCGGGTGCGCTTCTGCCGGCCGTGGTCGACACGCAGGACGCGTTCGCGAGCGCAAGCTCGTGTACCGCCGCGGATGCCGGCGCTTTCGACACACCGATCACAACCCGCAACATCTCCGCGCCAGCCTGAGCGCTGGCCGCGCCGGCCGCGCCGAACGCAAAAGCAAATACGAATGGGGATGTCGCGGCGACCGCTGCCGCGCAAAGTCTGGTTGTCGTTTTCATTTCCGTTCTCACTAGTTTGCCCGTCACGACAAATTAGCAAGCACGGTGCGCCCCAGCGCGCACGCAAACGCTCAAAGTTCGGCCAGATCCGATCAGTTGTTTCGATACCCGCAATTGAGAAGCGAAAGCCGTCTCGTCGTCACGACGACTCACACGCGGTGACTCGCGATTATTTGCCGTCGTCGATCGGCTGCGAATCGCGGAGCGCACGCGGATCGGCGCCCTCAATCTCACGAAATCGCTCGATGAAGCGTCGCGACGACTGATACCCCGACGCCAGCGCCGCATCGCGGACTGAAACGCCCGCCTCCTTCAGCAGGGAAGACGCCGCAGCCATCCGTTCTTCGGCGAGCAACGCACGCAACGATTGGCCCTCGCCCGCGAGCTTGCGCCTGAGCGTGGCGTTGCTCATGCCCAATTCCGCCGACAACAGATCGGCCGTCCACGGATGATCGGGCCGCCAGCGCACGAGCGCGCGTACGGCGTCGGCGGTGGACTGCGCCGACGCGTGCGGGCGTAACGGCAAAACACCGCGCGTGCCGAGGATCAACAGAATCTCCATGATCCGATGATCGACCAGCACGGGAGGAAGCGATTGCGTTGCAATGCCTTCGGCGGAATGCAGGATCGCGCCGATCAACAGCGGATCGAGTTGCGCCTCGATGTTCTGTGCGCCCGTTTGCGCCTGCCATTCCGGATGAGCGCGATGCGCGCCGAGAACGAGCGCTTCCGAGAAATCCAGAAAGAGCGCCCGGTAAAAGCCGGTGACCTGATCGGGCAGATTGACGACATCGCCACGCCATCCGCCCGGCAGCACGATTGCGCGACCGGCGGCGAAGCGTAGTTGCCGGCCCATCGTCACAAGTTCCTTCGACCCCTCGAGCACCACGATCAACGACGGACGCGGCAGGAATACATCGGCAATTCGCTCTTTTTCTCGTGCGACGAACGCGAACATGGAAGGCCGAGCCGCGACGCGCAGCAACGACGGCGGACGAGTATCCACTTTCGCGAGCCGCTTGAGCGCAAGCAATAAATCACGAGTCTCCGTCATACTTAGTCGAAGCCTTGCAATAACGGGGAGTAGAAAAGAAGCGGGCGAGGAATGCGCGAAAGACTCGCGTCACCGCAGCCGTTTAACCATGTGCTCTTCATCGTAAAACCGGCCATCTATCTGCATGGCGCGCGGCTCTACGCCGAAGCGCTCAAACCCTTGCGATACATACAATTTTCTCGCGGCTACATTTTCCGCATTGACGCACAACATCAACTGAACGCAGTCCCACTCGTTCGACGCATGCACTGTCGCGGCCGACAACAGCGACTGAGCAATACCTTGCCCCCGCCGCGAAGGGTGAACGAACACGCCCCAGATTGTCGCCTTATGACGCACCTGAACCAGAGGCTCGCGACGCACACCGGTAATCCCGATCAACTCACTATCAGCGAACGCGCCGAAAACCGCCTGCAGTTCGGTCGATTGAATACGCGCGATGGTTTGTTCAGTCGAGCGCGCCGACTCTTCCTCGCGAGTCGGCCAGATTGAAGTTGGCGAGTTGTCTACGGCAAGAAGACGCAACGATCTGAAAAGGCCGGCGTCGGCGGCGGTGAGAAGACGGATCATGGTTGTAATTTTAATTTCATCAAACGGGAAACAGGACATCGCTCAGCGCGGGCCAACAGCCGGCCGCATCGAACGACTCCCGGATTCGATAACGAAAGCGATCCGGTGTTTTAACACGTTTGCGAAATGATCTACTCCGGCTCGTCCTCCCGATCACTTCAACCCGACGATGTAGAAGACGACATCCTCCTTGCCGACATTCTTGAGTTTGTAAGGACCGCTCGCCTCGAAGACACGCACCTCGCCGGTCTTCCACATGGCCATTTCTTTTCTTCCGTCAGGATAGATCCGCTGGATCGAACCGCCTTTCATCGCACGCACCACGCGATAAGGGCGCGCGCGGCTATCGGTTTCAGCGCCCGGCTTGATGCGTTCCTCCGAGGCCACCACCTTCTCGTTTTCCGCCATGACCTTGACCTGATCGGACGACGACGTCATCGCGGCCTTCTCCTGCGACATGGCCTGACTGCCCAGACTCATCATCAACGCGAACGCAACCCATTGAAGGCGTCCGATAAAAACCGCTAGTTTGGCCACGATGCACCTCGGCGTTAACGTCATGCAAACGCGAATCCCTCATGCGGACTCTGCAATTCGTTATAGGCCAGCGCCAGCGCCGATATCAGACAAACCCGCGACTCGCGGCGTCGAACGCGACGTGCAAGCGTGCTGGGTAAAGGCATCGCGATGTTTTCTGAAAGGAAGCCACGGTAGGATTCGGGCTGGCACGTGTCGCAACGCGACGCGTCAATCATGCTTCGCCGAAGACATCGAGGATTCACATGAGTACTTACATCCTGCTGGGCGGTGGGTTCGGACTCGCCCTACTCATCGCGATCTGGGGAATCTGGCGGCTGAGGTAGGGTCGCGCACACAGACCACGCCCGGCCCGGCCTATCCTTTGCCTCAGCTAGCGAGTCGCACGACCGGCATCCATCGCCGCCCGTCCCGCCACGCTGACGTTTCCGCCGCCTTTACTCCGCTTACGACAGACCTATGTCCTCCTCCGCGACTTCCTCACCCAACGCCACCGCCAAGGCGGCCGCGCCAAGCCTCGTACTGGGCGCTATCGGCGTTGTGTTCGGCGACATCGGTACCAGTCCGCTATACACGCTTCGCGAATGTCTGAAGGCGGCCGGCGGCATCACGCAATTGAACGTCTTCGGCATCGTGTCGCTGATTCTCTGGGCCATCATCATCGTCGTGACGCTTAAATATGTCACTTTCGTGATGCGTGCCGATAACGACGGCGAAGGCGGCATCCTCGCGCTCACCGCGCTCGCTTCGCGCGTAGCGCCCGAGCGACTGCGGCAAGTGCTGTTGACCCTCGGCGTGTTCGGCGCGGCGATGTTCTACGGCGATTCGATGATCACGCCGGCCATCTCCGTGATCTCCGCGGTGGAAGGCGTGACGCTGGTGGATCCGCATCTCACCGAGTGGATCGTGCCGATCTCGCTCGTGATTCTCACCGGCCTCTTCAAGATTCAGAAGCGCGGCACCGGCGCGGTCGGCAAAGTGTTCGGGCCGATCATGATCGTCTGGTTCGTCACGCTGGCGGCGCTCGGCTTGTCGCATATCATCCCGCACATCGATATTCTGCGAGCCGTGTCGCCGACCTATGCGTTCGCGTTCGTGACGCATGCGCCCGGCACCGCGTTCATCGTGCTGGGTTCCGTGTTTCTCGCGTTGACCGGCGGCGAGGCGCTTTACGCGGACATGGGGCACTTCGGCAAGCGGCCGATCAATCTCGCGTGGCTGTTTCTCGTGCTGCCGAGCCTGGTGCTGAATTACTTCGGCCAGGCTGCGCTGGTGCTCGATAAACCGTCGACCATCGCCCAACCGTTCTTCCAGTCGGCGCCGGGCTGGGCACTGGTTCCGCTGGTGATCCTGGCCACGGCGGCCACCATCATCGCGTCTCAAGCGGTGATTTCCGGCGCGTTCTCGATGACCAAGCAGGCCGTGCAACTCGGCTTCCTGCCGCGCATTCCGGTGGTCCATACGTCGTCGCACGAGATGGGCCAGGTGTACGTGCCGTTCATCAACATCTCGCTTTACGCGGCGGTGGTGTTCCTCGTCGTGTTCTTCAAATCGTCGGATAACCTCGCGGCGGCGTACGGGATCGCGGTGGCGTCGACCATGCTGCTGACGACCCTGCTGATGTATTTCATTACCCACGACCTGTGGAAATGGAGCCCGCTGAAAACGGCCGTGGTCATCGTGCCGCTCGCGCTGGTCGACGCCGTGTTCGTGTCGAGCAACGTCAGCAAGGTCATGGAAGGCGGCTGGTTCCCGTTACTGGCGGGCGGCGTGCTGTTCACCGTGATGACCACGTGGCACAAAGGGCGCGAAACCCTGATGGAGCGGATGAGAAGCGACAACCTTCCGCTCGCGACCCTGATTCATTCGCTGTGCGACGGCGCTCATTCGCCGCCGCGCACCAACGGCACCGCGGTGTTTCCCGGCGGCGTGGCCGGCATGGCGCCCAGCGCGTTTCTGCACAATCTGAAGCACAACGGCGTTATGCATCAGTTCAACATCTTCATGGCCGGTACGACCGACAACGTGCCTCACGTGCCGGACGAACAGAAAGCCGTGGTCGAAGATCTGGGGCATGGCTGCTACTCGGTGGTCGTGCGTCATGGCTTCACCGAGATTCCCAACGTGCCGCGCGTTCTGGAGTTCGTGCAGAAACAGATTCCGGAATGGCACTACGAGCCTTCCGACACGTCGTTCTTCCTCGCACGCGATACGGTGCTGGCGACCGGCGAAAGCAAGGCGATGTCGTTGTGGCGCGAGAAGCTGTTCGCGTTCCTCGCGAGGAACGCGGCGCAGGCGGCCGAGTACTACAGCCTGCCCGCGAATCGCGTGGTGGAAATGGGCGGTCAGATCAATATCTGACGCGACGGCACGGGCGCCGTCCCGTGCCGACTGGTTGAGTCCAAAAGACAGTGAGCGGTGACGGCGTGCGGCGTGCGTCGTGAGCGAACGACTCAGGCTTCCGTGTCGACCATGCCGGTTGTCTTGCCGGAGGCGAGCATCAGTTGGGCAAGCTCCGAGGTGGCCATTTCGATCGCGGAATTGATCGTCGACACCTGGCTCGACAAACTGCTCACACGAACTTACTGGGCGCTGACCTGAACGTCGTCGTCAGTCGATTGCGTCGAGCTGCTGGATTGGCGCGAATGTTTGGCCTGCGTGGTTTGCGCGGATGCGTCGGCTGAAGCACTGCCGCCGGACTGAATCGCCCCGATCGACTGGCTGGCTTGCGATGGCGAACTGTGCGATGTCCGTGTTTGCGAGCCCTGCGCTTGCGACATTTGCGACTCGACCGCCGCGAGTTGCGCCTGCAGCCGCTGGATCAGTTGCGTGAGCTCCTGCATTTCGAATTCAGTGGCGCTCGAGCTGCTGGACGCACCGCCACCGCCACCTCCGCCGCCACCTTTGCCGCCCTTACCTTTGGCGTGAGTGGTCGAACTGCTGCCGCTGCTACTCGACGAACCCGAAGCCGCCGAGGTCGATGTAGCGCTACCGGACTGCGAGCCGGAAGAACCGGATGAGCCCGATGAGCCCGACGAGGTAGCGGACGTAGAGGCCGAACCCGCCGCGGCAGAACCCGAAGCCGCTGAATTCGCCGTAGTCGTCGCGGCCGTTCCGCCGCCGTTGGTTTGCCACGCATTGAGGCTGGTCGCGCTGGTGATCTGCATCAGCACACCTCCTTTAAACAGGTCGATTCGTCGAGATTGGGCAAGCCCGACGGACTGCCCCTCAATGCATAACGGCAGCGCGCGGCACAAACTTTAGCGCCGCTTCAGCGATCGTCGCGCAGCCATGGTTTGTCCTCGCCACGTGCCGCCTTCTTCTTCGACGAAGGCCAGACCGCCGCGATCAATCCGGCAATCAGCCCGAGCACCCCGACGAGCGCCATCAACCCGCCGCCGACGTAAGGCGTCAGCGCCGCGCCGAAGGAATTGGCCGCGCCTAGAAACAGCAGACCGACGATCAGCGCGACGCATCCCCCGATGCCCCACACGGCCGCTGCCACGGCAAAAAATCGACTCATTGTGACCCTGAGAAATGAATGGATCGTTGCGATGGTGTGCGTATGGACGGTGCGAGCAATGCATGCCTCACACGCGAACGACCCGATGCAACTCAACACGATAGTTTGCGTGGATTGTACCTGGTGTGAAAAAGGCGCCGCCGCCGTGGCCGGATCGCGCCCGCCGCCGGCCTCGTTGGCCTTCAACTTCCCTACGGTTCGACCTCGAATCCCGTTAAGAACAATTAAGCATTCTGAAGTTCAGCACAGCCGGTCGCGCCGTAGGATTCAACCTGTGATGTCCCATGACGCACGCGTCAGAAAGGCACATCCATCAACGACACAAGAAACAACACAAGACTGGAGAATCACTTTGGCCCATTCATCCGAAACGCCGTCGGCGCAGCGCCGTCAACTACTCATGGCAGGCGCTGGCGCAGCGGGTGCAGCCGTCGCCGCCATGGCAGCACCGGGCGCCGCCATGGCAGCGGCATCCGCCAGCAGCAGCACGCACACGGGCAACTCGTCCCATTCACATCAAGGAGAGCGTCACACCATGAATTACGTTACGACTAAAGACGGCACGCGAATCTTTTACAAGGACTGGGGCACCGGTACGCCGGTGGTGTTCTCGCACGGCTGGCCGCTCGACGCCGATGCATGGGACCCGCAGATGCTGTTCCTGGTCAACAAGGGCTATCGCGTGATTGCACACGACCGCCGCGGTCATGGCCGCTCGGACCAGCCGTCGCACGGTAACGACATGGACACGTACGCGGACGATCTGGCCGCGGTGATCAACGCACTCGACCTGAAGGGCGCGATGCTGGTGGGCCACTCGACGGGCGGCGGCGAAATCGCTCACTACGTCGGCCGTCACGGCACCTCGCGCGTCTCGAAGATGGTGCTGATCGGCGCGGTGCCGCCGATCATGGTCAAGACCGAAAGCAACCCGAACGGTCTGCCGATGTCGGTATTCGACGGCATTCGTGCGAGCGTCGCGAGCAACCGCTCGCAGTTCTATAAAGACCTCGCAGTGCCGTTCTTCGGCTTCAACCGTCCGAACGCCAAGATCGAACAAGGCACGATCGACGAGTTCTGGCGCGAAGGCATGCTCGGCTCGATCAAAGGCCAGTACGACTGCGTCAAGGAATTCTCGGAAGTCGACTACACGGCCGATCTGAAGAAGATCGACGTGCCGACGCTGGTGCTGCATGGCGACGACGACCAGATCGTGCCGATCGACCAGGCTGGCCGCATGTCGGCAAAGATCGTCAAGAACGCCACGCTGAAGGTTTATCCGGGCGCGCCGCACGGCATGTGCACGACGGAAGCCGATAAGGTCAACGCCGATCTGCTGGCGTTCCTGCAACAAGGCTAAGGTCAGGTCGGGTGCTGTCCGGCTCGATCAGCCGGACAGCACCCGAAGCGAACCCATCATCAGCACCGTACGGCTGCATAACAGCCGGCGGTGCTGAATAGTTTCTACGGTCGTGATTCGTCAAACGTCAAGCGCGTCAATCGCCAGGCGTTAAGACGCTCAAACGTTCACGACGAGTGACCGTCTTTCGGCCGCAGCGTGACCGTGCAGGTCATGCCCATCGCGAGCTTCATCCCGGCGGGAATGTGGTCGAGATGCACCCGCACCGGCACGCGTTGCGCAAGGCGCACCCACGTGAAGATCGGATTGACGTCGGCGAGCAGATCGCCGTTGCTGGTCGGATTGTCGCGATCGGCAATCCCGCTTGCAAGGCTATCGACGTGCCCAAGAATCTCTTCGCCGCCCGACATCAGCCGCACCACCGCCTGATCGCCCACATGCACATGCGGCAGCTTGGTTTCTTCGAAGTAGCCATAGACCCAGAACGAATGCGAGTCGATCAGCGCCATTCGCGCGCTGCCGGCCGTGGCGAAATCGCCTGGATAGAGATTCAGATTGGTGATGTAACCATCGGTCGGCGCGTGCACTTCGCTGCGCGCGAGATTGAGCACCGCCGTCTGCTGCGCGACCTGTGCGGTCTTGACCTGCGCCTGGGCCGCGCTGTAAGCGGCGACGTCGGCGGCATACGCGGCGGCTGATTGCTTCGCGAGCGACGCTGCGTCGACGCGGCTTTCATCGGAAATCACATCGCCCGCCAGATTGGCGCGACGCGCCGCCTGCGCGCGCTTCATCGCGAAGCCGGATTCGCTGCCCGCCATCTGCGCGCGGGCCTGCTCCACCTGCGCCTGAGCGCGCAGCAGATCGGCATCGGCTTGCGCCACCGCGTAGTGGAAACGCGCCGGATCGAGCACGAACAGAATGTCGCCTTTGCGCACGAACTGGTTGTCCTTCACCCGCACTTCGCTGACGAGGCCGGAGACGTCGGTGGCAACCTGCACGACCTGGGCGCGAACCCGGCCGTCGCGCGTCCACGGCGAGAACATGTAGTCGAGCCACAGCAGGCGCACCAGCAGAATCGCCACGACGAGAAGGGTAAGCGTGAAAGCTGCGCGCAGCAGGGATTGCGTTTTCATCTTCTTGGCCGGACGTTGACGGTCGGTGAATTCATGGAAGCGTTTCAGTTGCGAGCTTATTGACGCAGCAACAGCGCGATGCCGCTGAACAGCGCGGCGAACAACGCGATGCGGAATAGCCCGGGGTGCCACGTATAGCGATAGAAGCCGAGCCTCGCCAGCACCAGATCGAGCACAAAAAACAGCAGCGCGCAGCCGACGAGAATCGGCAGCAGCCCCGGCACCAGCAGCGAGAACAGATCAATTTCGCCCGGCATCGCTGGCTCCTTGCGACACGTCGTCGGCCGGTGCGGACGCGAAACCGCCGCCCAGCTCTTTCATCAGAAGCGCCCACGCGTCGAGGCGTTTCGCCTGAATCTGCGCGAGGCTTTCCTCCTGCTGCAACTGTTCGTTCTGCGCGGCCAGCACGTTCAGAAATTCGGTGATGCCGCTGCGATAGCCGGTGTCGGCCAGCCGGAACGAGCGGCGCGCCGACGCCAGCGTGCTTTCCACCGACGCCTGCTGCTGGTCGAGCGAACGCAGCGACACCACCTGAATCGCCACGCCCTGCATCGCGTTCACCACGCTCTGGTTGTACGCGTCGACCGCGGCATCGCGCGAGGCGACTGCTACACCGTATTGGCCGCGCCGGCGTCCGCCGTCGAAGATCGGCAGCGAGATCGCGGCGCCTACGCCGTGACCCATGCCGTCGCTATTCAGAAAGTTGAAGAAGCCGCCGAAGGTCGCCGCCGAACCGAGCGACGCCGTCGCCAGCAAATCAATGTCCGGATAGAAGTTGGCGTGCGCGGCGTCGATGCCCTTGTCCGCTTCGAGCACGCGCCAACGCCCCGCCACCACGTCCGGCCGATGGCCGAGCAGGTCCGCCGGTAGCGACGCCGGCAACGCGACCGGCACGCTCAAGGCGAGGCCCGGACGGCGCAGCGTGTCGCCGTAACCCGGTCCTTTGCCGGCCAGCCCGGCGAGGACGATGCGGGTCAACGCAAGCTGCTGCTGCGCTTGCTGCACGCGCGTCGTGCTCGTCGCGAACTGCGTGGCGGCCTGGCTGACTTCGAGCTGACTGCCCACGCCCGCGTGCCAGCGGCGCGTTGCGATGTCGAGCGTGTGCTGCTGCTCGTCCTGCACCGCGCGGTAGACGTCCAGCAGCGCGTACTGCAACGACAACTGCACGTAGCTGCGCACCACGGCGGTTTGCAATTCGATTTCGGCGAAGCGCGCGTCGGCGGCGGTCGCATGCAGGTTGTCGAGCGCGCCTTCGCGAAGCGCGCGGGTTTTGCCCCACAAATCGAGGTCGTAAGAGAGATCCGCCTGGATGCTGTTGCTCCACACCGTCGTGCCGCCCGGCGGCGCCGGCGTGTTGTAGCGCGCATAGCGGCGGCGCTCGAAACTGCCGCCGGCATCGAGTTGCGGCAACTCGGCCGCACCGGCAATCTGTAGCTGGAAGTGCGCCGCGTCGATCCGCGCCTCGACCGCGCGCAAGCCGGGATTACCGGCCGTGGCGTCCTGCACCAGCGTGTCGAGTTGCGGGTCGCCCCACGGTTGCCACCAGCGGTCGGTGGGCCACTTCGCGTCCCGCTGGGTTGCGCGCAACGCGGCCCCCGCATCGAGCGATGCCGGGTCGATCATCGACTCGCGCGTATGGATGCCGCCGCTGTCGGTGCACGCGCCCAGCAGCGACATACACGCGAGCGCCGCCGCTATCGCTCGCGATCTCGTCAAGGTGAACAGACAACGCGCGCTCATGCCGGCGCTCCCGGGGTTTGCCACAGCCACACAGTATCGTCCTGCAAGGTCAGTTCCGTGAAGTGCAGCAACGCGCGCATCCGGCAATGCGTGAGCATCGCGGCATCCACCGTGTTGCTGTGCGTGATCGGCAACACGTCCAGCGCGCGCCGCGTCGCGGCCAAGGCGGCTTGAGCGGCCTGCGGCGCGGCACTGCAGAACAGCTCGGCGAGCGCCGCGAGCCACGCGTCCTGCGCGGCGGGCCAGCCGGTCGGCAGCGCGCCGCCGAGCCGTTCGGTATCGAGCCGCATCTGGATCATCGCGCGGCCAATCTCCAGCGCGGCGAACGCCCAGCCGATCAGACGATTGCGATCCACGCGCGGATCGACCGGCGCCGCCGCGATCTGGATGATGAAATCGCGCAGACTCAATTCGAAGCTGTAAAGCAGATCGTCGAGTTCGTCGTCACGTGCACTCTCCGCCACCAGCGCACGAATCTGCTTCAGGTACTGCGCTGAAATCCAGTCGCCCGCGCGCGGCACGATGGTCGAGAACGCGACCGCCGCGGCGGCGATACCGACCAGCAGCGCAAAGCCGGTATCGAGGTAAGCGCTCGGGTTATAAACAGTCGGATTCGAAATGCTGACAATGAAGCAAAAATAGATGCTGAAGCCGAGCCCGAGCACCGCCGTCTTCGCGAACGAATTCACGTAGCTGCCCACCATCACGAAGATCGCTATCGTCGCCGCGAGCAACGGAAAGTTATCGAAGCGCGGCAACAAAAAAAAGTTGAAGCCGAAGCCCGCCAGCCAGCCGGACAGGCAACCGCCGAAAATCTGCCAGCTCACCACGGCCGGGTTCGGCACGAGCGCAAATAGCGCACTGGTAATCGCCACCGCAACGATCGCGCTGGAGCCGTTCACCCAGCCCGACGCGAGCCACGCTGCCCCGACCGCCAGCACCGCGATCGCCGCGCGCGCGCCGGCTACCAGCGCCGCCGTGCGGTTGGCTGTCGCGCGAGTCCGGCCGATCCGGCTGAGCGCCTGAAACACCGACAGGCTCCACGGCTGCCGGTCCTCGACCCGCGCGTCGACATAAGCGCGGCACAGCAAGCGCAGATCAGCGATTGAAAAGAACAGCGCCGCGCCGGTGGTCGCCGCGAACTGGCGCTGCTGCGGCGCCTGGCCGTCGAGCGATCGAAGCAGACGCTCCAGTTGCGCGGGCAGCGCCTGTTCGAACGCGTCGAGACGAGCCAGCATGGTCTGCACCTGGTCGAGCGCGACCGGTTCCGTCTGGCGCAGATCCGGCACGATGGCGAGCAGGTCGCCGAGCAGTTCGTCGACGACCGCCAGCACGCGCGGACCGGCTTCGGCGGCGACCCGCGCCTTCAACTGATGCAGCGCATGAATCCACGCCACGGTGTCAAGAAAGCTCCGGTCGAGATCGAGAAACAGGTGGTTGTGCAGACGGATCGACGGATCTTCGAACACCGCGCCGCTGCGCAGCGTTTCCACGCCGGCCCGCTCGCGGATCAGGTCGAGAAACAGGTCGAACCCGGCAACGGCGGCCGTGCGTTCGAGCACCGCATGCAACGCATTCAACAGATGCGTGAAGTTGCGCTGGCTCGATGCGTAGAGCGCCGGCGTGACGCGCTGCGGAAACACCGCCGCGCTGATCACGCTCGCGCAGACCACGCCGATCACCACTTCGCTCACGGTGAAGACGACGTTGTCGAACACGCCATACGGATTCGACCACGCCGGCATCGCGGTGATCGCCGTGCCGTAGCCGGCCAGCACGAAACCATACGACTGAAAATTGCGGTAGTACGACGCGCCGAACACGCACGCGCCGATCCACGCCGCCAACGCGAGAAAGAACAGCAGCGGCTGCTGCGGGAACAACGCGATCAGCACAAGGCCCGCCAGACTGCCGCACACCATGCCCAGTCCGCGATAAAAACCACGCGCGATCACCATGCCGCTTTGCTGATGCATCATCACGATCACGCACGACACCATCGCCGTGCCCGGCGTGCGCAGTTCCAGGCGCATGCACAAGCCCATCGCCAGGGTCGCCGCCATGGCGACTTTAACGATGTGAAGCAGGCGCGGGGCGTCGTCGCTCCAGTACGCCTTCCACTCGTCACGCAGGCGCGGCGCGGCCGCGCCGTCGGCATCCGCGGGCGGCGTCATAGGGCAGTCGTCAAGCGCTGGGTGAGCATGGGTGGGTGGCCAGGGTGGCCGCGAAATAGCCCGGCGCCGTTCGGCTGCCGTAATCTGCCAAGGCTAGGCTATCCCGTCAAAAATGTCCTGAACCGGACTAAAAACACCTTAATGGATCGGCTCGCGGCGCGCGAAGAAAAAAGCCACGCGGGTCGCTGGAAGGCGTTGGAAAGCATTAGAAAAACGCGCGGAATCCAGTATGCTGGCGTACTTCAAGCCTTCCCGCCGTTCGCCATGAATCTCTCTTTCGAAGTGCTACAGGTGCTCGACGCCATCGACCGGACCGGCACCTTCGCCAGTGCGGCCGAAACGCTGCACAAGGTGCCGTCGTCGCTGACGTATCTGGTCCAGAAGCTGGAGCTTGATCTCGGCGTCAAGCTGTTCGACCGCAGCGGCAGGCGCGCCACGCTCACGCACGCGGGGCGCGTGGTGGTCGAGGAAGGACGCCGTCTTTTACAGGCGGCGGAAGACCTCGAATGCAAGGCCAAACGCATCCAGCACGGCTGGGAAACCGACCTGCATGTCGCGATCGACGAAATCATTCCGTTCGATCTGCTGTGGGACCACGTCAGCGATTTCTACAAGCTGAAGCTGGATACCCGCCTGCATCTGTCGAAAGAAGTGCTGGGCGGCTCGTGGGACGCGCTGCTGACGCGTCGCGCGGACCTGGTGGTGGGCGCGGCGGGCGACCCGCCGCCGATTCCCAATCTGATGGCCAAACCGATCGGCTCGTTAAAGCATGTCTTCGTGGTCGCACCGGATCATCCGCTCGCGTCGATGCCCGGCCCGCTGACGCAAGATCTCGTGGCGAAATATCGCGTAGTGGCGATCGGCGACACGTCGCGCAAACTGGCGCCGCGCACCATCGCGATTGCCGAGCACCAGGAGGTCATGACGGTCCCGACGCTCGAAGCGAAACTCGCCGCGCAGATCCGCGGTCTCGCGGCCGGCACAATTCCGGAATGCCTCGCCGCCGAGCCGCTGAGCCGCGGTGAACTGGTGCAGAAGGAAGTGATCGGCATGCGGCACACCACGCATTTCTATCTCGCGTGGCGCGGCGACGAAACGGGTAAGGCGCTGCGTTGGTGGGTCGAGCAACTGGACCGGCCGAACCTGATCGACGACGCCGCGCAACAAAGAATGATGCACGGCTGAAGAGCCGACCTAGTCGCGCTCTACCACGTTGCTTCGAGCGTCTTCGTCGAATGAATCCGCGCGGGGGCGGGGAATTCTGACGGTGGCGGGTTGTGAGACTTTTAAGGCTGTTGAGGCGATAGCGGCTGAAGCGCCGCCCTGCTCGCCGGCCGCCGCCGAGGCGATCAGCAGCACGTTGGTCGCGGCCTTGAAGTCGTCCCAGTCGAGCCCTTCGGTCAGCTTCGCGCATGCGGAACTGAGCAACTGCGCCGCCTCGACGCTGCGGCCTTGCGTGTGCCACAGCGCGCCCAGGCTGGTCGCGGCACGCAGTTGCAACGAGCGGCAGCCTTGCGCGAGCGAATCTTCCAGCGCCGCGATCAAACAGTCTTCCGCATCGCGCGCCACGATCTCCGACGGCGGCGCACCCGCCGGCGCCATCAGCAGCAATTCGCCATGAATGCGCCTGAGTTCGCCGGCATACCAGTGGTCGCCGGTTTCGTCACAACGCATCAGCGCGCGCGTCACCGTGGCCACGCCTTCGTCCCGTTGACCCGCGCGGCCGAGCGCGAGACTGTACTGACCGATCAGCATCGCGCGCGGCGCGCCAAATTCGAGCGACTCGAGATGGTCCAGCGCGACACGGAACGCATGCAGACGCTCCGGGCTGACGTCGTCCAGCGAGCGCAGGTATTCGCCGAAACAACGGCAACAGGCTTGCGCCACGCTCAAGCCCGCATGCGTCGCGACTTCGTGCAGCAGCGCGAGCGCCTGAGTGGCCCGCTCCCGCTTGCCCGATAACAGCGCGAGCGGCACCAGCGCCTCGATCAGCACATAGCATTTGACGATCGCCTGTTGCTGATTGCACGCGTCGACAACGCACGCCTCGGCGTGCCGCATCGCCTGATCGCGCCACCCTTGCAACCACAGCACGCGCGCCAGCGTCGCGCGGCCGACGATACCTTGATCGATCGAACGCCCGAGCGGCAGACCATAGCGCAAGCTGTCGCAGCGCAGCAGCAGTTGTTCGATCGACGCGCGCGCCTGCTGCTGATCGCCCGCATAGTGCGACGCGATGCCCAGCAACCGGTACGCGAGCACCGCGTTGCCCGCGTCGCCGGTTTCGGCCGCGCGCGACGCGAAGCGCTTCGCGAACGCCAGTGCATTGCGCGCCGCGCCGGACGACTGGCTCCCATTCCACATGCCCCACAAGGCCCGCGCTTCGAACGCCGCGTCGCCGAGCGCAATGGCCGACGCCAGAATCTCGGACCACAGGCCGCGCGTTTCGCGATCCGGTCCATTGACGTAGACCAGCGCCGCGCCGAGCGCCGCCTGCAGTTCCATCCGAACCCGCAGATGGTGAGTCGAGCGCGAGCCGTAGTGCGTTGCCGCGACGGCGTCGAGCGCCCGCCGCGCCCACCTGCAGCATTCGTCGACCAGCGAAAGTTCATACAGCAGAAAGACCGTCTTCACGGCCAGCGTCTCGCCGAGCGCTTCGTCGCCCTTGGGCGACAGCGCCCAGCCGAGCGCCGCGCGCACGTCGTCCAGCAGCGCGCGCATGCGCTGATACCAGGCGTCGGAAAACGCGTTCGCCGGGTCCGCGCGACCCTGCGCCTCGCGCTCCAACAGACTCAGGAAGTAACGCGCGTGCTGCAGCGTGACGCTGCGCCGCTCGCCGTTGTCTTCGAGCTTCTGGATCGCGTAGGCGCGCATGGTCTCCAGCAGCCGATAGCTGGCGCGGCCGCCTTCCATGCGCGTCACCACCAGCGATTTTTCGACCAGCCCGGAGACGGCGGCGATCACGTCGAGTTCGCGCATTGTGTCGTCGCCGGCTACCGCGATCGCCGCTTCCATCGTGAAGCTGTTGACGAAGATGCCGAGCCGCCGCAGCGTCGCGCGCTCGGCGTCGTCGAGCAGCGCGTGGCTCCAGTCGAGCGTGGCCTTCAAGGTCTGATGGCGCGGCAGCGCCGTGCGATTGCCGCCGGTCAGCATGTTGAAGCGATCGTCGAGATGGCCGGCGAGCGTCTCGATGCCGAGTATCGCCGCGCGCGCCGCCGCCAGTTCGATCGCGAGCGGAATGCCGTCGAGACGGCGGCACACCTCGCCGGTCAGGTGAATGCTTCTCTCATCGGAGAAAAAACGCGTGTCGATCGCGCGGGCACGCGACACGAACAGCTCGACCGCACTGCATTGCAGCACCTCCTGGCTGGGATCGTCCCGCGCCGGCACGTCGAGCGAAGCGACCCAGTACAGATGCTCGTCGGCAACACGCAGCGGCTCCCGGCTCGTGGCCAGCACGCGCACCGTGGGACTCACATTCAGGAGCGTCTCGGCCAGTTCCGCGGCGGGCCCGAGCACGTGCTCGCAGTTGTCGAGCACGAACAGCATGCGCCGCTCGCCGATTTCCCTGGTGAGGGTGGCGAGCGTCAGCGGACCCATCGACGGCGTGACGCCGACGCTCGCCGCGAATGCGGCCAGCACGCCGCTCGCGTCGGTGGCGGAAGCCAGCGAGACCAGATAGACGCCATCGGGAAAACGCGTCAGCAGGCCACGCGCGATCTCGACCGCGAGGCGGGTCTTGCCGATGCCGCCCGATCCGACCAGCGTCACATGGCGAGCCGACGACAAGGCCAGCGCGACGTCTTCGAGCGCTTTGCCGCGGCCGATCAACGGCGAGTAACTGCCAGGCAGGTTATGGGGAGTGGCGGGATGAGAGGTGGCGCGCTCGGCCACGTGTTCTTCGTGGTCCGCGTCGTCGGGCGCATTCGGCGCGCGGCTCTGCAGCAAGCGGTAGCCTCGGCCGGACACCGTGCGAATCAGTCCGCGACTGTCGCCGAGCATCTTGCGCAGCGCCGACATATGCACTTGCAGATTGTTTTCTTCGACGATCGCATTCGGCCAGACGGCCTTCAGCATCTCGTTCTTCGACACCAGTTCACCGTTCGCGGCGATCAGCACGGCCAGCATATCGAATGCGCGGCTGCCCAGCCGGACGGGCTTACCGTCGGCAAGCACTTCCCGGCGCTCGAGATCGACCAGAAGCGAACCTATGCGAATCATTACCTGAGTTCCCTGACGCAACGAATGGAGGAAAAACTGAGGAATGCCCGCTCAGCGTTGCGTCCCCGAAGTCTAGAACATCGATGGCAATGGATGCGCGAAAAAAACTGAACGTATGATTCAAAAAATTTGTACTAAGCACGCACTGCATGACGCGCCGCTTACGCGCTAGC